>CAKZVL010000179.1 GCA_937922155.1 uncultured Paracoccaceae bacterium | reverse complement strand
TTGTCTTTCTTGATCTTGCTATCGCTGGCGTTGGACACATGCCAATCCGCAACCGCGGCGGCAAATACAGCCACATCAGCCGGTAAGGCGCGATCAACAGCGGCCTGCATCTCAGCAGCGGTTTGCACCTTGATCACATCTGCCCCCATGGGCGGCGCCACATCCGCAGGTCCGGTCACAAACGTCACTCGCGCGCCCAGCGCCAAAAGGGCTGCAGCAATCGCACGCCCCTGCGCACCAGAGGACCGGTTGGCGATAACGCGAACCGGATCGATCGGTTCATGCGTCGGTCCGGATGTGACAAGCGCGTGCTTGCCATTGAGCGGACCATCCGCCAACATGGCTGAGGCGGCCTCTGCAATCTCAAGCGGTTCGGCCATTCGCCCGGGGCCATATTCACCACAGGCCATGTCACCTTCACCCGGTCCAACGACGGCGATCCCGTCCCCCACGAGGGTTGCAAGGTTACGCTGGGTGGCAGCATGCCCCCACATCCGCACATTCATCGACGGCGCAATCAACACCCGCTTGTCCGTCGCCATCAGCACAGTCGAGGCAAGATCATTGGCATGCCCCCCTGCCATCTTGGCCATCAAATCCGCCGTCGCCGGTGCGACAACGATCAGGTCAGCGGCTCGGGACAATTCGATATGTCCCATCTCGGCCTCATCGGTGAGGTCGAATAGATCTTGAAACACCTTTGTCCCCGCAAGGGCTGAAACCGACAGCGGCGTGACGAATTCTGCACCCGCACGGGTCAAGACCGGCGTCACCTGACATCCGCGCTCCTTTAGCCGACGAATCAGGTCCAGCGATTTGAACGCCGCGATTCCGCCACCGATGATCAACAGGATATGTTTGCCAGCTAGCATGATATTCACTTTCTTATCCCTCGCTAACCTATGCAAATGCACAGGGCACGCAAGCCAAACACGCTTTTCCCCACATTACGTGCAAGACAAAAGGCAAGGTAAAATGCAAAAGTGGACTTGGGTCCGATAAGGTGAGCCAAAGCAAGTTACAGATTACGCATCCTTGTTGTGACGATGATCACATTAGAAGACATCATGTATCAGTGAATAGCGACCTATAGACGTATGGAATCCCTGACTATCTCAACGGGCTAACTTTGCTAAACTGAAATCGAACAATCGCAAGGAAACCGATGACCGCTCGCAACTCCCGTTCTGAAGACGATCTGTCTGACCAAGATCGCAATGACGCGATTGACCGTCTTTATGACGTTGCACTTGACCCTGAACGGTATGAAACCTTGTTGGACCTGTGGGAAAGCGCGGTCAGCCCCTTGCGCGCCAATGCCGATTTTTCCCAACCTCGCCTACTGGACGATCCGATCATTGCCGGGCATTTCCAACGGGCTGCGGAATTTTTGGACCGGGTCGATCTCAGCAAACAGGACGACGATCTTGACGGGCTTCTCGCGCCCTTTGGCAAGGTATCTGCCTTTGTTTTGGACGACGGCCTGACGATTCGGGCCGCAAATCCCGCTGCGGTCGAGCGCTTGAAAGTCAGCGCCGATGCAAAGCTTACCAAACTTGCCGTCCACGCCGAAGATATCCACGCTATCGGCGAAGCTGCGCGCGCGCTCTTGGTCGGATCTAATCCAGACACAGCCGTTTTGCGGGTGCGTTCGTTGGAAAAGCAGCACTTTGTTGTGCTGCGTCTACAGCGATATCAAACCGAGGGGCGCGCGCCCCTTGTCCTAGCCGCCTCGAGCGAGGTGGGATGGCCCGACGGTTTTGGCGATATCCTTCAGCGTGCTTTTGGCCTGACCGGAGCCGAAGCTATGATCGTTCAAGGCTTGGTTGAATGTTGTTCCGTCACCGAAATTGCGGCCAATCGGGGCCGATCCGTTGATACGGTACGTGCTCAATTGAAATCGATCCTGTCCAAGACGGAAACCAACTCGCAGGTTGAATTGGTCCGCCTGGCCCTGTCAGTCATGGATATGGCGAACCTGACATTGGATACTCAGTTAGAACCACGCCTTGTCAGCCAGGGATACGCAACTCTGCAATCGCGTGATTACCAAAGCCTGACAACACCAGATGGGCGACGGTTGGACTATCTCATCTTGGGCGATCCAAAGGGTGCGCCAGTATTGTTTTTCCCGTTGGACTACGGCCTCGTGCGCTGGCCTGCCACCGCAGAAGCAGAAGCGGAGGCGCGCGGTCTGCGCATCATTGTTCCCGTCCGTGCCGGATATGGTCGATCAGACCCAGTGCCCAAGCGCTCCAGTCTCGATGACGCGATTGTTGCGGATACGATGCAAATACTGGAGGTCGAACAGGTCAAACAATGCCCAATCATAACCCTTGGTGGTGACTTTTATTACGCAGTTCGATTGGCCAAGCTTTTCCCTGATACTTTTACCGGGGCTTTGGCCTGCGCTGGCGTGCTGCCAATGACGCGGACCGAACAATACGAACGAATGGACAAATGGCATCGTTTTATCTTGGCAGGGGCGAAGTACACGCCGCACCTTCTCCCCTTTATGGTGAAAGCAGGGTTCCTTTTGGCCCGCAAAATCGGCAAACGTGGGTTTATCCATGCGGTATATGGAAACTCACCAGCAGATGTCGAAACTTTCGAAGACCCAGAGGTCTTCGAAGCCATGGTTACCGGATCTGAAGTCGCCCTTTCCAAATCTTATTCCGCCCACGACAGTTTCGCGCGCATGCTGCTGGGTGCTCAAATCGGCGATTGGACCGCAGAGCTAGACGCGATCAAAGGTCACCTGCCCGTCGTCTTTTTGAACGGCACCCAAGATCCACAGGTGCCCGTCAAAACCTTAGAAGAGTTCCAGCGCGAACATGATTGGATCGACTACCACGTTTATGATGACGCAGGGCAACTAATATTCTTCCGCCACTGGCGGGATGCCTTGGATCTTTTGACACCTTTTTTGAAGACTTGACGCATTTTACCCTATCTGGGGTATGACCACCCAAAAAAACTGTCCTAACGTCAAGTTGTAAAACGTGTGGTGGTTAACAGTTATTGGAACTTACGAAAATCTGAGGGGTTCGCCCAAAGCTCCGTAAGATAGGAGGCCTTGGGGTTTTGCCGGTTTCCGGCATTACGGTTCTTTTGTGGATCACACAAAGGATCAACCAGATCTGTCGCGAATAGGCACCCTGCGCCGCTAAGGCGGGATCGCGTCTGTTGCTGGTTCTCTCGTTTTATTCAAAAAGTTATTTTAGCACCGATCTGAAGGCGGCCCTAGGCCGCCTTCAATTCTGTCGGATTTAATTCAGAAAAGCCTGAACTTCAGCGCTTTCCGCTTCAAGTGTTTTGCGCATTTTGCCAAATGCCGCCGCTTCAAGCTGGCGCACGCGTTCCTTAGACAGGCCAAGCTCTGTTCCGAGACTTTCCAGTGTTCGGGGTTCTTCGCGCAGTTTGCGTTCCCGAATGATGAACTGCTCCCGCTCGTTGAGCGACGTCAACGCCGTCAGCAGCCACTGCCGCAAGGTGTCGGTATCATGTGAGGCCTCTACCTGTTCTGCGGCCTGCGGCCCATCGTCTTCTAGCGCATCAATCCACTCGCGCCCTTCGTCTTCAACCGATTGCGTCGCATTCAATGAGAAATCGGACCCTGACAAACGCCCTTCCATCATCTCTACATCGTGCAGCGGAACGCCCACCTCTTTTGCGATCAACTCACGCATAACGTGGCCTTCGACCTTTCGACCTTCGGCGGACGCCTCGCGTTCGATGCGGGCCTGAACCCGACGCATGTTGAAAAACAATGATTTCTGCGATGACGTGGACCCGGTGCGCACCATCGACCAGTTGCGCATGACGTGATCCTGAATGGATGCTTTGATCCACCAGACCGCGTATGTCGAAAATCGCACACCACGATCAGGATCGAATTTGTCGGCGGCTTTCATCAATCCAACCGACGCTTCTTGGATCAAGTCATTCATCGGCGCGCCATAACGCTTGAACTTGGACGCCATCGAAATGGCGAGGCGCATATAGGCTGTGATTAAACGATGTAGTGCTTGTTCGTCGCGGTCATCACGCCAAGCATAGGCAAGGCGCAGTTCGGTTTCAGCGTCCAAAAGCTCTGCACGCATTGCAGTGCGGGAAAACGATTGGTCGGTTAGTCCATCTAGTGCCATGGTCGGACCCCCTAAAGTTATTGAACAGCAGTGTTTCTGTTGTTAGTGCCTTTATTACGCCGGGTTTCGGTGACTGGATCACTCAGAAGTCTTGAAAAAGTATGATGGCGGATTTGACTTTTATCCTTGGCGGCGCATCGAGCGGAAAATCCTCTTACGCCGAAGGGATCGTTGCCGCATCTGGCCGCGACAAAGTTTACGTTGCCACGTCGCGCGTCTTTGACGCCGAAATGCGCCAGAAAGTTCAGGATCATATCAAAGATCGCGGTGACGGCTGGATCACCATCGAAGAACCCTTGGATATAGCCAAAGCGCTTTCAAGCTGCGCGTCAGAGCAAGTCGTCCTGCTGGATTGCGCCACAATGTGGTTGACCAACGTGATGCTGGATGAGCTGGAGGTAGATGCAGAAATCGACGCGTTCCTGAATGCCCTTACCACCGCGCCCTGCCCAATTGTTGTCGTGTCCAACGAAACCGGCCTTGGCATCGTCCCCGAAAACGCACTGGCGCGCCGGTTTCGCGTGGCGCAAGGGCGATTGAATGCGCGCATTGCAGCACAAGCGGAAACGGTGGTGTTTGTCGCCGCTGGCTTGCCTTTAGCGCTGAAAGGATCCTTGCCGGGATGACGCAGTTTTACTGGGTGCGCCATGGCCCGACACATGCAAAATCCTTTGTCGGATGGCGCGATATTCCCGCAGACCTTAGCGACACACAATCCCTCATACGTTTGGCGGATCATCTGCCAGCAGAGGCGTTGATCGTCTCTTCCGATTTGGTCAGATCCAGCGCGACCGCAGATGCCATTGGCCGCGCCCGCCAACGCCTGCCTAATGATGCCCGCTTGCGTGAATTTGATTTTGGCGATTGGGACGGTCTTCACTTTACAGAGGTCTCTGAAACCCACCCCGACCTCAGCCGCGCCTATTGGGAAACCCCCGGTAATGTCGCGCCGCCCAACGGCGAAAGCTGGAACACGGCGGCGGCTCGGATCAACGATGCTGTGGATGATCTGTTGATCCAATCCAAAGGACGCCCCGTCATCGTCGTCGCCCACTTCGGTGCCATTCTGACCCAAGTTGCACGGGCCGACGGGCAAGGCGCCTATGCGGCCTTGGGCCACAAGATCGACAACCTGTCCGTGACAGATGTCACATGGGACAGCACGCGTTGGACATTAGGGCGGATCAATCACATCGCGTGATCTGCGCCCCCACGCAAAGTCATTGGCATTTGGGAAAGCATCCAGATTATGCTAGGATCATGACATATGATCTTTATATCGGGGACCGCAGCTTTTCGAGCTGGTCCTTACGAGGATGGCTGATGCTTGAAGCATTTGACCTCCCCTATAACACCCATCTTGTGGGGCTTTACTCCGGAACAATGGCCGCCGATCTGGCCCATATCGCCCCGGCGCGCACCGTGCCTGCGATGCGCACGCCGCAAGGCGGGATTTTGACCGATAGTTTGGCCATGGCCGAAACGCTGGTAGAACAGCACCCCGACGTGCCACTACTGCCCCACGATCCCGCCGCGCGGGCGCTGGCCCGGTCCATGATCGCAGAAATGCACAGCGGGTTTATGGCGCTGCGCGAGGCATGCCCGAACATCATCACCCATGTCTGGGAAGGATTTGAACCATCCCAAGCGGTGCGAAAGGACCTTGCACGGATCGAATTGTTTTGGACGATGGCGAAGGAGCGTTATGGTCAAGATGGCCCATGGTTATTTGGCGACTATACCTTGGCAGATGTATTCTATGCCCCCGTGGCCTGTCGGATGACAACTTATCAGCTGCCCGCGTCAAAGATCGCAAAAAACTATATCGCCGCGCATCTGAACGACCCGCATTTTCTAACTTGGCGCAAAGACGCGCTGACGGAAACGCATGATCCTTATCCTTATAACTTTGATCTGGCACGAAAGCCTTGGCCCGTTAACGGTTCTTAAACCTTGCACCATTTACCCTTTGTTGAGCTTAATGCGGGGACAATATGGTGGCGCTGGCCTATACAGTGGCCTTTGAGGGGATCGACGCGCGACTGGTAGAAGTGCAATGTGCGGTGGCCCCGGGCATGCCGAACTTTTCCATTGTCGGGCTCCCCAACAAAGCGGTGAGCGAGGCAAAGGAACGCGTGCGCGCCGCACTGGGGCATATGGCTATCGCTCTGCCCTCCAAACGGATCACGATCAACCTGTCCCCTGCCGATATGCCCAAAGATGGATCACACTTTGATCTGCCGATTGCGCTGTCTTTGCTGGCCGCTTTGGACATTGTCCCGGCTGAGGATGTTGCCGGGTTGATCACCTTGGGCGAGCTATCGCTGGACGGTAAGCTGATATCTGTCGCGGGCGCCCTCCCCGCAGCCATGGCCGCAGCCAGCATGGATCGCGGTTTGATGTGCCCGCAAACCTGCGGGGCAGAGGCGGCTTGGGTCGGGTCGGTCGATGTTATCGCACCCGCCACATTGGGCGAAGCAATCCGCCACCTATCAGGTCAATCTCCCCTACTCGCCGCCAAACCCGGTGAAGCGGTAGCCGCTGATCCAGCCCGTGATTTTGCCGATGTGCGCGGACAGATCAAGGCCAAACGCGCCTTGGAAATTGCCGCAGCAGGACGACACCATGTCCTAATGGTCGGCTCACCCGGATCGGGCAAATCCATGCTGGCCAAACGGCTGCCGGGCATCATGCCAGAAATGGCCCCGAAAGAAGCGCTTGAAACCTCGATGATCCACTCTCTCTCCGGGCTTTTGACGGATGGCGGTATCAGCAAGGCCCGACCGTTTTGTGAACCCCATCACACAGCCTCGATGGCGGCGATTGTGGGCGGGGGGCGCGGTGCGAAACCGGGGCAGATTTCGCTGGCCCATAATGGCGTTCTGTTCATGGATGAATTCCCCGAATTCCCCCGCATGGTCTTGGAAACGCTACGCCAGCCGATCGAAACCGGCGATGTCGTTGTGGCGCGTGCCAACGCCCATGTGCGCTATCCTTGCAAGTTCATGCTGGTCGCGGCGGCCAACCCTTGTCGATGCGGGCATTTGGCGGATCCCGCACGGGCCTGCGCCCGTGTGCCGATGTGCGGGGAGGATTACTTGGGGCGTATCTCTGGCCCCTTGATGGACAGATTTGACCTTCGGATCGAGGTGCCGCCAGTCAAGTTTCTGGACCTTGATGGCGATGCGGACGGCGAACCCTCGCGCGTGATTGCTGGGCGGGTCGCAGCGGCGCGGGCCATTCAGGCGGAGCGTTACAAAGACGTGGCAGAAGCAGATTTGAATGCGGATGCGGAAGGAAAAGTGCTTGATGCGATTGCAAAGGTTGATGCGGATGGACGCGCCATTTTGTTGAAAGCGGCCGAACGATTTGGGTTATCGGCGCGCGGGTATCATCGTGTGCTACGGGTTGCACGCACCATCGCAGATCTGGGTGGAGAGAGCGACGTGCACCGCCACCATATCGCCGAAGCGCTCAGTTACCGCCTGACGCTGCCAGCGATGGCTTAGGCCCGGCGCGCCTCAATCGCTTTCCAGATTTTTTCGGCGATGTTGATCCCGTCAAAGCGTTCCAATTCCTGGATACCAGTTGGCGAGGTCACGTTGATTTCGGTCAGCCAATCGCCGATCACATCAATGCCGACAAAAACCTGACCCTTTTCGCGCAAAAGCGGGCCAATGGCGGCGCAAATCTCATGATCCCGCTTTGTCAGGTCAACCTTTTCCGGTCGCCCACCTACGTGCATATTGGATCGCGTTTCGCCCTTTGCGGGCACCCGGTTGATCGCGCCGACCGGTTCGCCGTCCACGAGGATCACGCGTTTGTCGCCAGCGGTTACAGCGGGCAGGAATTTTTGCATGATCAGCGGCTCGCGATTGATGCCGCAAAATAGCTCATGCAAGGAGGCCAGATTGCTGTCGCCTTGGTTGAGTTTAAAAACACCAGCGCCGCCATTGCCATAAAGCGGTTTTAGAATGACATCGCCGTGCTCTGCACGGAATTCTTTCAACGTTTCCAAATCACGAGCGATCATCGTGGGCGGTGTGAGATCGGGAAAGTTGAGCACCAAAAGTTTTTCGGGATAATTGCGCACCCAAAACGGATCATTCACGACCAGCGTTTTGGGATGCACCATGTCCAGCAAATGGGTCGTCGTGATATAGCCCATGTCAAACGGTGGATCTTGGCGCAACCAGACCACATCGACCTCAACCAGATCTAAGTCTTGTTCATCGCCAAGGGTGAAATGATTACCCTTTTCCCGACGGACAGTTAGCGGCCAACCCCGCGCGACAACGCGACCCGCACGATAGCTCAACTTGTCAGGTGTATAATAGAACAGGCGATGCCCGCGCGCTTGCGCTTCTTCCGCGATGCGAAATGTGCTGTCAGCGGCGATATCAATCGGACCAATCGGGTCCATCTGAATGGCGACTTGCAATGACATCGGCGACCCCATCTTGGTTAACTATCGGTTAATGACCGGAGTTACATGGGCCATGCTTGGGAAAGGCGCAAGGTGTCAGGCAGCCATCAACGCGTTTTCAAGCACCTCAATCGCGCCGGTTTGATCGACCAAAGCCACATCAAATCGCATTTCGGTTAACTGACCATTGGGTTCGCCTGCCACAAATTCGCTTGCTGTGTTGAATATCCGTTCAATCTGGCGAGGCCGCAGCCTGCGCGCCGCTTCCTCATGGGTGCGGCTTTTCTTCACTTCGACAAAAACAACCGCGTCCCCATCGCGAAAAATCAGATCAATTTCACCGCCCCGTCCGCGCCAACGTTCGGCTGCCAAGCGCAAACCACGACGGCTATAAGACCGCGCAACGCTGCCTTCTGCCGCAACGCCCGCATGGTAGTTTGACTGAGATTTCATCGCGGTTTTCATAAATCGTCCCTTTTATCGTCGTTTTTTAGATCCAGCGCCATTTGATACACATCCTTGCGCGGCAACCCGAATGCACCTGCAACGGTGGTTGCTGCGTCTTTGATACGCATAGTTTGTAAGGCATTGGTTAATGCGATGCGCAAATCACCCTCTGTGATGGTTTGTGCCCCTGCCCGCCCAACCAAAACAACAATTTCGCCTTTGACGGTGCGATCTTTGAAATCCTCCAGCACCTTTGAAACAGTGCCGCGCTGCGTTTCTTCGAACTTTTTGGTCAGTTCACGGCAAACCACGACCTCTCGCTCAGGCCCCAGCACTTCTGCGAGATCTTGCAACATCGCTGCCAGGCGTTTGGGCGATTCATAGAACACCAAAGTGAAATCCAAATCACGCAAACCTGCGATTTGGGTGCGGCGCGCGACTTTCGCGGCCGGTAGAAAGCCGACAAAGGCGAAACGGTCCGTTGGCAGCGCGCTAACGGTTAGCGCTGCCAAGACCGCAGACGCCCCCGGCGCTGTCGTTACGTCAACACCTGCGGCCACCGCTGCGACGCCCAATTCGTAACCGGGATCGGCGATCAATGGCGTGCCAGCCTCAGACACGCAGGCGACCGATTTTCCCGCCTTCATCGCGCTGATCAATCGTTCCACCACCTTATCTGTGCTATGATCGTGGAAAGCGACAAATGTGCGATCTTTGACGGGCACCCCGTGGATATCCATGATTTTCTTGGCTGTTCGCGTGTCTTCGGCGGCAATCACATCCGCGCTGGCAAGAATATCAAGGGCGCGCAGAGTGATATCCCGCGCCGACCCGATTGGCGTCGCCACAAAGTATAAACCGGCAGAGAGTGGCCGGACGTCGAAATTCATCACTGGCACCTATGTTCTACCCGCATTATGCTGCGTCCAAAGTAAAGAAGGGCGCGGCAATTCGCAAACGCCCGACCTTGAGAAGGAGTAGCCCATGTTGGCCTCAATGTATCCTGCCCGCAAGTTTGCTGTGCGACTTTTTACAATCCTTAGCTTTCTGTGGCTCGCAGCCTGTGACGTCGTCCCCACGGTGAGTTTGGGCAGCAACAACGGCCCGTCAATTGACGTGAATGCGCCTGTGCAAGTCGCGCTATTGGTCCCTGGTGGCACTGGAACCGGGTCTGACCAGCTATTGGCCAACAATCTGGAAAACGCCGCGCGTTTGGCGGTGAGCGATTTGAACGGGGTGCAAGTTAATCTGCGCGTCTACAACACAGGGTCTGATACAGAGCAGGCGGCCCGTGTGGCGACCCTTGCAGTAGATGAAGGCGCACAAATCATTTTGGGCCCGCTTTTTGCTGAGGCCGCGAATGCCGCGGGCGTTGCTGTGGCATCGCGCAACGTGAATGTGCTGGCATTTTCAAACAACCCAACAATCGCAGGCGGCAACGTCTTTATCCTTGGCAACACGTTTTCCAACACGGCCAACCGTTTGGTGAACTACGCAAACCGCAGTGGCCTGTCGCGCATTGCAATCGTGCACGGCGAAGACCTAGGCGGTCAGCTTGGCCGTGATGCCATTTCTGAAGCGATCCGTCGCAATGGCGCGCAGCTTGCCGGGGTGGCCAGCTATCCGCTGTCACAACAGGGCATTATCAGTTCTACCAGCACGATCGTGAATGCAGTCCGCCAAGGTGGAGCGGATGCGGTATTTTTGACCGCTGGCGTAAACGCGGATTTGCCCATTTTGGCGACGACATTGCCTGAGGCGGGTATAAACCCTGCTTCGACCACCTTTATCGGTTTGACCCGCTGGAACGCCGCGCCCCAAGCGCTGGCCCTGCCAGGATTGCAGAACGGTTTGTTCGCCATTCCGGATGCGGCCCCGGTTGCCAATTTTGAAAGCCGTTATGCCGCCACATACGGTAGCAGGCCACACCCGCTAGCAGGACTGGCGTATGACGGGATAGCAGCGGTTGGCGCGCTTGTCGCCTCTGGCAACAGCGGCGCGTTGACCAAGCAGGCTTTGACCGCCTCACAAGGGTTCCAAGGCACCGCTGGAATCTTTCGTCTGTTGCCCAACGGCCTGAACGAAAAGGGGCTGGCCGTCGCAACAATCCGCAATGGTTCTGTTGTTGTGCTGGAAAATGCACCACGCAGTTTTGGCGGGGGAAGCTAACGCAAAGGCCATCGCGTGACCTTGACTGCACAAGACGTGACGCCGGACAGTTTGATCTGTCCGGCGTCTGATATTTATGACCGCGCTGCTGTGGCAGCCGCGTTAAATGCCGCATGTTCAGTCGGTGACGACGCCAAAGCGATCAGAGCCGCCGCGGTCGACATCCTGTCTGAGGCGCGCACCAAAGGGCGGGACGCGATAAAGGCCGCGTTCCTCGAACGCCCGTTCGCTGCGTGGGAGGCCACGCAAAGCTATAGCTGGCTTACCGACCAACTGGTCTGCGCGGCAATTGTTTTGGTCCAAGACAAGCTGCACCGCTTGCCCAACCCCACCCAATCGGAACGCCTCAGCATCGTAGCTGTGGGCGGCTATGGCCGCGGCGAGATGGCGCCGCATTCCGATGTCGATCTGCTGTTTTTGACGCCTTACAAAATTACCCCATGGGCCGAGAGCGTGATCGAAAGCACGCTTTATATCCTTTGGGACCTCAAGCTTAAGGTCGGCCATGCCAGCCGCACCGTCAAAGATTGTCTGCGCATGGCCACCGACGATTATACAATCCGCACAACTTTGGTCGAATTTCGCTTTTTGATTGGCGATGCGGACCTTGCCAAAGAGCTTAGCCAAAAGCTGCGCGAGTCCTTGTTCGAACAGACCAAGGCGGATTTCATCGAAGCCAAGCTAGAAGAACGTGCAGAGCGCCATCGCAAACAAGGCGGGCAGCGTTACGTTGTTGAGCCAAATGTGAAGGAAGGCAAAGGCGGCTTGCGCGATCTGCAATCGCTTTATTGGATCGGCAAATATATCCACGGCGTGCACAACGCCTCTGAACTGGTGAAGGTCAAAGTTTTCAACGCCGAAGAATATGAAACCTTCCGCAAAGCCCATGCCTTTCTTTGGGCGGTGCGTTGTCACTTACACCTGATTTCTAACCGCGCTGCAGACCAATTGACGTTTGATATGCAAGTCATGGTGGCAGAGGCGATGGGATATAAGGACAGCAACGGTCGTCGGGCAGTTGAACATTTCATGCAAGCCTATTTCCGTCACGCAACCCACGTTGGTGAGCTGACCCGCATCTTTCTGACAGCCCTTGAGGCTGATTTTACCAAACCCGAACCGATGCTTGTACGGCTATTCTCACGGCGCAAGTCGGCAAAGCCGCCCTATGCGATCAAACAAAACCGGCTGACGGTTGACACCAAGAGCGCCTTTTTAAAGGACCCGTTGAACCTATTGCGCATCTTTGAAGAGGCGTTGCGCACCGGCACGTTGATGCATCCAGATGCCCTGCGTTTGATCGCGGCCAATTTGGATATGATCGACCCTGAAGTGCAAAACGGCAAAGAGGCGAACCGCATTTTCGTCGACACGCTGTTAAAGCATGACAATCCTGAACGCGCCTTGCGGTTGATGAACGAAATTGGTGTGCTTGGTGCGTTTATTCCCGATTTTGCGGCCATCGTCGCGATGATGCAATTCAACATGTATCACCACTACACCGTGGATGAGCATACGATCCAATGTATCAGCCATTTGGCCCAAATTGAGCGTGGAGAGCTGATCGAAGAACTGCCCATCGCCAGTGGCATTCTGGAAGACGGCCTTAATCGCAAGGTCCTTTATATCGCCCTATTGCTGCACGATATTGGCAAGGGTCGGCCAGAGGATCATTCTATTCTTGGCGCACAGATTGTGCGGCGCATCGCCCCGCGCTTTGGACTGAACAAGAAAGAATGCGAGACGGTGGAATGGCTGGTGCGCCAACATTTGCTGATGTCGGATGTTGCCCAGAAACGCGATATTTCTGAGCCTAATACGGTGCGCGGTTTTGCCAAAGCGGTAAAAACAACCGAACGGCTGGACCTGCTGACAGTTCTGACCGTGTGCGACATTCGTGGCGTGGGGCCGGGAACCTGGAACAACTGGAAAGCGGTGCTGATCCGCAACCTATACGCCGCCACCAAAGAGGCGCTGGTCAACGGTGTCGAAGAATTCAGCCGTGAGGCGCAGGAAACCGAAGCGCGCCGCGCCTTGCGCGCCTCCCTATCCGATTGGGATGCCAAGGATTTGCGCACCGAAGTGGCCCGCCATTACGGCCCCTATTGGCAAGGCTTGCCACCTGCGACCCACGTCGTGTTCGCAGAGCTTTTGCGCGACATGGCGGATGATGAGATTCGCATTGATCTGAAACCTGATGAAGACCGCGACGCCACACGCGCCTGTTTCGTCATGGTCGATCACCCCGGCGCGTTTAGTCGCATGACCGGCGCGCTGGCCCTTGTCGGGGCCAACGTGGTGGATGCGCGCACCTATACGTCCAAGGATGGTTATGCGACGGCTGTGTTCTGGCTGCAGGACGCAGAGGGCGCACCATATGAAGAAGCCCGCCTGCCCCGCCTGCGCAACATGATCGTCAAGACCATGAAGGGTGAGGTGATTACCACCTCTGCCATGAAAGACCGCGACGTCATCAAGAAACGCGAACGCGCCTTTAAAGTGCCCACGACCATCTCGTTTGATAACGAGGGGTCCGATATCTACACAATCATCGAAGTGGACACGCGCGACCGTCCGGGCCTTTTGTTCGATCTGACCAAGACGTTGGCACACAACCACGTCTATATCGCCTCTGCCGTTATCGCGACCTATGGGGAACAGGTGGTGGATACGTTTTACGTCAAAGACATGGTGGGTCTGAAATACCATTCAGACGCCAAACGCGCGACGCTGGAAAAGAAACTGCGCGAGGCGATTGAACAAGGGGCAAAGCGGGCGGTGGCGTGATCGGTGCCACTGCAATTGATACCGCGACCCCTTGCGCAACTTCTTCATAGTCTTTGCGAATTTGGCTAGGTAAACTAGGCCAAATAAGAAAAGCAGGACAGGCCTCATGAAACCAATCCGACTGATGTCCGGCTTTTTGACCGTTGGCGTTTGGACCATGCTGAGCCGGTTGTTGGGCTTTGCGCGCGATATCATGATTGCGGGCTATTTGGGCACGGGTCCTGTGGCCCAAGCGTTCTTGGTCGCGTTTTCCTTGCCCAACCTGTTCCGCCGCTTTTTCGCCGAAGGCGCGTTCAACATGGCCTTTGTGCCGATGTTTTCCAAAAAGCTTGAGGCAGAGGACGGCGCGCGGGAATTTGCGCAAGACGCTTTCGTCGTTATGGCCTCATTCCTGTTGGTGTTCTCAGTCTTTGCCATCCTTGCGATGCCGTGGCTGATCACGGCGATGGCCAGCGGGTTTCGCGGCGATGAACGGTTTGATTTGGCCGTGACATATGGGCGCTGGGCGTTTCCGTATATTCTGTTCATCTCCCTCGCTGCATTGCTATCAGGCGTGTTGAACGCCACGGGCCGCTTTGTTGCGGCGGCGGCGGCACCTGTATTGCTGAACATCATCTTTATCAGCGGCATGGTGATCGCGGGCTCTGTCGGCACAGAGGTTGCGATTGGCTGGGGCCTGACCCTCGCTGTGCCATTGGCCGGGGCGGCGCAATTGCTGCTGGTTTGGTGGTCTGCGCGCAAGGCTGGCTTTCCCTTGCGTTTCTCGCGCCCCAAGTGGACGCCGGACCTCAAGCGGTTGATGATCATCGCCGCCCCTGCCGCCCTTGCCGGGGGTGTGTTGCAGATCAACCTGTTGATCGGGCGGCAAGTCGCCAGTTTCTTTGACGGTGCGGTCGCTTGGCTGTCTTATGCGGATCGTTTGTATCAACTGCCCCTTGGTGTTGTTGGCATTGCCATCGGCGTCGTGTTGTTGCCCGACCTGTCGCGCCGGTTGCAGGCTGGGGATACGCAAGGCGGCAAACAGGCGTTTAGTCGCGCGGTGGAGGTTAGTTTGGCGTTGACCATTCCGGCCGCCTTTGCCTTGTTGGCGATCCCTGCGGCGCTGATTTCTGTGATGTTTGAACGCGGTGCCTTTACGGCGGCGGACACATCGGCGACCGCGATGGCGGTGGCGATCTATGGGCTGGGCCTGCCCGCCTTTGTCTTGCAAAAGACGCTGCAACCGCTGTTCTTTGCCCGCGAAGACACCAAGCGCCCGTTTTACTATGCCGTGGCATCAATGGTGATCAATGCGGTTGTGGCGATTAGCCTTGCCCCCTTTATAGGGTTTATCGCGGCGGCGATTGGGACGACGATTACCGGATGGGCGATGGTTGTTTTGCTGTGGCGTGGCAGCCGCGATATGGGCGACGCTGCGGTTTTGGATGATCGGTTCAAATCGCGTATCTGGCGGATCATCGCGGCCTCTGTCGGGATGGGCCTTGTCTTGATCGCAGCGCAAGCTGTCTTGTCGCCTTGGCTGGCGATGGCCACGGTGCGTTATTTCGCGCTTGCGGTGTTGGTGGGCATTGGCATTGTCAGCTATTTCGCCATTGGGCAGATGATCGGCGCGTTCCGACTGGCGGAGTTCAAAGCCGCGATGCGCCGTTAGGGTCAGGACCCACTAATTCTACATCGTCAGTGCCGCAGATTTTTTTCGTGACAAGGCGCATCTGCGCAGGAAGAGTGGCTCTCTTTCAAGCAGATGTAACGCAGTTCACGGAGAAAATCCGCGTCACCCGAAGGGCTTTGATTTCACTTCATCTCAGCGGCGTGGGCCGCTTGCCCGTAGAATGACTATGGACGGCGCGACCCAAACCACTGATATTTCGTGAAATTAAAGCTGACGATGCAGAATTAATGGGTCCTGACCCTAATCGCGGCGCATTTTCGCGACGAACGCAGCCCATCCCCCCGGCGCCAAAATCGTTGAGGATGCAAAGCCGATGAGGAACGCCGCAAGCTCTGCGATCCATGTGGGGTTGGAGCCGAAGAGCAGGCCAAACACCAATTGCAGGCCAAGCAAAAAGGCAATGAGTTGGAACGCTTTGATCTGCATCTCGCCCAACGCACCGAGGCGGACCCACACGATATAGGTATAGGCCCCGATAAAGCCGAACACCGGCGGGTACAGGCCCAAAAGCGGGTAGTTTGTTGTGACGAAGGTGCCAAAGATCAGCGCGCCAAAGATCGTGGTGATCAAAAACAGGATCAACGTGTTGATCGCGCTGAACACATCGCCCACGAACTTGCCCAGCGCCAACAGCAGCGCACCTGCAAAAAGCATATGCGTCATGCCGTCATGGACGAACGCATAGGTCACAAAACGGCGTAGCAGGTCGGGTGCGTAATCGCCCATTTTCATGGCCTCAATCACGCCAGACACAAAGGCATATTCCTGCATGAACTGAATACGCCAGCCGATCCCACCTGCCCCGCCAAGCAACCGCGCAGAGGCGGCAGAAAGCATCAATTCAATCGCCAAAGCGATCAAGCAAAGGCCAACAATGACGACAGGCAGATCGTTTATTGGGCGTTCATGCTGGGCCATAAGCTTCCTCGGGCGATTGACGGACGGCATTTGCATCGGTAAGCGAGGATTTCGCACATTGCCAGCCTTGGATGATCAATATGACCTCGCAATTTACCCCTCGCGTCTTTTCCGGCATCAAACCATCAGGTGGTTTGACGCTAGGCAACTACCTTGGTGCCATCAAACGTTTCGTTGGCATGCAAGGTCAGATGGAAACCGTGTACTGCGTGGTGGATATGCACGCGATCACCGTTTGGCAGGATCCGGCAGAGCTGAAAACCGCCACGCGGGAGGTTGCCGCAGGCTATATCGCAGCCGGGCTTGATCCGACAAAATCCATTCTTTTCAACCAGTCACAGGTCAGTGCGCATGCAGAACTTGGCTGGATTTTCAACTGTGTCGCCCGGGTGGGTTGGATGAACCGTATGACCCAGTTCAAGGATAAGGCGGGCAGCAATGCCGAAAAGGTCTCCCTTGGTCTATACGCTTATCCATCGCTGATGGCGGCGGATATTCTGCTGTATCACGCGACCCACGTGCCAGTGGGTGAGGATCAAAAACAGCACGTGGAATTGACGCGCGATATTGCGGCCAAGTTCAATCATGACTTTAAGGCTGACTTTTTTCCGATCACCGACCCTGTGATTGATGGCCCGGCCACGCGCGTGATGAACCTGCGCGACGGGACCAAGAAAATGTCAAAGTCCGGCGAAAGCGATATGGAACGCATCAATATGCTGGATGATGCCGACAAGATCGCCAAGAAGTTCAAAAAGGCCAAGACCGACCCAGAACCCCTGCCTGAAACCTATGAGGGGCTGAAAGATCGCCCCGAGGCGCGCAACCTGGTGGAGATTTACGCAGCCCTGAACGATATGACGCCAGAGGCTGTGATCGCGGAATATCCTGGTGCGGGTTGGGGCACGTTTAAACCTGCTTTGGCCGATTTGGCGGTGGCTAAACTGGCCCCGATGTCAGACGAAATGCGCCGTCTGATGGACGACCCAGCAGAGATTGATCGCACCTTGATGGCAGGCGCTGATAGGGCGCGCGCGATTGCCCAGCCTATTCTGGAAAAGACATACGACATCGTTGGTTTGCTGCGCGGCTAAGAGCCTTGCGCAACGATTGGAGCTTTTGCCACTCGATTTGGGCCGAATCGAGGGTAAACACCTGTGTTTTATAGAAAATCTCAAGTCACAGCATCGGCACAGGGTGTACACAACCTGTACACTGAAATGGACCCGCACACCCCATTAACGCAGCGTGCGTGGCAATGTTAAGCGGATGTTAACCATAAGGGTTAAAATTGCGTAAACGCGAGGCCCAGAAGGGGCCAATTCTGCTCGATGCACATAGCGCGATTAGCCCGATTGTTTCACCAATCAAAACACTCTCTTTCGCTGTTGCAGAAAGATTGTTCTTGGGTGAACGTACTTTTTATGAGATACGTTCACCCGTGAACAGTTAATCGAGTCGGACCATGTCAACCAAACCCATCAGCGCCGAAGAGCAAGATCAGCTTTTCCGACTGTTACGCAAGCTGGACCAAGATCCAGATGCGACGCAGCGGCAGATGGCAGCGGCCACTGGCATGTCACTGGGTCGACTGAACACTGTGCTCCGCTTGGCCACCGATCGCGGCCTTGTGGAGAAATCAAACAAAGACAGCGCGGATAAACGGCAACGTTTCGCCTATGCGCTGACTTTCAAAGGCGCTTCGGAAAAAAATCGCCTTACCGACATATTCCTGACCAGAAAATTTGCGGAATACGACGCATTACATGCTGAGTTAACCGGAACCACCTCTGGCCTTTCTCCCCTCCAAAGCAGGACTAAACTAATGCAAAATAACCTCGCTCCGATCCCAGAGCTTTATGTGTCCTTTGACAGCGCACAGAAGATGAAAATGGAAGCGGCTGAACTGACCAGCCACGACCTGACCCCACGCCAAATCTGTGACCTTGAGTTGCTGATGAACGGTGGGTTTAACCCGCTGAAAGGTTTCTTGACCGAAGCTGACTATGACAGCGTTGTTGACAAGATGCGCCTGACAACGGGTGAGCTGTGGCCAATGCCAATCACGCTGGACGTGAGCAAAGATTACGCCGACACCATCGAAATCGGTCAGGATATTGCCCTGCGCGATCAAGAGGGTGTGATCCTTGGCACCATGACTGTCACGGACAAATGGGCACCGAACAAAGCGAAAGAAGCTGAAAAGGTTTTCGGCGCCGACGATAGCGCCCACCCTGCGGTGAACTACCTGCACAACCAAGCAGGCGAGATTTATCTGGGCGGTCCTGTCACCGGTATCCAGCAGCCTGTGCATTATGATTTCCGCGGTCGCCGTGACACACCAAACGAATTGCGTGCCTTCTTCCGCAAGATGGGCTGGCGCAAGGTTGTAGCGTTCCAAACACGTAACCCGTTACACCGCGCCCACCAGGAACTGACGTTCCGTGCGGCCAAAGAAGCCCAAGCCAACCTGTTGATCCACCCTGTTGTGGGCATGGGCAAGCCGGGCGACATCGACCACTTTACACGCGTTCGTTGCTATGAGGCGGTTTTGGATCAGTATCCTGCGTCTACAACATCTATGTCTTTGTTGAACCTTGCTATGCGTATGGCGGGCCCACGTGAGGCGGTTTGGCACGGCCTGATCCGCAAG
>CAKZVL010000178.1 GCA_937922155.1 uncultured Paracoccaceae bacterium | reverse complement strand
GGCCGGATCATGGGCCATGCGGTCCGATTGTTCCTGAATACGCGCCTCTAGTCGGGTGATGCGATCCGCTTGCGCAGCAATCAACCCAGCCCACCCCGGAAAGCGCGACGCAAGATCGCTGGCTTTTTCCATCTCTGGGTTTGGACTGGTCGTTGTCACGTTGGCACTGGCCAAAACCTGATCCACCAACGCGTGATCCAAAGGGGCTGAAAGGGCCGCAGCGGAAATGTTCAACGCCGCGGCGATCCCTTCTAACAGTTCTGGCGCGATTCGACGGCGATTGTGTTCGATCAGGTTCAGATAGGACGGCGAAATTCCAATCGCACTGGCCAATTCAGCCTGCCTCACACGCTGCTCGATCCGCGCTTCACGGACGCGTGTGCCCAACTGCGGGCCTTCTGAAATTTGCATTTTATTCAACCTAATCAATCCCTTTCTGCACCTGCGCGAGGACAGATTGACAAATCATTCACAACCATTGTTCATTTTTTGACAAGATTGTCTAGCAAATCAAGAGACGACCTTCGCAAACTGCGCCGCCCGTTCCAAAGTGGACGCAGCGTTAATCGTGCGCGCGGGAAGGTGAGGAGGCCTGACCGCAAAATCTAAAGGGAGGATATAAATGTCCAAATCTAATTTCACACGTCGTGGCGTATTGAAGACGGGTGCCGTTGCTGGCGCTGCTCTTTCACTACCCACGTATCTACGCGCTGACGGCCACACTGGCTATACCAACGCACCAGGTGACAGCGGAACTGTAAAGTTCGGCTTTAACGTCCCGCAAACTGGTCCTTACGCCGAAGAAGGCCTGGACGAGCTTCGCGCGCAGGAACTCGCGGTTGAGCATATCAACGGCATGGGTGACGGCGGCATGCTGAACACCTTTTCTGAAAAGAACCTCGACGGTACAGGTATCTTGGGCAAGAAGGTTGAGTTCGTCACAGGCGACACGCAGACGAAATCTGACGTGGCGCGTGCATCTGCTCAGTCCATGATCCAGAAAGACGGCGTTATCATGGTCAACGGTGGGTCGTCCTCCGGTGTGGCTGTGGCTGTTCAGGGTCTGTGCCAAGAAGCCGGCATTATCTTTATGGCTGGTCTGACACACTCCAACGATACAACCGGAAAAGACCGCAAAGCCAATGGCTTCCGTCACTTCTTTAACGGGTACATGTCTGGTGCAGCTTTGGGCCCCGTGCTCAAGAACGAGTACGGCACTGACCGCCGTGCGTACCACCTGACAGCGGACTACAACTGGGGTTGGACACAGCAGGAATCCATGCAGGCTTCGACAGAAGCGATGGGTTGGGAAACTGCCGAAGCGGTCCTAACACCTGTTGGCGCTGGCGACTTTTCGTCCTACATCGCGCCTGTTTTGAACTCTGGTGCAGATACGCTGATCCTGAACCACTATGGTGGCGACATGGTGAACTCTCTGACGCAGGCCGTTCAGTTTGGCCTGAAGGACAAGCAGGTTAACGGCAAGGACTTCAAAATCATCGTGCCGCTCTACTCAGAGCTGATGGCCGCTGGTGCGGGTTCTAACATCGAAGGCGTGTTTGGTTCCATGAACTGGAACTGGCAGCTGCAGGATGAAGGCACAGCCGCATTCGTCAAATCGTTCGGTGAAAAGTATGGCTTCCCGCCATCCGGTTCAGCGCACACATGCTACGTTCAGACACTGCTTTATGCAGATGCTGTGACACGTGCTGGCTCCTTCCGCCCATGTGCGGTTGCCGAAGCGCTGGAAGACTTCCAGTTCGACGGTATGGGCAACGGTCCAACATTATACCGTGGCGCAGATCACCAGTGTTTCAAAGACGTGCTTGTCATGAAGGGTAAAGAAAACCCATCAAACCAGTACGACACACTGGAAATCGTAGAAGTTACGCCGGTTGAGCAGGTCACATATGAGCCTGATCACCCAATGTTTGGCGGTTCAGACGCATCGCTGGGAACATGTAACGACGGCGCATAAGCGCGAGCGATCAAATAGATCGGCGGCGAGAAATGCCGCCGATCACCCTGCCCCGCGACACACGGGGTCAGAAACATTACGCACAACTAAAGTCATCGACACCGCAAGGGGGCGCTTTTGATGGATGAATTTCTCATTCAATTGCTAAACGGTCTGGATAGAGGCGCGGCATATGCCCTGATCGCCCTAGGCCTGACGCTTATTTTCGGCACGCTTGGGGTCGTGAACTTCGCCCACGGCGCGCTGTTCATGATCGGCGCATTCTGCACCGTGACGATGCAACGTTTTTTGAACCTAAGCCAAACGGTGATCGACGACACCCAAAAGGATTTTCTTGGTAATCCGCTTGAGGTGGAGGTGCCTTATGTCCAATCCTGGTTTGGAGAAGCGGCAGGGCTCGCGATCCAAGATTGGTCGGTTATGCTAGCGATTTTCCTGACCATCCCGGTCATGCTGCTGGTCGGTTATGTGATGGAACGCGGATTGATCCGCCACTTTTACAGCCGCCCCCACGCGGATCAGATCCTTGTGACCTTTGGTCTGGCAATCATCATCGGCGAAATCATCAAATACTTTTACGGCGCGAACCCGATCCAGACACCTATGCCTAGCGCGTTCTTGGGCACGTGGGATATGGGGGCCGCCTTTGGGTTAGAGGCCAATTCTGTCGCATATCCGAAATGGCGCTTGGTCTACTTCTTCTTCTCGGCGCTGATCATCGCTGCGGTCTTTGCCTTTCTGCAGTTCACCACCTTTGGAATGGTCGTGCGCGCAGGCATGGCAGATCGTGAAACAGTCGGCATGTTGGGTATCGACATTGACCGGCGGTTCACCATCGTGTTTGGCATCGCGGCCTGCGTCGCGGGCCTCGCGGGGATGATGTACACCCCGATCCTGTCACCGCATTACAATATCGGCATGGATTTTCTCGTGCTGTCGTTCGTAGTGGTGGTTGTTGGCGGCATGGGCAGCCTGCCCGGCGCGGTTCTGTCCGGCTTTATGCTTGGCATCTTGCAATCATTTGCCTCGCTCAAGGTTGTCACCAACATCGTGCCAGGCATCGACCAGATCATCATCTATCTCGTGGCGATCATCATTCTTCTGACCCGGCCTCGTGGCCTGATGGGTCGCAAAGGCGTCATGGAGGACTAATGACATGCTAGGTCTTAATTCACGCGACACAAAACTTCTCTTGCTTGTCATCGCCTTGGTGATCTTTGCACCTTTCTTGTTGAACCCGTTTCCAACGGCCTCAAACTTGGGCGAAAGCTTTAACGCAGGCTACCCTGCGCTGATGCAACGCTTTGTCATCTTTGGCTTGCTGGTGATTGGGTTCAACCTGCTGTTCGGATTGACAGGTTACCTGTCATTCGGGCACGCAGCCTTTCTGGGTGTGGGATCATTCGCAGCGGTCTGGATGTTCAAACTGCTGGGGTACAACGTGCTCCCCGCGCTGGTTATGTCGACTATCATCGCTGGCATCTTTTCCGTGATGATCGGCTATGTCGCGCTTAGACGTTCGGGCATCTACTTTTCGATCCTGACGCTGGCCTTTGCGCAGATGATGTATTCGATCGCCTATTCCGACCTCATTGGTAAGTTTGTTGGCACCCCCATCACCAACGGTGAAACCGGTCTGCAGGTTTATGCAAGCGATCCACAAGTCCTGCAGGGCGCAAACGCGCCGGTTCTGCCCCACCTGTTCGGGCTTGAAATGAACAGCCAAACGACCCTTGCGATGGGCGGCTGGGAATTCACGTTCCAAGTCGGCTACTACTTTGCCGCGTTCTTCCTCGTGCTTGGCTTTTATCTGTCGATCCGCATCTTCCGCTCTCCTATGGGGCTGATGCTACGGGCGATCAAATCCAACCAAACAAGGATGAGCTATACCGGCCTTAACTCCAAACCTTACATGCTAGCAGCCTTCGTTATCTCTGGCATGTATGCCGGTCTCGCCGGTGGTCTGATGGCAGCGATGGATCCCCTAACCGGGGCGGAACGGATGTTCTGGACCGCGTCAGGTGAGATTGTTGTGATGGCGATCCTTGGCGGTGCAGGCACATTGATCGGGCCGGTTCTGGGCGCAGGTATGATCAAATACCTCGAAAACATCGTCTCCAAAATCCAAAAGGATTTCTTGGAACTGTGGTTTGCGTTCCTGCCAGATTGGCTAGAGGCAGCTGTCGTCAACATCATCTATCCCTTCGTTGGCAAAGGCTGGCACCTGACCCTTGGCGTAATGTTCATGCTGGTGATCATCTATCTGCCCGGTGGCATGGTCGAAGGCGGACAGCGCATCACCGCTCGGTTCAAGCGGAAAAAGAAAACGGACGCCCCTGACGGCGCCAAGACACCTGCGGAATAAGGAACAAAACTATGGGAATCCTTGAAGTCAAAGGTATCAACAAGCGTTTTGGCGGGCTGCAAGCCCTAGGTGATGTGAACCTCAGCATTGCTGAAAACACGGTTCACGCCATCATCGGGCCAAACGGTGCTGGCAAATCCACCCTGCTGAACGTCTTGGTCGGAAAACTGATCCCAGATAGCGGTTCGGTCCTGTTCGAGGGCACGTCCGTCTTGGGCCGCAAACCGCACGAGATCAATCAGATGGGCATCAGCCGCGTTTTCCAAACACCCGAGATCTTTGCCGATCTCAGCGTGATGGAAAACGTGATGATCCCCTGCTTTGCCAAACGTGACGGGGCCTATGCCTTTAACGCGATTGGTGGTGTGACCAAACACACCGACATCCGCGAACAGGCCGAGGCGATCTTGGACGACGTGAATATGCTCGACAAGCGCGAGATGATCGCATCATCCATGTCACGCGGCGACAAGCGGCGCTTGGAAATGGCGATGTGCTTGGTTCAGGAACCGCGTTTGCTGCTGCTCGACGAACCCACCGCCGGTATGGCGCGCGCAGACACCAACAACACCATTGATCTGCTGAAAGAGATCAAGGAAAAGCGCGACATCACCATGGCGATCATCGAACACGACATGCATGTTGTGTTTTCGATGGCGGAACGGATCACCGTTCTGGCACAAGGCACGCCGCTGGTCGAAGACACACCAGACAATATCAAAGGCCACCCCAAAGTGCGCGAAGCGTATCTTGGCGAAGCGCAGGTGTAAGGAAACGATATGAACGCCCCTTTTGACAAACGCCAAAACAACGCCGCTACCCACCCTGCTTTCCTCAGCATCTGGGAGATCGAGGCCTATTACGGCGAAAGCTATATCGTTCAAAACGTCAGCTTTAACATCCATGAGGGTGAAATCCTCGCCCTTTTGGGCCGCAACGGTGCGGGCAAAACATCCACTCTGCGAACCATCGCCCGGCTTGGCGATCCTGAGTTGAAGCATGGTGAAATCTGGCTCGACCACCAGCCGTTGCATGAGATGAAAAGCCATGAAGCCGCAGCCGCGGGCATCGCCCTCGTACCAGAAGATCGCCGGATCATTCCGGGGCTGACCGTGGAAGAAAACCTGCAACTGGCCCAAATCGCACCGCCCATCGGCTGGTCACTGCAACGCATCTACGAGCTTTTCCCACGTCTGGAAGAACGCAAAAAGCAAGAAGGCGTGACGCTGTCCGGTGGTGAACAGCAGATGCTGTCTATCGCCCGTGCGCTTGCCCGCGACATCAAAGTGTTGCTGTTGGACGAACCTTACGAAGGGCTTGCGCCCGTGATCGTGCAGGAAATCGCCAAGACGCTGGAAATCATTCGCGATCAGGGCATCACGACAGTCATCGTGGAACAAAACGCGGTGGCGGCGTTGAAACTGGCAGACCGCGCCGTGATCCTTGACACAGGTACCGTTGTTTATGACGGATCCGCCAAGGAAGTATTGGACGATGAAAAGCTACGCGCGGAATACCTCGCCATTTAAGGTATTAACCAAAGCATAAGTTTCCAGGCGACCTTTACCTCTTTGTAACCTCGATGACCGACCTTGGGCCGGTCATCATTGGTGAAAGGAGGGCTGCTATGAGCCTTGATGTATCTATGACTCCGCAAGCATCGCCTGCACCGATCCTCAAGGCGGATATGCGACCGACTGCAGATATCGCCGCAATGGTGCGCGACCCGCAGCCGGCTGTGCCAATGCCCATCCCGGCCAGCAACGGGCAGATGGCAGCAGTGGCGCAATCGTCTGTTGCCCGCAAACCTGATTTAGATGACGCCACCCCCGTTGACCCAACAGAAAGGGTTCTAAAACCTTACGGCGTAACGATGCTGCCCAATCTTCCGGACCCAGCTGAGGCCCCAAAGGACGACGCGAGCGAGGCGGCGAACACGACAGAAACGGGAGAGGCAAAACAAGCGGCACAGCCCGCGCCTGAAACGCCTGCCCAAACACCACAAGCGGAAGACCCAACACCGGTGGTCGCGGCGCAAGAGGCCGATAAACCTGCCCCCGCTCCCCAAGATTTGACGTAGAACAAGACGTTACGTCAAATTTCCCCCTAGCCTCGGCTTCCAACGGTTGCCTTGTTGTCCTATATACCTGAAAACGGCACGTTCACTCGGGCCACGGCAAAGGTAGGGCATTCGAAAGATGAGCAATAAAACAACGCGCGACAGCGATGTCGACTTCATTCAGTCACTGGCACAGGTTCTGCGCGACAATGACCTGTCAGAGGTTGAGGTAAAGCGGAGCTATGGCGAAAAGGACAGCCTGAACGTCAAGGTGAGCCGCCACAGCGCCCCTGTTGTAATGCAAACCGCCGCCGCACCCGTCGCGGCCGCAGCCCCCACCGCGGCACCAGCCGCCGCTCCTGCCGCGGCCCCTACCGCCAGCAATGACCCGGCCAGCCATCCGGGCGCTGTGACATCGCCCATGGTTGGCACCATCTATCTGGCCGCCGAACCCGGCGCTGCCCCCTTTGCCACGGTCGGTCAAACCGTCAACGAAGGCGATACCGTTCTGATCGTCGAGGCGATGAAAACGATGAACCATATTCCCGCCCCCCATGGTGGTACGATCAAGCGGATCCTTGTCGATGACGGCAGCGCCGTCGAATTCGGCGCGCCTTTGATGATCATCGAATAGGGGCCCCCATGTTCGACAAAATCCTGATTGCTAACCGCGGCGAAATCGCACTGCGCGTCGTGCGCGCCTGCCGCGAAATGGGCATCCAATCTGTTGCGGTGCATTCCACAGCCGACAGCGACGCCATGCATGTGCGCATGGCCGATGAGGCGGTTTGCATTGGGCCACCCTCCTCCGCCGATAGCTACCTAAGCTTTCCTGCGATCATCTCTGCCTGTGAAATCACAGGCGCACAGGCGATCCATCCCGGTTACGGTTTCCTCTCGGAAAACGCGAACTTCGTGCAAGTGGTCGAAGACCACGGCCTGACGTTTATCGGCCCAACGGCGGAACATATCCGTATGATGGGCGACAAAATCACGGCCAAGGACACGATGAAGGCGCTTGGCGTGCCATGCGTGCCCGGCTCTGATGGCGGTGTCCCCACGCTTAAGGATGCGCAACGTATCGGCAAGGAAATCGGCTATCCCGTCATCATAAAAGCCACCGCCGGTGGCGGCGGGCGCGGCATGAAAGTGGCGCAAACCGCCGCCGACATGGAACAGGCGTTCCTCTCCGCACGGCAAGAAGGCAAAGCCGCCTTTGGCAAAGACGAAGTCTATATCGAAAAATACCTGACCACGCCGCGCCATATCGAAATCCAAGTCTTTGGCGACGGAAAGGGCAACGCGATCCACCTTGGCGAACGCGACTGTTCACTGCAACGACGCCACCAAAAAGTGCTGGAAGAAGCGCCCGGTCCCTGCATCACCCCCGAACTGCGCGCCCGCATCGGTAAGGTTTGCGCGGATGCTGTCGCCAAAATCAACTATATCGGCGCAGGTACCATCGAATTTCTGTTCGAAAACGATGAATTCTACTTCATCGAAATGAACACGCGCCTACAAGTTGAACATCCCGTGACAGAGGCGATTTTTGGCATTGATCTGGTGCGCGAGCAAATCCGCGTCGCCGCAGGTTTGCCCATGTCGATCACCCAGGATGAGCTTGAAATCAACGGCCACAGCATCGAAGTGCGCATCAACGCCGAAAGCCTGCCCAACTTTACGCCCTCTCCAGGAACGATCACGCAATTCCACGCGCCGGGCGGGTTGGGCGTGCGCATGGACGCGGCAATTTATGACGGGTATCGGATTCCACCCTATTATGATAGTCTGATCGGGAAGCTGATCGTGCACGGTCGCGATCGGCCCGAAGCCTTGGCGCGGCTTGCGCGCTCTCTCGGGGAATTGATCGTTGATGGTGTCGACACAACCGTGCCGTTGTTTCATGCTCTATTGGCGGAAAAAGCCGTGCAAACAGGCGACTACAACATTCATTGGCTGGAACACTGGCTGGAAAAAAATCTGAATTAATATGCGTGATGAAACGGAGCCACAGTTGACGCCGACCCTTCTTTTGCAAGGGTACCGGTCAGGTGTCTTTCCAATGTCAGAATCGCGCGACGATCCCGGGGTTTTCTGGGTCGATCCTCGCCATCGTGGCATATTTCCAATCGGCGGCTTTCACATCTCGCGCAGTTTGGCGAAGGTGCTGAAACGCAATCAATTCACAGCAACCGCCAACCAAGCCTTTGCCGCCGTCCTAGAAGGCTGCGCCAACCGCGAAGAAACTTGGATTAACGACGCGATTTACAGCCTTTATATCCAGTTGCACAACATGGGGGTCGCCCATTCCATTGAGGTTTGGCAAGACGGAAAACTCGCAGGCGGCGTTTATGGCGTCGCTTTGGGAAGTGTGTTTTTCGGGGAAAGCATGTTCTCAGCGCGCACTGACGCTTCCAAGGTCGCGCTGCTTTATACGTTGGATCGGTTGGAAACGCAGGGCTTTACCCTCTTTGACACGCAATTCATCACCGAACACCTTGCCACGCTTGGCGCAATCGAAGTGTCGCGCGAAGAATACCACCAAAAGCTTGAATATGCTTTGACGCTCAACTGCGACTTTGGCCCACCCGGCCCGCTAGAGCCGAGCGATCACCTATTGCAGCGCAGAACCCAAACGTCATAGCGCGGGTGATCCATCGCGTTCAGCGCGGGGGCAGATGCAATCATCCAGCCAAAAAATACAGGCTCTGGCGTGTCCCGATACAAAATCGACATGAGCGCATAGGCGTCCCCATTGGGATTGGACCGTGGCGCGCGGCATTCTTGCAAGCTTACCCGCAACAGCCCGACTTGTTGCGTGCTGCCCACCTCCATGGTGAGGTCCGCAACAGTCCCTGTAACCTTGTCCAAAACGCGCAATTCTGCGGCGACACCGGGAATGGCCTGCTGGCCAATCGCCTGCGTCGCAAGCAAGGATAATGCGGCGATCCATCGTTTCATGCGTCATCCCCCGTGACAAATTTCAGCAAGAGAGAGATTAAGCTGACCGCCCCTTGGGTGTCCAAAATTTCTGCACCGTTTTCATAAGTCTCAAGCGATCCGCCCGGTACAATTTCCACAAACGACCCGCCAAGCAACCCTTCGGAGGCGATCACAGCCGCGCTATCATCAGGCAGATCAATGCCATTTTCGATGGCAAAGCTGGCGTCGCCGCGAAACGTATCAGGGTTCAGGCTGATGTCCGTGACGGTGCCAATTTTGACGCCCGCAAGGCGAATATCGCTGCCCGGATTGATGCCTTCAACGGATCTAAAGCTCGCGCTTAGGGAGTAAGTCCCTGACAAACCGCCATGTCCTGCGACCTGCCAGATATAGAATAGAAACCCAAAGGCCAGCGCCAGAACGGCCCCCCCGACGAAAACCTCTGTCGGATTGTCCCGCATTATTCTGGCGTCCACGCCTCATAATCCTGACGGGCAACAGGATCAGCGCGGCGCAACGATCCGGCAGGCGCATAGGCGGCAGCCGTTCCAGTCAGGTTGGGGTGATGCGGCTTTTCCCAGTCTTTATGGACGATGGGTTTGTCCGTTGGCGGCTCATCCCATGTATGGTGCAGCCAGCCGTGCCAATCGGGGGATACCCGCGTGGCTTCGTTCTGGCCTTTGTAGATCACCCAACGCCGTTTATCATCGCGGGTGCGGTAATACACATTGCCTTCGGCGTCTTCGCCGACTCTCTGCCCCTTGCGCGCCGTAAAGATGGACGTGCCAAAGGCCGTACCATCCCACCACGTAAAGATGCGTTTGATGAAGTTTGCCATGGGTTCAAAGCTCCGCAAGTTCGGTGTCGTCATGCCCCAATCCGGGGCAAAGGTCCAGTGCTGCGCGGTGGCAAAATCTTTCCAAAGATTTTAGACTGGCATCACCGCAGTCACTTCAATTTCTATCTTATACTTGGGATCAATCAAACCACAGGCCAGCATTGTCCCGGCGGGCGGATTGGCGCCAAAGGCCTCGCGCAGCTGCGGCCAACAGGCTTCGAAATCATCAGGGTTGGGCAGGTAATAAACAACCCGCACCACATCCGCTAAACTGGCGCCCGCCGTTTCCAGCGCTGCCTTGATCGTGGCAAGCGCCGATGCACACTGCCCTTCCACATCGTCAGGAATATCCTCGCCC
Source organism: uncultured Paracoccaceae bacterium (assembly GCA_937922155.1). Taxonomy (GTDB): domain Bacteria; phylum Pseudomonadota; class Alphaproteobacteria; order Rhodobacterales; family Rhodobacteraceae; genus Cognatiyoonia. The sequence goes on along the minus strand of CAKZVL010000178.1, from coordinate 21,454 downwards.
TGCGCCGTGGTGCCCGCGACATGCACCATGCCTCCGGCGACCACAGCCCGGCAATAGCCAACCTTGTCTTCAAAAACGCCACCAGACTTGATGCGTTTGATGGTCATCAGCTGGCTGAAGCGGGTTCTTTTTTCTTGCTGTCATCGTGGATCATCAAGGGGGCCGCGTCTGATGTGACCGCCTCGTCGTTGACGACAACTTCTGACACGCTTTCCATACCCGGCAGGTCAAACATCGTATCCAGCAGAATATCTTCAAGGATAGATCGCAGACCACGGGCGCCGGTTTTGCGTTCAATCGCCCGCTTGGCAATGGACGCCAGCGCATCCTCGGTAAAGGTTAGCTTGGTTTCTTCCAGCTCGAACAGGCGCTGATATTGCTTGATCAACGCGTTCTTTGGTTCTGACAGAATGGTGACAAGCGCGTCTTCGTCCAGATCGGTCAGCGTCGCGATCACTGGCAAACGACCGACGAATTCCGGGATCAACCCGAACTTCAACAGATCTTCTGGCTCCAGATCGGTAAAAATCTCGCCGATGCCGCGATCATCATCGTTGCGCACATCCGCGCCAAATCCCATCGCAGACCCCTTGCCGCGCTGCGCGATGATCTTGTCCAGGCCGGCAAACGCGCCACCGCAGATGAACAGAATGTTTGTTGTGTCCACTTGCAGGAATTCCTGCTGCGGATGCTTGCGCCCACCCTGCGGCGGGACAGAGGCAACCGTGCCTTCCATGATCTTAAGCAAGGCTTGCTGCACGCCTTCACCAGACACATCGCGTGTGATGGACGGGTTGTCAGACTTGCGCGTGATTTTGTCGACCTCATCAATATAAACGATGCCGCGCTGCGCCTTTTCGACGTTATATTCGGACGCCTGCAACAGCTTGAGGATGATGTTTTCCACATCTTCGCCCACGTAACCCGCTTCGGTCAGGGTCGTCGCATCAGCCATTGTGAACGGCACATCCAAAATGCGGGCCAGCGTTTGGGCCAGCAATGTCTTACCACAACCGGTTGGCCCGATCAGCATGATGTTGGATTTCGCCAGTTCGATGTCGGACTTTTCAGAATGGTTCAACCGTTTGTAGTGGTTGTGCACAGCCACCGATAAAACCCGCTTGGCATGGGTTTGACCAATGACATAATCATCCAGAACCTGACAAATCTCTAGCGGCGTCGGTACACCCTCACCCGCCTTCAGGCCGGCTGTTTTCGTCTCTTCCCGGATGATATCCATGCACAATTCAACACATTCATCACAGATGAACACAGTCGGCCCTGCGATTAGCTTGCGGACCTCATGCTGGCTTTTGCCACAAAAACTGCAATACAGCGTGTTTTTGGAATCTGTCCCTGATGAATTTGCCATGCGCGATTTCCTTGGCCAGTGGCCTTAACTTAGTAGATGGGCAGCCCCAGACCAAAGTCTAAGGCAGCCCGTCGCGGTCCACAACGCCAAAATGGCTTATCGTGAACACCTGTTAGTCATCTATCTTCGCCCGGTTTTCCAGGATTTCATCAATCAGACCCCAATCTTTGGCTTCTTCCGGGGACATAAAGTTATCACGCTCCAACGCCGCTTCGACTTTCTTCAATGTCTGACCAGTGTGTTTGACGTATATTTCGTTCAATCGCGTTTTCAGCTTTTGGGTCTCTTGCGCGTGGATCATAATATCCGTCGCTTGGCCCTGATACCCGCCCGATGGCTGGTGCACCATGACACGGGAATTGGGCAATGAAAAACGCATCCCCTCCTCACCCGCCGTCAACAAAAGCGATCCCATCGACGCCGCCTGCCCGATCACAAGTGTCGACACTTTGGGCGTGATATATTGCATCGTGTCATAGATCGACAAACCAGATGTCACCACGCCACCGGGGCTGTTGATATACATGCTGATTTCTTTTTTCGGGTTCTCCGCCTCAAGATGCAAAAGCTGCGCCACGACAAGCTGACTCATCCCGTCGTGCACTGGACCGTTCAAAAAGATGATACGTTCCTTCAGGAGTCGGCTGAAAATGTCATAGGCGCGTTCGCCCCGCGCGGTTTGTTCCACAACCATGGGAACCAAATTCATATATGTTTCAATGGGATCTTGCATTTTTCGTGCCTCAATTTGCGGGACGGTTTGTCCGTACTTGGGTTGTCTTGGACAGAGTCTTAGTGACACCCGCCAAGGGCTTCAAGGGCAACACCCCAAAGGAGCGGTACCGTAATATGCTTAACATACCAATAACGGTTGACAGATTGGTAAGCATAAACTTACAGTAAGTCATGACTGACCAAGATGCAATAGCCGCCCTCGCCGATCCATCCCGCCGCGCCATCGTCGAAGCGTTACGCAAAGGCGCGCAGCCCGTGGGCCAATTGGCAGGCGGCCTGCCCATCAGCCGCCCCGCCGTCAGCCAACACCTCAAGGTTCTATCGGACGCAGGTCTTTTGACCTGCACAACCCAAGGCACGCGCCGCCTTTACGCCCTATCCCCTGACGGGATCGCAGCACTGCGCCGCTATTTGGATGCGCTTTGGGACGATGCGTTCGCCGCCTTTTCTGACGCCGCCAAAGGAGAGCCAGAATGACCGATCCAATCAAAAAAACGCTCAACGTCCCAATGCGCCCCAAAGACGCCTTTGATCTTTTCACAGAAAAGCTGGGCAAGTGGTGGCCCGTGGACAGCCATTCATTGTCGGCGGCAGAGGGCGATTTGCCGCAGGACGTGCAGGTCGAACCGCGCGTCGGGGGTCACATCGTTGAAACCAAACAAAATGGCGAAACCGGGCGCTGGGGCACGATCACACACTGGGATCGCGGCGCCGCACTCGGGGTCAGCTGGTACGTTGGCCGCCCACAGGACGAGGCCACCGACGTTTTGATCGTCTTCACCCCCACCGACACTGGCACACGGGTCGATCTGACGCACAGCGGTTTTGATCGACTGGCAGACACCGCCATGCACGGCAATTACGCCAAAGGCTGGGACATGGTGCTTGGCCACTGCTTCCACAGCTACACCCTAAGGATGGCAGTCGTTCTTTAGCGATAGTAAAGCGACTGACCGTTATGGAAAATCTGCACCTTTGCAGGGGCTGCGGCCATGCGCACGGTCTTGCCACGTAAATCACCGTGGATACCGGGCAGCTTGCCAATGATGGCGGAATTGTCGCCTACCTTGTCAAAGTACAACAGCGTCACTTCGCCCAAGGCTTCGGTGATATTGACGCGGCCCTCAAAGGCGTAATTTTTGCCCGTGCTTTCAACCATGTCTTCGGGGCGGATACCCACGTTGACCTTTAGCCCCTTATCGGCGGCTTGCGTGGGCACATCCGACGTCACGGTGCCGCCGCCGTTCAGTTTGACCTTGGTTGTCTTGCCGGTTCCTACGATCTCTCCGGCCAATAGGTTCATCGCGGGCGAGCCGATGAATTGCGCCACAAATTCATTCTCTGGACGCTCATAAAGTTCTAGCGGCGTGCCGACCTGCGCGATGCCTTTGTTGGCCAAGACAACGATCCGCGAGGCAAGGGTCATCGCCTCGACCTGATCGTGGGTCACATAGATCATCGTACTGTCGGGCATGCTTTCCTTGAGCTGGGCAATCTCGATCCGGGTGGCGACACGCAACGCGGCATCAAGGTTCGACAGCGGTTCATCGAACAAATAGACCTTGGGGTCGCGAACAATCGAACGGCCAATCGCCACACGCTGACGCTGGCCACCAGACAGGGCCTTGGGCAGGCGATCCAGATAATCATCAAGCTGCAGAATCTTGGCCGCGCGATCAACGGCTTCTGCGATTTCAGCGCTCGATTTCTTGGCAAGTTTCAGCGCAAAGCTCATGTTATCCCGCACCGTCATATGCGGATAAAGGGCATAGGATTGGAACACCATCGCAATGCCACGCTGCGCGGGGGGGACATCGTTGACGACCTGACCATCAATTTGCAACTCACCACCGGTGATCTTTTCCAAACCCGCAATCATCCGCAGCAATGTCGATTTACCGCACCCTGAGGGGCCAACAAAAACGATCAATTCGCCGGTTTTGATATCAAGGTTGATATCCTTAAGGACGTCTACATTGCCGCCATAGGTCTTGGCCACATTCGTCAGTTTCAGCTCGGTCATGTCCCGTCCCCTTTTTCGTTATGCGCGCTTGGCAATAAACGCCTGCCATGGTCCCAGTGTCAGCTGGTCACCCTTGGGCACATCTACCCCACCAACAGAGGCGGCAATGTTTTCCCAATCGCCGGCCGGGCGCGAAATCGTCGCCGTACTGTCGCCCAAGTTGAACGCACAAAAGATGACCTCACCTTCATGAGTGCGCTTGAAATAAACCACGTCGCCTGACGCCTTCACCCCGTCATGATCGCCCTTGGCAAGGGCGCGATGGGCGTGGCGCAAGGCAATCGCGCGTCGGTAGTGATGGATCAGCGCATCTTTGTCGTCTTCTTGGGCGGCAACAGACATTTGCGTCTGCGCATGGCTCACAGGCAACCACGGCTTGGTTGCTGCACTAAACCCCGCGTTGGCGTTTGAGCTTTCCCAAACCATCGGGGTGCGGCAACCGTCGCGGCCCTTAAATTCTGGCCAAAACTCGATCCCATAGGGGTCTTGCAGGTCTTCATAGGCGACATCCGCCTCGCGCAGACCCAGTTCTTCGCCCTGATAAATGCAGGCCGACCCGCGCAAACACATCATCAAGGTGGTCATGACCCGCAACCCCTCTGGCGTGGTGTCCCAGCGCGTGGCGTGGCGGATCACATCGTGATTTGAAAACGCCCAGCACGCCCAACCATCCGCCGCGTGTTCATCAACCCGCGCCATAACGCGGGCGATCTCGCTCGCTGAAGGGCGCTCACTGGTCAGAAACTCAAACGCATAACACATCTGCATCAGATCATCGCCGGCGGTATATTCGCCCATGATCTCAATCCCGCGCTGTGCGTCACCTACCTCACCCACGGCTGCGGCGTTAAACGGCTCCATGACCGCGCGCAGCTTGCGCAGGAAATCAAGGTTCTCCGGCTGGTTCTTGGAATAAAGATGAACCTGATGGTTATAGGGGTTCACCGATGGGGCAATCGTACTGTTGCGTTGGTCCTTGGGCAGTGGAGGATTGGATCGCAACTGCTTGTCATGGATATAAAAATTGATCGTATCCAGACGAAACCCATCGACCCCGCGCTGCAACCAAAACCGCGCCACATCCAACAAAGCATCCTGCACGCTAGGCGTGTGAAAGTTCAGATCAGGCTGCGAAGATAGGAAATTATGCAGGTAATACTGCTCCCGCTCCCCGCTCCACTGCCAAGCCGATCCACCAAAGATCGACAGCCAATTGTTCGGCGGCGTGCCGTCGTCCTTGGCATCCGCCCAAACGTACCAATCGGCCTTGTCGTTATCGTGGCTTTTGCGGCTTTGCTGAAACCACGCATGCTGGTCAGAGGTATGGGACAACACCAGATCAATCATGACCTTTAGACCATGCTCATGCGCCGTGGCCATCAAAGTATCAAAATCACCCACGGTCCCAAACATCGGGTCCACGTCGCAATAATCCGACACGTCATAGCCGAAATCCTTCATCGGCGAAGTAAAGAAAGGCGAAATCCAAATCGCATCCACCCCAAGGCTCGCGATATAAGGAATGCGCTGCACAATCCCAGCAAGATCGCCGACGCCATCGCCATCGCTATCCTGATAGCTGCGCGGATAGATCTGATAAATCACCGCACCGCGCCACCAGTCCTTGTCTTTGGCCATGGCGTTCTTGCCTAAGGATTCCATCTTGGTCATCTGATCAATCTCACTTCACTGACCCGGCGAGCAATCCGCGCACCAGATATTTCTGCATCATAAAGAACACCAACAGCGGCACCGCAATCGACACGAACGCCGAGGTCGCAAGGATTTCCCAATCGCCACCCCGCGTGCCCAATAGTTCCACGATTTGTTTGGTCATCACGGTCGTGTTGCCCGAACTGTCGATCAAAAACACAAGGGCGACCAACAAATCATTCCACGTCCAGAGGAACTGAAAAATCGCGAACGAGGCGAGTGCCGGAAACGACAGCGGCAGAATGATCTTGGTGAAAATCTGAAACTCTGTCGCGCCATCCACACGGGCGTTTTCAATGATATCGCGTGGCAGGCCGACCATATAGTTGCGCAAAAGGTAAATTGCCAAAGGCAGGCCAAACCCGGTGTGCGCGAGCCAGACACCAAAATACCCTTTACCCGCGATCTTGTCGCCCTCAGACATGCCAAACAGATTGCCAAACCAATTGACCCCGGTCAGACGCGAATCCTCATCCACCGGACCCATCACGGCCGTCAGCAATTCCATCGCCCCCACATGCAAGGACAACAGCGGGATCAGCGCCAGTTGCAACGGCACCACCAACAATCCAACAACCGTCGCCACCAACAAGGCACGCCCCGGAAATTCCATCCACGCCAATGCATAGGCCGCAAAGGCCGCAATCAGAATCGGGATGATCGTCGCAGGAATAACCACCGTTAGCGTGTTGAAAAACGCTTTCGCCATGCTTTCGGAATTCTCGGGATCAAACAAAACTTGGTTGTAGTTGTCCAAGGTAAATTCCGGCGGGATCGTCGCGGTCACAAACAATCGCTGGCCGCGCCCGCTGATCTGATCATCATTGCCCTGCCACGTATAAATACCATCCGCCGTAAGGGTCATGGTCTCACCATCTCCCATGTCCGCGGTCTCGCCCGCTTGAAACGCCCCCAATGCACGAGATGATGTGCCCCAGCTGTCAATGCCAACCGCATCCAACCCCTGCCCGTCAAAGATGGACCCTTCGACGACGAATACGCCGGGAGAGACTTCAACCCGATTGTCATCGGGATCAGCCGCGCGCAATTGCAAGGTCTGCTCTGCCGGGAACATCGCCGACCACCAGCCGGACGACGTGATCTGCTCTCCGGTGCGGAAAGACGATACAAACAGGCCCAATGTCGGGAACAACCACAACAGCGTCAGGGCAATGACAGTGATGTTCAGCAGCCAGACAACAGCTGGCTTTTTACCGGCCATGCTTTCCACTATCTCATCTCCTTACGGGCGTTATAGACGTTCCAGACAAGGATCGGCGTCACCAGCAACATAATGATCATCGCCGATGCAGATCCCATGCCCCAGTCGCGGGCCACGAACAGCTTGTCATACATGTAATTGGCCAAAACTTGGGTTTCCCAATTGCCATTGGTCATCGCAAACACAATGTCGAACACCTTGAGCGTGGCAATCGTAATCGTCGTCCAGACCACGACAATCGTGCCCATGATCTGAGGTATTTTGATCTTAAAAAAGATCTGAAACGGGTTCGCGCCGTCAATGATCGCAGCCTCAACCGTTTCCTCCGGAATGCCGCGCAGTGCGGCTGACAGGATCACCATGGCAAAACCTGTTTGAATCCATATCAACACCACCATCAAAAAGAACGAATTCCAAAACGGTATGGTCAGGAATTGTTTGGGTTCAGCGCCGCCAAACAGCAGATAAAGGTGGTTCAGAATACCAATCTGCGCAACATCCTCCGGGCGGGCTTCATAGACCAACTTAAAAATCACAGCCGCGCCCACAAATGAAATCGCCATCGGCATAAAGATGATGGATTTTGAAATGTTGCCCCAGCTTAAACGGTCGGTCAGCTGTGCTGCGATCAGGCCAAACGCCGTTGCCGACGCCGGAACAACCGTCAACCACAGCATGTTGTTGATCATGGCCTCGGTGAATTTTGGCTCCGCAAACATCTTGGTGTAGTTTTCAAAACCGACCCAACCACGCGCCCCGCCGGGCAGACGTTCCTGAAAGCTCAGGATCAAGGTCGCAACAACCGGATAAGCTAGATAAAGCCCCAGCGCGACAATAGCAGGGCCTAGGAAAATCCAAGGCCGGATCATGTTAGCTTTGTTGATATTGCGCCCCGCATTGGGGCCAGTGGCCGGGAAAAGGACCTTATCAAGGAACAGGTTCGCACCGTAGAAATAACCGATACAGCCACCTACGCCGACAATGATCGTGATCAGACCCAGTATTGCTGGATGCATGTCGCGTCTCCTCTCCCGTGTTGTTTTGGGATCCTGCCTTGCTTTGGGATCACATCTTTCGGCCGCGCCAAAAATCGGCGCAAGATTTACAAATCAATACATCTTGAAAGTCGGTCGGCGGCCCTTTTGGTTGACCAAAGGGCCGCCGCCAAGTGTTAGACCATTGGCCTTACTTCAATGCGTCCCAGCTGTCCTGAACGGCATCAGCAACGTCTTGGGCAGATGCGCCGCTTGTGAAGTCAACCATAGCGGTCCAGAACGTACCGGCACCGATCGCACCCGGCATCAAATCGGATGCGTCAAAGCGGAAGGTTGTCGCGTTCTGAAGGATTTCACCCTGCCCGCGCAGCGTGTCGTCCATGTATGTCGCAAGGTTCACGCCAGTGTGTGGTGTCAAGAACCCAGTCTGCGCCATCATGATTTCATGTGCGATTGGGGTTTGCAGGAACTTCATGAACTCCATGGTTGCGTCGTTTGCATCCGTCACAGCCATCAACGTGCCACCACCCAAAACAGGATTGCCGAGGTCTTTGCCAGCAAAGGATGGGAAGTAGAAGAAGTCAGCATCGGACCCAAGCTCTGTTCCTTCAGGGAAGAACGCAGGCGCAAAGGACGCTTGGCGGTGCATGTAGCACTGCGGCGGTGAAGCGAACATGCCAGCTGGGCTGTCACGGAAATCGGTCGTGGCAACAGCGGCAGCACCACCGGCAACCATATCGTCGTTCTTGGCGAACATACCGAATGTGTCCAGCGCTTCGATCACTTCTGGCGCGTTGAATGGCAGTTCATTGGACACCCACGCGTCATATGTCGCAGGCGGCTGTGTGCGCAGCATGATGTCTTCAACCCAGTCCGTCCCGACCCAGCCTGTCGCCGCGCCAGATCCCATACCGATACACCAAGGTGTCTCACCATCCGCGATCATCTGCTCGGAGAGCGCGATCAGGTCTTCCATGGTTTCTGGAACGTCATATCCCGCGTCTTCGAAGTTTTCTGGAACATACCAAACCAGCGATTTGACGTTCACGTTAAAGAAAAAGCCATAGAACTGATCATTGCCATCGGCATCGCCATATGTGCCCAGATCGACCCATGACGGTCCAGCCGCATAATTGTCTGTCACCCAAGACGCCGCATCAGCACCCAGTGGCGTCAACAGCCCCTGCTCTGCCAAGTTGGCCGCAAGACCCGGCTGCGGGAACACAGCGATGTTTGGCGCAGAACCCGCCTCAGCGTCGATCACGATCTGCTGCTCAAAGCTGTCAGACCCGGTATAAGCCGTGTCAGCGCCAGTCGCTTCTTCGAAATAAGCCAGCATGGATGAGAAAATCTCAGCCTCAGGGCTCAACCATGGGCCGAAAATCGTAACCGTCTGACCGGACAGATCAGGCGCATTGGCCGCATAGGCCTCATAGGTGTCCCAGCTAAAATCGCCCTCACCCGGTGCAAACGCCAAATGCCCGTCCGCATGTGCCATTCCAGCCGTCATAGCTGCCGCAGCCACACCAATATACAGTGATTTCTTCATGTTTGTCCTCCCAGACAGGGACGTAGGATCGCCCCGAAAATAAGTGTGCGTATTCGCCCGCGCCAAATTACCAAAGCGCTTTGAATAATGTGAATATGCTGCAATCATCCCCCAGAGTCAATCCGCCTTACAAAGGTCGGCGAAATGCTGCGTTTGCACATAAATTATCAAGATTATGAGTTGATTTTCAAACATACCCACGTCAAAAACACACAACCAAGACATCCAAAGCGGTTTGAAAAACGCCATGAACCTCAAAGAACTCTCAGCGAACCTGGGCCTGTCCCAAACCACGGTCAGCCGTGCGCTGAACGGTTTTCCTGAGGTGAGTGAGGCAACACGCGACAAGGTCCTCGCCGCGGCTGCAAAACACAACTACAGCCCCAACATCCGCGCCAAAAGCCTGGCCACCGGGCGCGCGAATGCCATCGGCCACGTGATCCCCACCGACGACCGCCACGAAATGGTGAACCCAATCTTTGGGGATTTCATTGCAGGCGCGGGCGAGGTTTACGCCGCCAACAACTACGAAATGGTGCTCTCAATCATCAAGGACGCGGACGAAGAACAGGTTTACCGCAACTTCAAAACCCGCGGCACCGTGGACGGGGTAATCTTGCATGCCCCCAAAATGAACGACCACCGTATCGCATTGTTGCAAGAAATTGGCTTGCCCTTTGTTGTGCATGGTCGCGCCTCCGGGATCGAACAAAACTACAGCTGGGTGGACGTCAACAACATCAGCGCCTTTCGCCGCGCCACTGATTTTTTGGTGGATCTTGGACACCGCAGGATCGCATTGATCAACGGGCTGGAAACAATGGATTTTGCCCATCGCCGACGTCGCGGCTACGAAGAAGGCTTAACCGCACGCGACATCCCCGTCGATCCGGCCCTGATGCGCGGCGACAGCGACATGACCGAAAGCTATGGGCACAGTGCGGCCCACGAAATGCTTGGCCAGCCCAATCCGCCGACAGCGTTTGTTGTTTCATCCATCATCTCTGCCTTGGGCGTGCGCCGCGCGTTCGAAGATCGTGGGCTACAAATGGGGCGTGATGTGTCCATCGTCACCCATGATGACGGGTTGTCCTACCTTGCCAACGATGGCGAAGTGCCCGTGTTCACCGCCACGCGATCCTCTGTACGCGAAGCGGGGCGCATGCTGTCGCGTATGTTGATCGAAAAAATCAATGGCGAAACCAGCAACCATAACCACCACCTGCTAGAGGCTGAATTGACGCTTGGGCGTTCCACCGGCCCTGCCCCACATAATTGATCCAAAGTAAGAGAACCCATGAACTTTAAACGCTCCGATTTTCCCGACGGTTTCCTTTTTGGAACAGCCACATCCGCCTATCAGATCGAAGGGCACAGCTTTGGCGGTGCAGGTCAAACCCATTGGGACACATTTGCTGCGACCCCCGGCAACGTGGTGCGCAACGAAAACGGCGATGTCGCCTGCGACCATTATCACCGCTTTGAAGAAGACCTTGACCTGATCGCAGCTGCCGGCTTTGACGCTTATCGCTTTTCCACAAGCTGGGCCCGTGTCATGCCCGATGGCGTCACACCAAACCCAGACGGGCTGGATTTTTACGACCGGCTCACAGACGCAATGTTGGAACGCGGGATCAAACCCTGCGCGACACTCTATCACTGGGAACTACCTTCCGCGCTGGCGGACAAGGGCGGTTGGACGAACCCTGATATTGCAAACTGGTTTGGCGATTTCACCCAAACCATCATGGGGCGCATTGGTGACCGGATGCATTCTGTCGCACCGATCAACGAACCTTGGTGTGTCGGCTGGCTGTCGCACTTTTTGGGACACCACGCACCGGGCTTGCGCGATATCCGCGCCACGGCCCGCGCGATGCACCACATCCTTGTAGCGCACGGTACGGCCATTCAAACCATGCGCAGCCTTGGCATGGACAACCTTGGCGCTGTGTTCAATTTCGAATGGGCCATGCCCGCCGATGACACCGTCGCCGCGCGCACAGCCGCCGATCTTTACGATGGCTACTACAACCGATTTTTCATTGATGGCGTTTTCAAGGGGCACTACCCCGACAACGTATTGCAAGGGCTTGAGGCGCATTTGCCCAATGGCTGGCAAGACGACTTTGCCACCATTCAACAGCCGCTCGATTGGGTCGGGCTAAACTATTATACCCGCAAACTCATCGGCCCCGACGACAGCGCGTGGCCCTCACATTCAGAAGTCGAAGGACCGCTTCCCAAAACCCAGATGGAATGGGAAATCTATCCTGATGGGCTTTATGAATTTATCATGCGCCTGACCCGCGAATACACAGGCAAGCTGCCGCTTTTCATCACCGAAAACGGAATGGCCAACCCTGATGTCATCAAGGATGGCGCTGTCGATGACATCGGGCGCATCGCATTCTTGAACGCTCATTTTGATGCCGTGCGCCGCGCAATCAACGACGGGGCAAAGGTCGAGGGCTATTTCGCCTGGTCCCTCTTGGACAATTACGAATGGTCCCTGGGCTACGAAAAACGTTTTGGCCTAGTCCACGTTGATTTTGACACGCTCGACCGCACGCCCAAGGCGTCCTATCATGCCCTCAAATCCGCATTGCAACGCTAAGGTTGTTGTTATGATTGGCAGTCGTGTCGCCCATTTTCTGGGTCGGTAAAACACCGCGCCAAGGTAGGTTAACACAGCCAATTTACGCCCTGTCGGTGTACCGCTGGTGTACACGGTGTGTACCGCCTGTGCGCTACGTTTTTCAGGGTTAATGCGCCGGGCGCAGGTGTCACAAACCCGCACAAATTCTTAGCAAGCACAGGGCGAAAACTGTCACATTTTGCAATCCAAAGATGCATTCATGTAAAAAAAATGCCCCCTAAAATTGCAAAATGGCTGCCTTGTATGTGAAAAAATTAAGAAACTGTTCTAAATGTCTCCGCCAAAACGCCCGCCCGGCCCGTGTTTCGGCTTTCACAATTGTGGCGCGGCCCGAAAAGGAAAAAGCTTCGCTCGGGCGCGGTAAATCCCCTTTGCATCTGGCCAATACCACCACCGCAAGCGTCAAGCCGCCCCGGATTGCAAAGGACCGGATGCAAAGCTGGTAAAATCCACAAAACACAATACTTATCAATACTTTACCACGCCCTTAAATCGCAAACCTTTTCTCACGGCCCAGCATTTCCCGCCTGAAAAACCCGCGCTTCACAGCAGATCGGAACCCGAAGTCAGCTCACCATTTTTGACCAACGGTCCCTGCCCCAGATCGCTCAATCCAAAATTTCCCGATTGGAAACAAAGCGCCAGAAACGCAGACTTTGTCTCAACTTTGGCGAAAAAATTCGCAATTTCATACAAATGCCATCTTCATCTTAGAATCGCCTCCGCCCTCCCCAATTCCAGCCACCGCCATTGGTTAACACTCTGATCAATAAAAGTCGGCGCAGGGAAAATTGCTGACGGGCTGAGGAAGTTCAACATGGCAGACAGCACAATCTACGGCGGCAGCGGCGACGATTTTCTGGAGACGCCTGGCGGGGTCGGCAACCACACCGTTTATGGTGGTGACGGCAATGACACGATCCTCGACAACGGCGACGAAAATTCTGCTGATGTCCTGGATGGTGGTGCTGGCAACGACGAGATTGTCGGCGGATTGGGCAATGACACCATCCTTGGCGGCACCGGCGACGATTCCATTATCGGCGACTCTGGCGATGACACAATCGTTCTCGAAGACAGCTATGGCATCGACACGATTGATGCCAACGATTTTGACGAAACCATTGGCGACGTACTGAACGCGACTGCGGTTACGCAAGACACCACTTTGGTTTTCCAAGAAGTCGATATTGGTGGCATCTCAGGCGGCACTCTTCCCGGTGGCCCTCCCGGCGGCCCTCCCGGTGGACCTACGGGCGGTGGGGGGCCTGTCCTTGTAGATGGTGCGATCCTGACCTCTGGCGCAGACGAAGCCACAATGACAGGTATTGATCAATATGACCTCGGGTCTGGCAACGACACTGTCATCGGGGATTTCAACGCCAACTCCGTGAACATGGCGGATGGCGATGATACGTTTGAGCTTCAGGACGGTTTTGGCGACGACACGATTGTCGGGGGCGAAGCCGGTGAAACACTTGGCGACGACATTGACGGCACCCAGCTCAGCGAGGACGTCACCGTTGATTTTTCCGGATCCGAAGCCGGGACAATCGACAATGGCTTGGATACCGCAACCTTTAGCGAAATCGAACTGATTGTCACCGGCAGCGGCAATGACACTGTGCTTGGCGACGTTGGTGATGATGTGGTGCGCACGGGGTCTGGTGACGATTCACTTACGGGTGGCGCTGGCAACGACAGCTTTAACGCAGGAACAGGCAACGACACCCTTGCGGGCGACGCGGGCGATGACATCTTTCAGCTCGAGGCAGGCGCAGGCACCGATACAATCACCGGCGGTGAAACCGGTGAAACCAGTGGCGACATCATTGATGCCACCCAATTCACTGACGACATCACCGTTGATTTCTCTGCCGCTGAGGCAGGCACGCTCACCAATGGGACGGACACCGCCAGCTTTAGCGAGGTCGAAATCATCGAAACCGGCAGCGGGAACGACACCGTTCTTGGTGATGCAGGCGATGATATCGTGCGCACAGGTGCAGGTGACGATTCCCTGCAAGGTGGCGCAGGAAACGACAGTTTTGAAGCCGGGGCTGGCGAAGATACGCTTTACGGTGACGCAGGCAACGACACGCTAGTCGGCGGTGCGGACGATGATCGGCTTTACGGCGGAACAGGCGACAACACGATTTACGGTGGCGAAGGCTTTGACATCATTTATGCAGAGTCAATTTCTGGCACCAGCACATTGTTCGGGGGCGAAGACAGCACAGATACCTCACGCGATGCGATCTATTTCTATGATGGATCGAATTCCATCGGCGTGGATGTAGTTTTTGATGGTTCGGAATCTGGGACCTATGCGTTTGACAATGGCACGGCGACAGGGACGTTCGCTGAATTTGAAACATTCCTCGGCACCCAATCAGACGACACCTTTGATGCGACCTTAAACACCGGCAACATCACGATCCAGGGCGGCGCAGGCGACGACAGCGCCATTGGTGGATCTGGCAATGACAATATCCAACTGCAAAGCGGCAATGACACGATCGACGGCGGCGCGGGCAACGATTTTATCGTTGGCGGTGACGGTGACGATACCTTGGTGCTTTCTGATGGATATGGTGTCGATAATCTTTATGCGGGCAGCACGGGCGAAACCGCTGGCGACACTCTAGACGCGACAGCCCTAACCAACAGCGTCACAGTCACATACACAGATTTCGAAGACGGCACCGTAGATGATGGTGCGGGCAATGTCGCTTCCTTCTTTGATTTTGAGCAGATCATCCTTGGCGCGGGTAATGACACTGTTGTCGATGACAGCAACGCAAATACCATCAATTTGGGTGGCGGCGATGATACCTTTGTTGTCAATGACGGCTTTGGCCAAGACGATGTTGTTGGCGGCGAAACAGGCGAGACCCAAGGCGACGTGATCGACGGCAGTGCGCTGAGCGAAAACGTCACCGTTGATTTCTCGGCAGGAGAGGCGGGCACATTCACCAACGGGACGGACACGGCAAGCTTTAGCGAAATTGAACGTGTGGAAACCGGGTCAGGATTCGACACCATTTTTGGTGGTGCGGGTGACGAACATGTAACCACCAACGCTGGCAATGACACCATCAACCTCGGTGCAGGTGATGACACCGTGATCGCTGGTGAGGGCAATGACCAAATTGTCGGTGGCGCCGGCGCAGATTACGTTTATGGCGGTGATGGTTACGACTTCATGAACTACTTCGGTGGATCAGAAGGCATCAACATCGACCTCAGCGACGGCTTGGCCGAAAGCGGCGGTGACGCCGAAGGCGACGTGCTGAGCAACATTGAACAAATTGACGGAACCATTCTCAGCGATGACACGATCATCGGTGACGACAGCGGCATGTTGATCAAAGGTTGGGGCGGTGACGATACGCTTGGCGGTGGTACTGGCAACGATCGACTTGAAGGCGGAGACGGCCGCGATTGGTTCATCGCAAAAGACAACTTTGGCGATGACCTTATTGTCGGCGGCAATGGGCCAAACGATTATGACACGATTGACCTCAGCCAGCTGACCAACCCCGTCAGTGTCGTGTTCTCCGGCCCTGGCGAAGGAACCATTACCGATTTGGTGACCGGTGACACGATTGTCTTTTCCCAGATTGAGCATCTTGTCCTGACCCTGCAGGCCGACGTTGTGGATGCCGCCCTCAGCGATGGGTACACCTATATCGAAACGCTTGCAGGCGCCGACAGCGTCATCGGCAGCGACCAAGATGACGTCTTCGACGACGAAGGCGGCGTTGGGATTGCCCTTGATGGCGCAGGCAACGACACGTTCTTTGGCGGGGCTGGTAACGATTCAATCTGGGCCGGTAACGACGACGACACGATCTTTGCGGGGTCCGGCAACGATTCCATCGAAGGGCAAGAAGGCCACGATACGCTGTATGGTGGCACCGGGGATGACGAAATCGGCGGCGGCGGCGGCGACGACATATTTGTTCTGGAAGACGGTTTCGGCAACGACACGATCCAAGGCGACGAAGGCGGCGAAAGCATCGGTGACGCCATTGATGGCAGAACCCTGACAGAAGACGCAACCGTCGCGCTTTCCTCTGCAGAAAACGGGACGGTCACGACCGCAACCGGCACGGCGACGTTTAGCAATGTTGAACAGGTCTATACAGGGTCTGGCGACGACCAATTCACAGGCAGCAGCGGCAATGATTATCTTGATGCCGGTGCAGGCGCGGATACCGTTGACGGCGGCGGCGGCGAAGACCTGATTTACCTTGGTGAAAACGATGGGCAGGACGACACTGTCGTCTTTTCCGATGGCGCGGTTTCTAATCTGGTTTTCCAATTTGAGGCACCAACGGACAACGGTGATGGCACCTTTACCGGCCGTGATCAGATCGACATCTCAGGCATGACGGATGCGGGCGGTCAGCCCATCCATACCAATGATGTGGTTGTCACCGCAGGGTTTTCCAACAATGCCATTCTCACCTTCCCCAATGGGGAGGCGATGATGTTGGATGGCGTCGACGCAAATTTTGTCGACAATCCTTTCGTTCTGGCCGCAATGGGCATTCCTTTGCCCGACGGGACGGTGTCAGGCACCGCAGGCGATGACACTATTAACGCGGCCTACCTAAGCGACACGGATGGCGACATCATTGACGGCGATGATGCAATTTTGCCCGGCGACACAGGCGATGATGATTTTGTTGAGGCGGGTGCAGGCAACGACAGTGTTGATGCAGGCGCAGGCAACGACGAGGTTTACGGCGGCACGGGCGATGATACGCTGGACGGCGGCACCGGAAACGACACGCTGTTCGGGGACGCTGGCCAAGATACGTTCGTCGTACTGGATGGCAACAATACGCTTTATGGTGGCGCTGGTGATGACACCTTTACCCTCGTAAGCGGCTTTGACGACCAAACGATTGTCGGCGGAGAGACAGGCGTAACCGGCGGTGATGACCTTGACGGCAGCGGGATTGCCGATGATCAAACCGTCGCTTTATCCAGTGCAGGCACCGGCACGCTAACCGCGACATCTGGCACCGTGACCTTTAGCGAAATCGAATTGATTTCGACGGGGTCAGGCGATGACTCTGTAACCGGTAGCGCGGGCAATGACATCATCCTCACAGGCGACGGCGCCGATACGATTGATGCAGGCGCAGGTGACGACCATGTTTGGCTTGGCGACAGCGACACAGCCCAAGACACGATCGTTGTCTCTGCCGGATCTGGCATCGACCTCTTTGAACAGTTCGAAGCGCCAAGTGACAATGGTGATGGCACCTTTACCGGTTTTGATCAGATCGATGTCTCAGGGATCACAAATGCCGGTGGACAGCCGATCCACACCAATGACGTCGTGGTCACGGCAGGCGGGACCAGCGACACAATCCTGACTTTCCCCAACGGGGAAACGGTTATCCTTGCAGGCGTCGATGCAAACTTTGTCGACAACCCCTTCGTTCTGGCTGCCATGGGCATCCCCCTGCCCGATGGCACGGTTTCAGGCACCGCAGGCGACGACACCATCAACGCCGCCTATACCGGCGACACCGACGGCGACGTCGTTGACGGTAATGATGCCATTATTGCAGGCGACACGGGCAACGACGACCTCATCCAAGCCGGAGCAGGCAACGATAACGTTGACGCAGGCGCTGGCAACGACGAAGTTTATGGCGGCACTGGCAACGATACGCTGGATGGCGACGATGGCGATGACACGCTTTATGGCGGAGCTGGCAACGATGTTCTGATTACGGGCAACAACACCGGCCTTGGCGATCAGCTTTTCGGAGGTGCGGGCGACGACACACTCACCGACAGCCTTGGAAATGCCACGCTGGATGGCGGCGATGGTCAGGATACGTTTTACGCAGGCTTCGGCGACGCGACTTTGTTCGGCGGCAGCGGCGGCGTCGACAACGACACTTTGAACTTTAGCCAAGACGGCGATCCTGTTGACGTCACCCTGAGTGGCAACGAAAGCGGCACATATGTCGATGGCGACGGCGGAAGCGATAGCGGCACCTTTAGCGATATCGAAGCCTTTGTCCTTAGCGACAATGACGACACCTTTGATGCCAGCTTAGCGTCGACAAACAGTGCCACTGTTGATGCCGGGGCTGGCGACGACAGCATCATCGGCGGTGGCGGTGCGGATGAGCTGATTGGCGGGGCAGGCGGCGACACAATTGATGGCGGCGCGGGCAACGACCAGATCGACCTCGGCGCGGCTGATGCTGCGGCTGATACCATTGTTCTGTCAGACGGTTTTGGTGACGATACCGTCACAAACTTTGAGGCGCCAACTATTAATGGTGATGGCACCTTTACGGGCCGCGACCAAATCGACGTTTCAGGGATGACGGATGCAGGCGGCCAACCGATACTGACCAATGATGTCGTGGTCTCAACAAGCGGTATTAACGATACCATTTTGACCTTCCCCAATGGTGAAACACTTGTCCTCGCAGGTGTTAATGCAAACTTTGTCAACAACCCCCTAGTTTTAAACGCCATGGGCATTCCTTTGTCCGATGGAACCATCGAAGGGACAAGCGGCGACGATTCAATCGGACAAAGCTATACAGGTGATCCTGACGGTGATGTAGTAGACGGAAACGACGCGCATTTGCTTGGCGATACTGGAAACGACGACCTGATCTTTGGCTATGGCGGTGATGACACGATCCTGTCAGGTGCCGGCGATGATGAGGTTTACGGCGGCTCCGGAAACGATGTTCTTCAAAGCGGTTCTGCATCAACCCTTTATGGTGACGCCGGCAACGATCACATTATTGGCGGCACCGGAAACAATACCGCCTACGGCGGCGACGGCGACGATCTGATTTCGCCCTCCATCGGGTCGGATGAAGTCTATGGTGGCGCAGGCAACGATACCTTGCACGCAGGCGGTTTTGCCGGCGCTGGTGACACGCTTGATGGCGGCACGGGCAATGACACCATCGGCGGCGGCTATGGTGATGATACGATGTTTGGCGGCGATGGCGACGACGTCTTTGAAACAATAGCCACAGGGACCGACACGATCACGGGCGGCGAAGGGGCGCAATCAGGTCTTGGCGATCAGTTAGATGCGTCAAATTCCACGACGGATCTTATGCTGGACTTTACTGCGCTTACTCCATTCGACGCAGAATCCGGCACCCTCACGGGCAGCGGGATCACTTCCTTTGAAGAAATCGAAACAGTCACGCTGGGGTCCGGTAACGACACGGTCATCGGTGGTCGCGGCGATGAAACCGTGGTCACGGGCAGTGGTGACGATGTTATTACCGATACCGCTGGCAGCAACCGATACATCACCGGCGACGGCAACGATAGCGTCCTAGGTGGTTCAGATGTTGATTCCATCTTTGGCGGAGATGGCAATGACACCATCGATGGCGGCAGCGGTGACGACGACATCAAATATGGTGACGGCGACAACATTGTTTACGGCGGTGCCGGCGATGACACGATTGACGATATCGCTGGGGCAAACACCTCTGGCGACGATTTGGTATATGGCGGAGCAGGCGAGGATTTAATCTATACTGGTGATGGTAGTGATACGCTTTACGGCGGTATGGGCGCTGACCGTCTTTTCGCCGAGGCTGGAAACGACACCATCTTTGCAGCCGACGGCGACACCGTTACGGCGGCCAGCGGCGATGATTACATCACCATTCAGGACCTTGGGGAAACCGCGCAAGACATCGAAGTCTTTGGCGGCTCCACAGGGGAAAGCGGCGTTGGCGATACGCTGGATTTTAATGGGTTAATGATCGCAGGCTCACTGTCTGCAACCGATAATGGCACCGGCAGTTTCTCTGGCTCTGCCGACCTCATCGGCGGTGGCACTGTCACCTTTAGCGACATTGAAAACATTATCTGTTTCACACCAGGCACCTTGATTGCAACTCCGCAAGGCGCGCGCGACATCGCAACCCTAAGGGTTGGTGATTATGTCGTGACCCGCGATCACGGATTGCAGCCAATCCGCTGGATCCAAAGCCGTACCGTCCCCGCAAAGGGCGCGTTTGCTCCGATCCGCATCCGCCCGGGTGTTGTGATTGGTCAGAATCAAGATCTGCTCGTCTCGCCACAGCACCGGATGCTGTTTAGCGGCTACCGCGCAGAACTATTGTTTGGCGAAAGCGAAGTTCTGGTGACGGCCAAACACCTCGTTGACGGAAATCTCGTCACCCAAGAAGACGGCGAAAAGGTCACCTATATCCACATGATGTTCGACCAGCACGAGGTCGTTTTTGCCCATGGCGCCGCAACCGAAAGCTTTCACCCCGGTGCGTTGGGCCTGAACGCGATCAGCGATCCGGCGCGGGATGAATTGTTTGAACTGTTTCCAGAATTGCGCAGCAATTTGGGCAGCTACGGCGACACAGCGCGCCGATGCCTGAAATCGCATGAGGCCAAGCTGATCTGTTGATCGTACGCCCGCGCGATCACGCCGTTTTGCGCACGCCACCTTCGGCCCACGCCACCACCGCCGCGCCAAAGGCTTCGAACAGGGCTTTGGAAACCGGATCCATGTCTGCGTTGTATTCAGGATGCCATTGCACGCCCAAGGTAAACCCCGGCGCGCCTGCGACATAGATGGCCTCGGGCGTGCCATCAGGGGCGTGACCATCCACGACAATACGCTCGCCCGGCTCCTTGATCCCCTGCCCGTGCAAGCTATTGGTCATCACTTGATGACCCCCAAACAGGCGATGAAACGGGCCGCCTTCCGTCATGGTCACAACATGACGCATCGCGAACTTTTCCTCTAACGTGCCATCGGGGGGCATGCGGTGATTGTCGCGCCCCGGCAGGTCGCGGATTTCGGGGTAAAGCGATCCGCCCATCGCGACGTTCAATTCCTGAAAGCCACGACAAATCGACAAAATCGGCAGGCCCTTGGCGACGCAGGCGCGGATCAGCGGCAAGGTCAGCCCGTCGCGATCACGATCAAATTCGCCGTGGGCCTCTGTCTCCGCCTCGCCATATTCCTCGGGATGCACGTTGGGTCGTCCGCCGGTAAAGATAAATCCAGAACACACCGCCATCACGTCTTCGACTGAAACAACACTTGGATCGGCGGGCACAATCAGGGGCAGACACCCGCAAACTTTTGCCACCGCATCGGTGTTCATGGTGCCCGCAGCATGAATTGGATATTGATCA
>CAKZVL010000177.1 GCA_937922155.1 uncultured Paracoccaceae bacterium | reverse complement strand
CCAAAGGCATGTGCCAGTTTGACGAAATCGGGGTTCCGCGCAACGACCGCATTGGGCGCAATCTGGGCGCGCACCATCGAATCCTCGATCTCTCCCAATTTGCCGTTGTCCCACAGGATGATCGGCAGCGGCAGCTTGAGTTCGACGGCCACTCCCAGTTCCGCCATCGTGTAGTGGAACCCGTAATCCCCGATAATCGCCATGGTCGGCTGGCCTTGGCGCGCAACTGCGCCACCGATGGCTGCGGGTGTGGCGTATCCCAAGGTCCCAAATCCGAAAGGATGGTGCCAATGGCCGGGGTGATCCATGTCCCACACCTCTTTGGCGACATAGGCGAATTGGGTCATGTCGGAATAGATCATGGTGTCGCTTGGCAGAGCGTCGCGCAACGCATCCGCAACCGGGAGAATGCCGGGGCGTTCAGCGTTGATTTCGGCGCGCATGCGGGCGCGGAAGTCTGCGATCTTTTTGACGTCCCACTTGGGGGCAACTTCGGTTGGAAATGCCTGAAGCAAGGCCAGCATGACTGACAGCGCATCAGCGCGGATCATAGCTTGCGTATTGTCCAAGACATTCAAAGTTTCAGGGGTGATATCAATGCGCACGACAGGGCAATCATGGCCTGGCGTGGCACGCCATAAATCGACCTCGGACATCTGAGACCCAAAGACAACGACCAAGTCCGCTTCGGCGAAAACATCAGCACTAGACGGGCGAGCTAGGTTGGCCCCAAAGCCAAGTGGATCATCAGGCGCAATCAAACCGCGCCCCGCATAGGTCGTAAACGCTGCACCGCCTGTATTCTTGATCAAGTCCCGCACACGTTTTTCCACGGGGATATAGTCGTCTACCACACATCCCCCACCAAAGACGAATAAGGGCCGGTGCGCCTGTTTGATTTGATAGGCCAGATCATGCACCACGCTTGCGTTTGGAATTACAGCGCTGTCCATTGCATTCACAGACAACGCAAAATCTGTTGCGGCTGGGTTAGCCTCCCCTTCTAACATGGCAATCGGCACACTCACATGCTTTGGACAAGTGCGGTCCGCTTCAAATTCGACCAAAGCCCGATCAATCAACCCATAGGCCGCTTCCGCCGTCCGCGCTGTTTCGCTCCAATCGCAAACCGTGCGCGCCGCGCCTTCCTGATCCTTCATCTGGTGCAACTGCCCGCGCGTCGCCGCCGTCTCATCCAGACAAGACGAAATCACCAACATCGGCACGCTGTCGCTATACGCCTGTCCCATCGGCGTCATGATATTGCACAGGCCCGGCCCGGTGATCACGTAACACACCCCCGGCTTTCCAGTCGCACGGGCATAGCCGTCGGCCATGAACCCTGCCCCTTGTTCGTGGCGCGCCAGCACATGGGTCAAACCGGCCTCTTCGATGCCGCGATACATCTCTTGGTTATGCACGCCGGGGATGCCAAAGATCACTTCAACCCCGCGATCCTTCAGCATGTGGGAAATCTGCGCGCCCAATGGTCGTTTCATCACTCTCTCCAGAATTGAAAGGTCAGCAATGTCAGCACGACCAGAATTTCCAAACGCCCAACGAACATCGCGATGGTCAAAATCCATTTGGCAGCGTCGTTGATGTCGGCGTAGCTCCCAGATGGGCCAATCACAGGCCCAAGGCCGGGACCAATATTGGCCAGTGCCGCCGCCGCCCCGGACACCGATGTGATAAAATCCAAACCTGTCAAACCCAGCAAAGCCGCAAACACGCCCAGCGAAATGAGAAAGGCGACAAAAAACGCCATCACAGAATTCAACACATCCTCACCAACCGGGCGCCCTTCGTACCGTGGTGTAAAGATGCCATGGGGTGAGTGGATTTGTTTGATCTGGCTTTTGACAGAGGCAAACAGCAACTGATAGCGAAAAATTTTGATCGAACACGAGGTTGATCCCGCACAGCCCCCGATCAATCCAATGAAAAAGAAGAGGGTGACAGGAAATGTCCCCCACGTTATATAATCCGCGTTGGAATAACCTGTCCCGCTCATGATGGAGACAACGTTGAACAGTGCCTCTCGCAAGGCGGTTTCGGTCATAATCCCGTCGCGGGACCACACCCAAGACGATATCAACAGCGCACAAATCGCGATGGTCAAAAGAAACGCGTGGACCTGCACATCCCGGTAAAGCGGCTGCGCCGTTCCGGCGATAAGTTGCACGTAACGCACGAATGGCAGTGCGGCGAGGATCATGAATATGATCGCAGTATAATGGATTGACGCGCTGTATTCCGTAAAGGATGAATCCTGGTTGGCCATCCCCCCGGTCGATACCGTCGTCATCGCATGGATCATCGCATCAAAGGGCGGCATGCCACCAACGATATAACTCATCGCGCAGGTCATCGTCAGAACGATGTAAATCACTGATATATTCGCAGCGATTTCCCCTGCCCTTGGCAGAATTTTGCCCATCGTATCAAAGGATTCAGAGCGAAAAATCTGCATCCCGCCCACGCGTAGCTCTGGCAAAAACACCATGGCGACAACGATGATCCCAACACCACCGAGCCATTGCAAAATGCCGCGCCACAGCTTTAGCCCATCCGGCATCGCCTCAAGCCCGGAAAAGGCCGTCGCCCCGGTTGTGGTCAGACCTGACATGGCCTCAAAAACAGCATTGGTGATGCTGGCATTGGTGGCACCAATAACAAACGGGATCGCACCGAACATGGGAAGCGTCAGCCAAACCAAGGCTGTAACAAGGAACGTTTGACGCAGGCTTAGCCCTTCGCCAACGCCATTGGCGCAGGAAATAGAAACCAACCCGCCGATCAAACACGTAATGATCGCGCTTTGCAGAAACACAGGCCAATGCCCGTTCCCGGCTTGCAAGTCAGCGGCCAAAGGCCCCAACATGGTAAGGCCCAATGCCGTTACCAACAGGCCAATAACATATCCAACGGGGCGCAAATCCAACATCGTCTATCGGTGGCCCGGCTTTTTGAAAGTGTCAAGCGTTCACAAAAGAACCGGACACACCAAACGCCCGCAGGTGTGATCTGCGGGCGTTTAAAATCAGTTAAACCAAAGGGCAGCCTAGGCGCGCTGACCCGTGCTTTTGTTAAAGAAGTGAACAAGAGCAGGCTTGATCGAGAAACCAAGCATTTCACCCTTCGCAACCGTTGGTGGCTTTTCCGTCTTTGCTATGAACTCCGTCCCGCTTGCTGTTGTCATATGGACAAGGGCGTATTCGCCAAGGTTTTCCACAAGCTCAAGACGGCCTTCTAGGACGACTTTTGCGCTGTTCGTCGTTGGCTCTAGGTGCTCTGGACGCAAACCCGCTTCTTCTTCCGTTCCAATGTCACGCTTGAGCAATTTGGCGGCGTTGCTTGATAGATCATCCTTGCCAAAGAAATTCATCTTTGGGCTGCCGATAAACTGCGCAACAAAGGCGTTCTGCGGACGTTCATAAAGGTCGATAGGGGAACCCACCTGTTCGATCCGACCATCGCGCAAAACGACGATCTTATCAGCCAAGGTCATCGCTTCGACCTGATCGTGCGTCACATAGATCATTGTCGTCTCAAGGCGCTGGTGCAAACGCGCAATTTCAAGACGGGTTTGCACACGAAGGGCCGCATCTAGGTTAGACAAAGGTTCGTCAAACAAGAACACTTTGGGGTCACGTACGATCGCACGGCCAATCGCCACACGTTGGCGTTGACCACCAGACAGGTTGCGCGGACTGCGATCAAGGTAATCGGTGATCTGCAAAATCTCTGCTGCGGCCTTGACGCGACGATCAATCTCAGCCGGGTCCGTCTTGGCCTGTTTCAGACCAAACGCCATGTTTTTGTAAACGGTCATGTGCGGGTACAAAGCATACGTCTGAAACACCATCGCCACACCGCGCTTTGAGGCGGCGACTTCGTTCACAACGTCATCACCGATCGCAACAGTGCCATCGGAAATTTCTTCCAGACCTGCAATCATGCGCAAGAGTGTTGACTTCCCGCAACCAGACGGGCCAACAAATACAACGAATTCACCATCCTCG
>CAKZVL010000176.1 GCA_937922155.1 uncultured Paracoccaceae bacterium | reverse complement strand
CATGACCTATTCTGACGCGTTGTTTCGCGACATACTGACCAAAACCAAAATCATCGCGATGGTGGGGGCTTCGATCAATCCACTGCGGCCAAGCTATTTCGTCGCGCGCTACCTAGGGCTCAAGGGATATCGCATTATCCCGGTCAATCCGGGCCACGCCGGGAAAGAGTTGTTGGGCGAATTGATTTATCCTGATCTCACCTCGATTCCTTTTGACGTGGACATGGTCGACATCTTTCGCGCACCCGATGCGGTCCCCGGTATCGTCGACGAAGCCTTAGCCCGTTGGCCAAACTTGCCCTTCATTTGGATGCAAATTGGTGTGAAACACGCCCAGGCCGCCGCAAAGGCAGAAGCGCGCGGCGTCACAGTGATTCAAAACCGCTGCCCAAAGATTGAATATCAACGGCTTTGGGGGGAATTGCGCAAAGCGGGTTTCAATACTGGGGTGATTTCGTCGAAATTGCCGCGCTAGTTAGCATCAACTGCGGATTTTGCGTACTTTTAAACCAAAGAAGCCTATCTCGCGGCTTTTTCATCCAAGCCGGATGTGCCTTCTCGCTTGGCCAGCTCCGCCTCGACGTCTTCAAGCGTGATGTCGCGCGCGGCCAACATGACCAGCAGGTGATAGATCACATCCGCCGCCTCTGACGTCAGCGCAGCGCGGTCGCCTTTGACCGCTTCGATGATGGCTTCAATCGATTCCTCGCCAAACTTTTCGGCACATTTTTCAGGGCCTTTGGACAACAGTTTTGCGGTCCAACTGCTATCGGGGTCAGCGTCTTTACGGGCGGCAATCGTTGCGGCAAGCGCTTTTAGGCTCATGTCATCCTCACAGGAATTCCGGCGGCTTGCATATGCGTTTTCGCCTCTTGGATCGAATAAGTGCCAAAGTGGAAAATTGACGCCGCCAGCACCGCACTTGCACCACCCTCCGTGACGCCTTCCACAAGATGGTCAAGCGTGCCAACACCGCCAGAGGCAATAACAGGGATGTTCACCGCATCACTGACCGCGCGGGTCAGCGGCAGGTTAAAACCCGATTTCGTCCCATCGCGATCCATAGAGGTGAGCAAGATTTCACCAGCGCCCTTCGCCTCTACCGTTTTGGCGAATTCCACAGCGTCAATACCTGTGCCCTTGCGCCCGCCATGGGTAAAAATCTCCCATTTGCCGGGGCTTACGGTCTTGGCGTCGATGGCCACTACAATGCACTGGCTGCCAAAGCGCATGGCGGCATCTGTCACCACATCAGGATTGGCTACCGCCGCAGAATTGAAACTGACCTTATCTGCCCCCGCCAGCAGCAAATCGCGCACATCGTGATGCGTGCGCACGCCGCCGCCGATGGTCAGCGGCATAAAACAATGTTCTGCCGTGCGGGTCGCCAGGTCAAACATTGTGCCGCGATTTTCGTGGGTGGCTTTGATATCGAGGAAACACAGCTCATCCGCGCCAGCCGCGTTGTAGGCGATCGCCTGTTCCACAGGGTCGCCTGCGTCGATCAGATCAACAAAGTTCACACCCTTCACGGTGCGTCCTTCGGCGACGTCCAAACAAGGGATGATGCGGGTTTTTAACATGGGGGTTGAATAGCGCCGTAAGAGCCAGGCGGCAACGGGGTGGATTTGAGTATTTTCGGCAAGATGATGCGGGCGATCTCATCCGCGCAAAGACGCAAGGGCCTTTTTCAGGTCAATCGCGCCGTCATAGAGCGCGCGACCCGAGATTGCGCCTGATATCACACCCGTCGCTTTCAAGGCGTCAAGATCCGCCATAGACGACACGCCGCCCGAGGCTATGACAGGGATGCGCACCGCCTTGGCCAACGCCTCTGTCGCGGCGATATTGGGTCCTTTCATCGCGCCATCGCGCAGGATGTCGGTATAAATGATCGCGCTGATGCCTGCGTCCTCGAACGATTTGGCAAGGTCGGTGACCATGACGTCGGTTTCCTCAGCCCAGCCGCGGGTTGCGACTTTCCCGTTGCGAGCATCCAGTCCCACCGCGACCTTGCCGGGGAATTCACGGGCCGCTTCGCGAACAAGGTCAGGATTTTCCACCGCCACAGTGCCAAGGATAACGCGAGCCAAACCCTTGCTCACCCAAGCCTCAATCGTTTTCAGGTCACGAATGCCACCGCCCAGTTGCGCCGGGACGTTACATTCCTTCAATATCGCCTCAACCGGGGCCGCGTTCACTGGCGCACCCGCAAAAGCACCGTTCAGGTCCACAAGGTGCAGCCATTCGCACCCTGCCGCGACAAATTCGCGGGCCTGCGCGGCCGGATCATCGTTAAACACGGTGGTCTGATCCATGTCCCCATGCACAAGGCGCACGGCTTGGCCGTCTTTAAGGTCAATCGCGGGATAGAGGATCATTGTCAGCAGCCTTTCGTCAGTTGGCCGCTTCATGACGCGACGATCAGCAAAATGCAATCGACCCAACGTAACGGTTGATTGGATTGTCGCCCTCAAGGAATGATGCGCCATACCCACGGGAGGAGTAATGATGAAAATCCTAATGACAACTATCGCAGCGGCCCTAATGGCAACGGTCGCCAGCGCGCAAGACGCCGCCGTAGGCACATGGCAAACCGAAGTTGATGATGGCGCATTCGCCTACATCACGATGGCCCCTTGTGGCGGCGCGATTTGCGGCACGATCGCGCGTACCTTCGAAAACGGCGGGACAGAATATCAATCCCCCAACATCGGCAAGCAGATTGTGATCGACATGGTCCCAGCCGGGGGTGGCGAGTACGAAGGCCAAGTGTGGCGCCCGTCCAACAACAAAATCTATGTCGGTAAGATGACGGTTGCCGGCAACGCGTTGCGTTTGCGCGGCTGCGTAGCAGGCGGTTTGATCTGCGCGAGCCAAAACTGGGCCCGCATCAACTGATCGTAGCTAGCTAATCAATTGGTGAGGCGGGCGTAAGTCTGCCTTACCAGCGGCGCGGGCGGCAGCGGTGAATTGGCGACCTCTGCCGTCAACCTAATCGACGGGCCAAGCGTGCTTGTCCATGAAATCCCAAAATCTCTTCCTTGGTTGCGCGGGTGCCAATCGGCCAGCGGGAAAAAGTTTGTCGAGGCGGTTGATCTGCGGGGTGCCAGAGGGACATCAGGACCGACTTGCGTAAATAGATACGCCATAACATCGCTGTCTAACAAATTGATGTCGTTCGACATATTCCGTTCTTGATCACACAACATAACGAACCTCCAAAAGGCAAACTCACTAACACGAACGACAAGCGCAACAGCATGTCAAAACCAATCCCAAGGCGAAGAAACAGCCTCGGTTTACTAATCACTAAAGTATGATCGACGGTCAGTTGGATCAACGCTACTTCGGGGGGAAACTCTGCCCCCTCCGCCGCAACATTGATGCAAAACGTGTTCAAAATCAGGCATTGCCACAAAATAGCCACAATTCGCGCCGGCAAGCGTGTCTCAATATGGTCTAAGGTGCCCAGGTGAGAAAGTTAGCAATCATGCGCAGACCAACATCTTGGCTTTTCTCAGGGTGAAACTGCGTGCCAATCATCGTGTCGCGACCAACAATCGCCGTGACCGGATTGCCATAGGTCACATGCGCCAAAAGATGCGCCTTATCAGCCACTTCCATGGCAAAGCTATGCACGAAATAAGCGTGATCCCCGCTCGACATACCGTCCAGAACAGGATGCGGCTGATTGATCACCAGATCATTCCACCCCATATGCGGGATCTTTTTGCCCGGCGCGTCGATCTTGCGAATGTCGCCACCAATCCAACCAAAACCGGGGGTTTCCTCATATTCATGGCCCGTTGTGGCCATCATCTGCATGCCCACGCAAATACCCATGAACGGGCGACCCTTCATCTCTACCGTTTCGACCACAGCCTCTGCCAGTGCGGTTCGCGAAAATAGCTGCGCTCGGCAATGGGGAAAGGCACCATCACCGGGCAATACAATCCGGTCCGCCTTGGCCACAACATCAGGATCAGAGGTGACAATCACATCGCCTGCGCCGACCTCAGACGCCATGCGCTCAAACGCCTTTTGCGCCGAATGCAGGTTGCCGCTGTCGTAATCGATTAAAACGGTGCTCACAGTGCGCCCTTGGTGGATGGAATCGCATCATCCTTGCGCGGATCAACCTCCAACGCATTCCGCAATGACCGCGCCACAGCCTTAAACGCGGCCTCAGCGATGTGGTGGGCGTTAAACCCGTGCAGCTTATCAATGTGCAACGTGATGCCGCCATGTGTGCTGAACGATTGAAAAAATTCTTGCACCAATTCGGTATCAAAACTGCCAATTTTGCCAAACGGCAGGTCCAAATTACAAATCAGAAACGGACGCGCCGACAAATCCAACGCACAGCGCACCTGCGCATCATCCATCGCCAAATGACATTCGCCATACCGACGAATACCCTTTTTGTCGCCCATCGCAGCGCTTAAAGCTTGGCCCAACGCGATGCCCACGTCCTCTACCGTGTGGTGATCATCAATGTGCAAATCGCCTGATGCGCGCACTTTCATATCAATCAGGGCATGGCGCGACAGCTGATCCAGCATGTGATCAAAAAAACCAACCCCGGTTTCATTGTCATAGATGCCGGTTCCATCAAGGTTAATTTCAACCGTGATATCCGTTTCAGCGGTTTTGCGGGTAATCTTGGCTGTGCGCATGACACCGTATCCTTTTCGTCTACGGCCTGCTTATAGGGCCGGGATGCAGACGCGCCAAGCCTTCGTCAGCAAGTCTCAGAAAAGATGTGACTTTTCATACTTTCACCTTTTTTCGCCACAAGTTTTGCACAAAATTATAGGATATCGGAAACAATCGGTAGAAACACGGTGGGATTGTTGTGCCAAAGGTAAAGTCGAACGATATCCAAATTGATGGTTTGTTGTGGGAAGAAGATTTCTTTCGCGACGAGGTCGTATCTTGGCACCGCACGAACGAACTGGGCATAGGCCTTGGATTTACCTACAGTTTTCTAGACCGTCTTCCCAGAGACCTAAACGGCGATGTCGACGGTTTTAGGGTTATGACAGGAGGGCAACGCGAGGCGGTCCAATCTGTTCTGGCCATGTTCGAAAGCTTTATCGACGTCCAATTCTACGAAACACCGGAATGGGCCGGTTATGACATCGGTTTTGGGACCGCGGCCCTCAATCCTGGTGCGTTATCGACAAGCGGCGTCAGCTACAATTACATCGGCTATGACACGACAGCATTTGGATATTTTGACAAAAGCGAAATCTTTTTGACCAACGACATCAGAAATGAGAATTTCGAAGACCCAGAGCCGAACGATTTTTCCTACCTCGTGATCATCCACGAAATTGGGCACGCGCTGGGCCTTGAACATCCATTTGAGGGTATAATCCTACCCAACGCCCTTGATTCAACACGCTATACAATGATGAGCTATGACGACGGTTTTACGCAATTCGAAGAACCGTCTACGATCATGCCCTTGGATGTTGCGGCACTGCAATATCTTTACGGTGCGAACAAATCCCACAATCGCGGCAACACGGTTTATGATCTGGCAGATTATGATGCTGGCAGCATTCAGACAATTTGGGACGCTGGCGGCACCGATACAGTTAGCCTCAAAAACATCTGGCGCGAAGGCCCCTTTGAAACCGACGATGGCAATGCAAACTACGTCGATCTTTCGGTTGGATTCGACACCGGGGCAAAGGTCTACATTTCCGGCGGTCTGGTCCTCGAAAACGTGATCGGCAGCGACAAGCGTGACTGGATCATCGGCAATTCCGCCGATAATTCTATCATGGCAGGTTACGGAAGGGACCACGTTAATACAGGCGCAGGCGACGACACGGCCTTTGGCGGATCCGGCCATGACACCTTGGCAAACCCCGATGGTGAGGGACATTTGATCGGCGGTTCAGGTCGGGACACACTGATTGCCTACAATGGGCAAAGCACGCTCGAAGGCGGAACATCAAATGATATTTTACTGGGCAGCCGCGGCGATGATGCGCTTTATGGTGGGGCAGGTTCTGATTTCATTGTCGGCGAAACCACTACACATTTCCACGGCGATGACCTGATCGTGGGTGGCAGGGGCAATGACAAAATGATGGGGGCAGGCGGGGCAGATACCTTTGTATTTGCGACCAGTGATGGAAACAACGTGATTGGCCAGTTTGACCTAAGCTCGCAATCGGAACAGGGCGCAGATTTTACACCGGGCGTTGATGCGGTGCAGCTGGTCGGTTTCAGCTATAACAAACGATCAGACGTGCTGGACGATATCCGCACCGTCGGCGACGATGCGATCTTCCAAAGCCCAGACCATTCCACACAGATCCGCTTTGTGGGGTTATCTGCGGATGACTTTACCCCCGATAGTTTCGTCCTAACCACTGACTTCGACTAAGGACCCATAATGCGCAAAGCGATCCCAATATCGGCCTTAGCCGCTGTGACATTTTTGACGGCATGCAGCGGTGGGGGTTCAACCGATGACGAAGGCTTTGCCAGCGGAACTCGCGCGCCAATTGGTTCGCCAGCTGGCCTCGCGGTTGATACCGATGATACCGAATATGACGTTGTGATCCTCACGCCCAACGGGTCAGAGGACGGCACGTTCACGCCTTCCACACAACAGGCCCTTTTTGGATCAACATCCTTGGCGGCAATCGATGGCAGCGTAAATGACGGGTTAAGCGACACGCGCCTGTTAGAGGGCGGCGCAGTGGCCCTGACAGAACCAACAGGCACAGCACCGTCCGGTAGGGTCAGCTATTTTGGCGCAGGCACGCTTCTGGTGACCGATGGTCTCACCCCCGCAGAATACGAAGGAACCGCACTTGTGACACTGTCCCTACGCCTTGATGGCAGCGCAAGTGGAACGCTTGAATACGAAGATTTCACCGGCGTGCGCCGCGAAGGGGTCAATGAAACCGATGTGTCTGGCGGCACGCTGCGGATTAGGGGGATCAGAGCGAACGAAAACGGACTATCCGCAGGCAATGCCAACCGCCTGAGCGGTTTTGGCGATGCAGCCCTTTCCGACGATTTCGATTTTGATCTCAGCGGTGCATTCGCGGGCGCGGATTATTCCGAAACCGCTGGAACAATCAGCATCGACAACACCGATACCGGAAGCGCCGTCCAAGGCACATTCGCCGCAACCCGTTAAAACAAAAACGCCGCCCCAAAGGGACGGCGTGTTTTTTGGGAATTGGAGCGGGCGATGAGATTCGAACTCACGACCTAAACCTTGGCAAGGTTTCGCTCTACCCCTGAGCTACGCCCGCGCGCCAATTCGTGTCGCTGGATTTATAAACACTTGTGGGCCTTCGCAAGACTTAAATCAGGCGTT
>CAKZVL010000175.1 GCA_937922155.1 uncultured Paracoccaceae bacterium | reverse complement strand
ATTTTGCTGGGTGAACGAGCAAGCGATGGGATTTTCCGACCTGATTTTTTTGGTACATACTTGCGCACATCGCGCCGATAGGTATGGGGTGGATTATGACGCGTTTGGCCTTTCCGTTTTGCGATGACTGATCCGATCCTCTTTTGGATGGTTTGCGGCATCGCTGCGTTTTTCGTGGGCAGCGGCAAGGGTGGGTTGCCGATGATCGCGATGCTGAGTGTTCCAGTCATGTCTATGGTCATGTCGCCGATGCTTGGCGCGGCGTTGTTGTTGCCGGTCTATTTGATCAGTGATGTTTATGGGATTTGGATTTACCGGGGGTCTTATTCCAAACGGAACCTTTTGATCCTGATCCCGGCGGCGGCGATTGGTGTTTTTCTGGGCTGGCTTTTGGCGGAGGACACGGATGAAAATGTGGTGCGCATTGTCATTGGTGTTGTGGGGTTGACGTTTCTGGCCATACGCCAGTGGAGCCGCGTTGCGGGCAAAACGGAAGCGCGCCCGGCGGATGTGCCGCGTGGAGCGTTTTGGGGGATTATAGCTGGTTTTACCAGCTTTGTCTCACATGCGGGGGGGCCTGCGTTTCAGCTTTATGTCTTGCCGCAAAAGCTGCCCAAGATGATGTTTGCGGGGACTTCAACGATCCTGTTTGCGGTTATCAATTGGATGAAGGTGCCGCCCTATATCGCCCTTGGCTTGATGCATTGGCAGGACTGGACCGTTGTTGTTGTTTTGGCACCCATCGCGATTTTTGGCGCTTGGTTTGGGTATCGGATGACAAAGCTGATCCCGCAGAATGTGTTTTTTATCATCGTTGAAATTGCGCTGTTCGTTATTTCGATCAATTTGATCCGCGTGGGATTGGCGGGCTAAGCTGCCACTGATGACCCCAAAGAAAACGGCATTGGCGCAACGTTCGGTGGGTGTTTGGCACAAAATCAGTGATTCTGGGTTAAAGCCTTTGTTTTATTGACTTTGGAAGAGTCACAGCCTGTACACACTGTGTACACACCCCGTACACCGAAGGCGGACAATTGGTTGGGTTAACGTACCGTGCGGTCAATTCGTTAACGAATTGGTTAAATTGTGATGAACGAGGGCGTTTGCGACAGGGGCTGTGACCATTGATTGCCCTTGATGAATTGGGTCGTGGACATGCCGGGTTTGGTATCTTGGTCGCCGTAATTATCGAAATCATTCTTGTTAAGCTTTGTTATTAACAGAACCGCGATGTAACCGTTGCCGACCCCTTGCGTGTTGCCATGACATGCCGCTATCAATTTCCCCTGATGCTAAGAAGGACACATCATGGAACTCGCCGATGAAATCACCATCAATGCCCCGATGGAAAAGGTTTACGCAGCGCTGAACGATCCGGAGGTTTTGCAGCAGTGCATTCCCGGTTGCGAAGA
The DNA here is from genome assembly GCA_937922155.1 of uncultured Paracoccaceae bacterium. Classification (GTDB taxonomy): domain Bacteria; phylum Pseudomonadota; class Alphaproteobacteria; order Rhodobacterales; family Rhodobacteraceae; genus Cognatiyoonia. Next base: position 16,166 of record CAKZVL010000175.1, on the reverse strand, counting down.
ACTGATCAAGCATTCTGATACAGAGCTGGAGGCGAAAGTCGTTTTGAAGATTGGCCCGGTGAAGGCGAAGTTTAAGGGCGATGTGCAGCTGGATACTGCGGGCGCGCCCGATGCGTTTTCCCTGACCGGTCAGGGCAATGGCGGTGCGGCGGGCCATGCCAAAGGTGGGGCGGATGTCACCCTGACGGCAGAGGGTCCTGCCACGACGATTTTGCGCTATGAGGCCAAGGCGCAGATCGGTGGGAAGCTTGCCCAATTGGGAAATCGATTGGTGCAGAGCACGGCCAAAAAGCTGGCTGCGAAATTTTTCACGTCATTCGCTGAATTGGTCGATGAAGACAGCGCCGTTTGACGACCTGACATACGCAGAGCATGCGTCGGATATCGTGGCCAAGGCGGCGGCCCTGACGCGCGCGGGTCAGCGTTTTGCCTTGATCACCTCGATAGAGATTGAAGGGGGTGCGGCGCGCGCTGTTGGATCACTGGCCGTTGTCGAACAATCGGGTGCGATGACGGGGTATCTGTCCAACGGATGTATTGACCGCGATATTCAACTGCACGCGCAAGAGGCGTTGGTGGCCAAGCAAAAGAAGGTGATCCGGTATGGCGATGGGTCGAATTTCGGCGACCTGAAGCTGCCGTGTGGTGGGGCCTTGGTCGTTTTGATTGATCCTGAGCCCGACACAGCGGAGATTTTGAAGGCGGAGGCGCGATTTGCGGATCGTCAGGTTGTGGAATTGTCGTTTCAAAGTGACGCGCCTGCGATGGCAAAGCGGTTTCGATATGCCCCGCGCCATCGGTTGGTGGTGGCGGGTCGCGGTGCGATTTTTCGCCATTTGTCGCAGATTGGTCATGCGATGGGGTTTGACATGCATCTTTTGTCACCGGAGGCTGAGGACATCGCGGCGATGGGCCATTTGTCCAGCGCCCCTGCCCTACATTTGACCACGCCGGAAGCGGCCCCTGCGCTGGATATGTTGGATGCCCATTCTGCGTTTTTGACGCTGTTTCACGATCACGATTGGGAGCCGAGTTTGCTGCAAGCCGCACTGCAGACGGATGCGCATTTCATTGGCAGTCTGGGCAGTCGTCGCACCCATGATGTGCGCCGGGAAACGTTACGCGCGATGGGCGTGGATGAAAGCGCCTTGGCCCGGTTGAACGGACCCATTGGGTTGGTGCCATCTTTGCGCGATGCGTCGTCAATTGCGGCATCGGCGTTGGCGGAGATTGTTGCGGCGTTTCAGGCGAAGGGCTAGCGGTTGTCGGGCCAGGTATCGCTGAGCTTGTAGCCTTCTGGCCACGGGTCGTCGGGGTCGAGCATGTGTTGATGTGTGCCTGTGATCCAAGCGCGCCCGGTTATTTCGGGGATGATCGCGGGGATATCGCCGACCTTAGTCGTGGCGATGATGCGGCCGTGGAATTCAGAATTGATGATGGAGGTCGCGGTGAAGGTTTCGCCCACGGCCATTTGCCCGCGTGCCTGCAAGAGCGCCATTCGCGCGCTGGCGGCGGTGCCGGTGGGTGAGCGATCAATCTTGCCCGGTTGGATGGCGACGGCGGCGCGGGCGGTGAGGTGGTTGGCGTCGCGCCTAATGGGACCGGCGAACAGGCAGAAGGAAAAGTGCGTCCAATCAGGATTGTCTGGGTGATGAAACGTCAATTGTTGGTTGGCCGCGTTGGTGATGGCGACGCCTAGGTCGGCGAGCTGTTTTGCCTCTGCCGGGATGAGGTCAAAGCCGAGGGTTCTTGCATCGACGACGACAAAGCTGTCGCCGCCGAAGGCTGTATCGACTTTGATCTCGCCCAGTGTTGGCACGGTCAGGGTCACGTCCATGTCGGCGGCGAAAGATGGCAGGTTTTGCACAGTGATCTGCTGGGCCTTGCCCTCTTTGCAATCGGCGCGGACGTGGACCAAGCCGCCTGGTGCCTCAAGCGTGAGGTTGGTGATGGGTTCTTTCATCGGGATAATACCGCTGTCGAGCAGGACGGTTGCCACGCAGATGGCGTTTGAGCCGGACATGGGCGGGGTGTCTTCAGGTTCCATAATGATAAAGCCCATTTGGGCGTCGGGATGCACCGGTGACACAAGCAGGTTGACGTGGCGAAAGACCCCGCCGCGCGGTTCGTTGAGCATGAAGTTGCGCAGGGTTTGATCTTTGGCGATCCATGTGCGCTGCTCCCACAGGGTTTTGCCCGGTGGTGGTGCGACGCCGCCGACGATGACGTCGCCGACCTCCCCCTCGGCATGGCAGGAGATGACGTGGATGGTTTTGCTGCTGCGCATGTTAGATATCTTTCATCAGGCGCAGGGCGTCATAGATCGCCGCGTGGGTGTTGCGTGCTGACACCGCGTCGCCGATGCGGAAGAGTTTGAAGGTGCCGTTTGGGTTGCTTTCAATCGTTTGGGGATCGCCTGCGATGAGGGCGTCGTAGTCGACTTGGCCCAAGTTTGAGGAATTTGGTTTGAGGTCGAAATAGAGGTCGTCCAGCGGCAGGGTGCCGTAGTTGACGACGACCTGATCGACCTCTGTTTCATAAGCGTGGTCACTGTAGTCAGTTCCGATGGTTGCGATGAGGGCGTTGCCCTTTTGCGCGACCTCTAGCAAGCGGCGTGTGACGGTGAATGTCACGTCCTTGTCTTGGAGCGCGCGCATGTAGGGGACGAGGTTCATCGCCATGACCTCTGGCGAGAACGTGCGGTCGGGGGTCATGATTTCCACCGTGGCCCCGGCGTTTGCGGCCACCTCTGCAGCTTGCAAGGCGGGGTGGTCGCCGCTTTCGTCGTAGATGAGGACTTTGCCGGCGGGTTTGATATCGCCTGAAAGGATGTCCCAAGCGGAGATCACGTGGGGCGCTTCGTCCTTTTGTTCAAACAGTTCCAAGTTGGGCGCACCGCCTGTGGCAACGATGACCACGTCGGGATTGAGGGCTGTGATGTCTGCGACCTGCGCCCATGTGTTGAAGTGAAAGGTCACATCGTGGGCGGCGCATTGGGACATGCGCCAATCAATGATGCCGATCATTTCGCGCCGACGTGGGGATTGCGCGGTGAGGCGGACCTGACCGCCGGGGTCTGCCGCCGCCTCAAAAACCGTGACGTTATGACCGCGTTCTGCGGCGACGCGTGCTGCCTCTAGCCCAGCGGGCCCTGCCCCGATTACAACGATGTTCTTGTGCATCGCCGCCGGCGCGATGTCATGGGGCATCGACAATTCGCGCCCTGTGGCCGCGTTATGGATGCAAAGCGCGTCGCCCGCCTGATAAATCCGATCAAGGCAGTGGTTGGCACCGACGCAGGGGCGAATATCGTCTTCGCGCCCTTCAGCAATTTTGCGCACGATATGCGGATCGGCCATATGGGCGCGCGTCATTCCGACCATGTCCAAGAGCCCGGCTTGCACAGCGTGGCGCGCGGTTGCGACATCGGGGATGCGGGCGGCGTGGAATGTGGGCATGCCGGTGGCTTTGCGCACCGCGCCTGCGAAATCCAGATGCGGCGCGCTTTTCATGCCTTGCACCGGGATGATGTCGGTCATGGCCGGGTCGGTGTGGATGCGCCCTTTGACGACGTTCAAAAAGTCGATTTGACCTGTGGCGCTGAGCCGTTTTGAAATCTCGATCCCTTCCTTGGCGGTGATGCCGCCCTTTTGCGCCTCATCCGCTGTGTAACGCAGGCCAAGGATGAATTTACCCCCGACCCGTTTGCGGATCGCGTCGATCACATCCATAGGAAAGCGCATGCGGTTTTCGAGCGTGTCCGCGCCGTAAGGCCCCGACAGATCGTTGGTCAGGGGCGACCAGAATTGATCCAGCAGATGGCCATAGACCTGAAGTTCGATCCCATCCATGCCGCCCGCTTGCATCCGTTCTGCGGCATCGGCGAAATCGGTGATGATGCGATCAATGTCCCAGTCTTCGACCAGTTTGGGAAAGCCACGGTGGGCGGGTTCGCGGTGTTTGGTGGATGAGAGCGAGGGCAACCAATCACCCTTGTTCCACAAGGTGCGCCGCCCCAGATGCGTGAGTTGGATCATCGCAGCACATCCGTGTTCGTGAACAGCATCGGTGAGGTTTTGGATCCATGGGACGACCTCGTCCTTATAGGCGAGGATGTTGTTGAACACCGGCGGGCTGTCGCGGCTGACGGCGGCGGAACCGGCTGTCATAGTCAGGGCCACGCCTGCCTTTGCCCGTTCGGCGTGATAGGCGGCGTAGCGTTCTTTTGGCATGCCATCCACGGGATAGGCCGGTTCATGGCTGGTGGTCATGATCCGATTGCGCAGCGTCAGATGTTTGAGCTGGAACGGCTGAAGCAATGGATCGGTGGACATGTGGCAGGTTCCTTCACGCGGTGATCAGACTTTGGCGTGAAGGTCCGCAGTTTGGCAAGCCTTATGCGGTGTCTTCGATGGCGATCAAGGTTGCGTTGCCCCCAGCGGCGGTTGTGTCGGTGGAGACCACGCGTTCTTGCACGAACCGGGTGAGGTAGAGCGGACCGCCCGCCTTTGGACCTGTGCCCGAACGGCCGTGCCCGCCAAAGGGTTGCGAGCCGACGACCGCGCCGATTTGATTGCGGTTGACGTAAAGATTTCCCGCCTCGATCCGCTGGGTGATGTCGTGGACGCGCGCGTCAATGCGGCTGTGCACACCGAACGTCAGCCCAAAACCGGTGGCGTTGATTTCGTCAATCACGCTGTCGAGGTCTGCGGCGGCAAAACGCTTGACGTGCAGGATTGGGCCGAAGATTTCTTCGGTCAGCAACTGATCCTTTTTCAGTTCAATGATTGTGGGTGGCATGAAGGTGCCATCGGGGCGGTCCCCCTGAAAGTAGATGTCGTGGGATTTCACGTGCGCCTCTAGTCGTGCCAACGACGCCGCGTCGATGATGGGTCCGACGTCCGTTGCGGGATCGCTGGGGTTGCCCAAGCGCAGCGTGTCTGCGGCCCCTTTGATCATGGTCATGATCCGGTCAGCCACGTCATCCTGCACGTAGAGGATACGACAGGCCGAGCAGCGTTGCCCGGCGGAGCGGAAGGCGCTGGTAACGACGTCATCGGCGACCTGTTCGGGGAGTGCTGTTGCATCGGCGATCATGGCATTGATGCCGCCGGTTTCGGCGACGAGCGGGACGATGGGGCCGTCTTTGGCGGCAAGCGCGCGTTCGATGTGCTTTGCCGTCGCGGTGGAACCGGTAAAGGCGACGCCAGCCACCAGCGGGTGATTGACAAGGGCCTGCCCAACGTCCGTTCCGCCGGGGGCGAGTTGCAAGGCGTCTGTTGGAACACCGGCAGCATGCAGGATCGCGACAGCTTGCGCGCCGATCATGGGCGTTTGCGGTGCAGGTTTGGCGAGGACGCAATTGCCCGTGGCCAAGGCCGCTGCGGTTTGCCCCAAGAAGATCGCAAGTGGGAAGTTCCACGGTGCAATCGTGACCCAGACGCCCCGCCCGGATACGGTGTAGATGTTGTCCTCACCCACTGGGCCGGGGAGCGGGCGGGATTGGCAGAGGGTGGCGGCCTCATCCCCGTAGTAGCGCAGGAAGTCGACCGCTTCGCGGATTTCGGAAATACCATCGTCGATGGTTTTTCCCGCCTCTTGTGCGAGGGTTGCCATGAGCGCGTCGCGGTTGTCCTCCAGCCCGTCGGCGGCCTTGCGCAAGATGTCGGCACGCTCATTTACGGGTGTGTCGCGCCACGCCGGGAACACCTTTTGCGCGCGTGTCATCGCGTCGTCGACCATTGCGGCGTTAAACGGGTCGACGGGGGGGGCAATGGCGCTGGATTGCATGCCTGTGACGAGGTTGTTGAGGTCTTGGCGAGAGCCGAATTCAATGCCTTTTGAATTTTTGCGCGATCCAAAGATCGCGGCGGGCAGTGCGATCGCTGGGTGGCGGGGTTCGTCGAGTTTCAGACTAGGGCGTTCGAGCAATTCCGAAACGGGGATCGATTTATCCCCGATGCGCGCCACGAAGGAGGAGTTTGCGCCGTTTTCGAGCAGGCGTCGCACCAGATAGGCCAGCAGATCGCGGTGTCCGCCGACGGGGGCGTAGATGCGGCAGGCGATGGCATCGGCCTTGCGCACCTCTGCGTATAGCTCCTCCCCCATGCCGTGGAGACGTTGAAATTCAAAGCCGTCACGCGTGCCCGTGCTGTCGGCCATTTCGATGATGGTTGCGACGGTCAGCGCGTTGTGGGTGGCGAACTGTGGGAACAGCGTTTGGCGGTTTTCCAGCATGCGTTTCGCGCAGGCGAGATAGGACACGTCCGTGGCCGGTTTGCGGGTAAAGACGGGATAATCTTGCACGCCTTCAAGCTGGGCGTGTTTCACCTCTGCGTCCCAATAGGCGCCTTTGACCAGACGGACCATCATCCGTGCGTTGTGGGTTTGGGCAAGGGCCACGACCCAGTCGATCACCGGCAGTGCGCGTTTTGCATAAGCCTGTATGGCGAGGCCAAATCCATCCCAGCCGCGCAACGACGGGTCGGCGAAGACCGCATTGATGACGTCTAAGGACAGTTCCAGCCTGTCTTGTTCTTCGGCGTCGATGGTGAAGTTGAGGTCGTATGATTTTGCAGATTGCGCGAGCTCGAGGACGACCGGAACCAGTTCGCCGAGGACAGCGTCGCGATTGCGGGCTTCGAACCGAGGGTGGAGCGCAGAAAGTTTGACGGAGATGCCGGGACGGTTTGGCAGGGCTGCGTCACTGGCGGATTGTCCGATGGATTGGATTGCCGCGGCGTAGGATGCGCCGTAGCGGTGTGCGTCATCCCATGTGCGGGCCCCCTCGCCCAGCATGTCATAGGAATGGCGGTCGCCCTGTTTTTCAGCGGCTTGGCCGTTTTTGAGCGCCTCTTGGATCGTTTGGCCGAGCACGAATTGATGCCCCAAAAAGCGCATGGCCTGACGCACGCCTTGCCGCACGGCGGGGACACCGATGCGTTTTGTAGTTGCAGCGATGATGTTGTCGGGTGTTTCACCGGGGCGCACGATGCGCGTGGACAAGCCAAGGCCCCATGTGGCCGCTGTAACGAACCATGTGTCGGGTTGCGTTTTAAGCTGCGTCCAATTGCCAGCGCCGATTTTGTCTTCGATCAGATCGTCTTGCGTTTGCGGATCGGGGACCCGCAAGAGCGCCTCGGCCATGACCATCAGCGCGAGCCCTTCTTTGGTGGAGAGGCCATAATCGCGCAAGAAATCTTCGAGGCCGCCGATCTTGCCCGCGCTGGCGCGAATGGCGTTGATGTAATGGCTGGCGCGGGTGTTGATGCGGGATTCGGCGTCGGACGTGCGTTTGATCTGGTCGATGAGCATCGGAACCAGGGTTTCATCATTTGGGGCGTAGGGCGCAACAAAATGGGTCATGGGTTAAGTCTAGCTCAGTTTGCGAGAGTTTTTCACCAAAAATGGGGTGTGAGCCCTCGATTTTTTAGGAAACCCACTGTAGATCAGCAATATGACCGAGGAAAGCACCAGCATTGACGGATATGACCGCAAGATAATTCGACTTTTGGTGGAGGATGGTCGTATGTCGATTGCGAAACTTTCCGAAGCGATTTCCCTATCGGCCAATGCCACGGCAGAGCGTTTGCGCAGATTGCAACGCGATGGGATCATTTCGGGGTTTCATGCGCGCCTGTCTGCGGAGGCGCTTGGCCAGACGCTCACCTGTTTTGTGGAGATAAAGCTCGATCGAGTGAATGAGGATGTGTTTGCTGCATTCGCAAAGGCCGTGCGGGAGTCGAGCGAGATTGAAGATTGTTATCTGACGGCTGGCGGGTTCGATTATCTGCTGAAAACGCGGCACCGAGATATGGAACAGTTTCGCGCGTTTCTGACGAGTACGTTGCTGCGCCTGCCCGGAGTGCGCGAAACGCAGACGTTTACTGTGATGGAAGCCGTGAAAGAAGGCACCGGGTCGACGGTCGCCTGACCCGCCCAACCCGTTGGTGCGAAAAACTATGTGCATATGAAGGGAGGTTGTCGTTCCAAAGCAAAGATGTTTGATTGCCTCGGAACGACAGGGGTATATTTGTCGAACACAAAAAACTTACTGACGACGGACACTTTTTTGACATATTTCGAGCAACCGGTCAACTTTTGCTGACGTAGAGTAAAGGTATATGCGTGGATTTCTGGCAACGCTTGAGGTGTACATACGGGCATTGCAATAGCAAAAAACGCTTTCCCATAAGGCTTTAAGACGTCGATCCTAAGGTAATACTTATGTGGCATTTGAGCCGCTGTTCCCATATGTGATAGCCGTTCTCATGGGTTTATTGTGCTTGAGACCAGAAAAATTCTACATCCGGTTTCGATGGCGGCACGCGCAAAAAGGCCAATATAGAAGCCACAGCCATGCGGGCGGATCCAGAACAAGCCTGTTCCTATCCCTGCCCCCGCAATTGGTATGTTGAAGGTGCGATGCTGAGATTGGGCGCCCTTATGATAAATCGCAATTCATTAATCTGAACCAGCGATACCCTTAGCGTTCTGCCTGCTTTTCAAATCGGTTGATTTGGACTAAGCCATTTTTCGTAGCCAACTAGCACCAAAGGGGTCCCCATGTCCAAAATCAAGGTAGCCAATCCCATCGTCGAAATGGACGGTGATGAGATGACACGGATCATCTGGGATTTCATCAAGCAAAAGCTGATCCTGCCTTATCTGGACATTGACTTGCTTTATTACGACCTTGGGATCGAAGAGCGGGATCGTACCGAAGATCAGATCACAATCGACGCGGCTGAAAAAACCAAAGAAGTCGGTGTTGCCGTCAAATGTGCGACCATCACTCCAGATGAAGGCCGGGTCGAAGAATTTGGCCTTAAGCAGATGTGGAAAAGCCCAAATGGCACGATCCGCAATATTCTGGGCGGTGTCGTCTTTCGCGCCCCGATCATTTGTAAAAACGTGCCGCGCCTTGTGCCCGGTTGGACGAAGCCGATTGTGATCGGGCGTCATGCGTTTGGGGATCAGTACAAAGCAACTGACATGAAGTTCCCCGGCCCCGGAAAGCTGTCGATGAAGTTCGTTGGTGAAGACGGCAAGGTCATTGAACACGAGGTTTATGATGCCCCCTCATCGGGTGTGTATATGGGGATGTATAACCTCGACCAATCAATCGAAGATTTCGCGCGGGCCACGTTCAACTATGGTTTGGACCTTGGCTGGCCTGTTTATCTGTCGACCAAGAACACCATCCTAAAGCAGTACGACGGTCAGTTCATGTTGATCTTTCAGCGTATCTTTGAGGAAGAGTTCAAGGCAAAGTACGACAAGCTGGGCATCGAGTATCAGCACCGTTTGATTGACGACATGGTCGCCAGTGCGATGAAATGGTCGGGCGGGTTTGTTTGGGCCTGTAAGAATTACGATGGGGACGTGCAGTCAGACACGGTTGCGCAGGGCTTTGGCTCTCTCGGCCTCATGACATCAAAACTGATGACGCCGGATGGTAAAATTGTTGAGGCTGAAGCGGCCCATGGTACGGTGACCCGACACTATCGCCAGCACCAAGCCGGTGAAGCCACATCCACCAATTCCATCGCGTCGATTTATGCGTGGACTGGCGGGTTAAAGCACCGCGCGAAGCTGGACGATAACGCCGCCTTGGAAAAGTTTGCTGATACGCTAGAGAAGGTCATCATCGACACGGTTGAAAGTGGATCAATGACCAAGGACCTTGCGCTTTTGGTGGGACCAAATCAAAGCTGGCTGACCACCGAAGGCTTCCTTGAGAAGATTGACGAGAACCTTCAAAAAGCGATGTAACCTTATGAAAAGGCTGCTGGAAACGGTGGCCTTTTTTCTATTGCTGACCACCAGGAAAGGCGCCAAAGCCTGATGCCCGCCCATTACATCTATCTAATCCTTGCGATCCTGACGGAAACGATTGGCACCACGGCGCTGCAGGCCAGCCAGCAATTCACGCGGTTTTGGCCATCAGTTTTGGTGGTCTTGGCCTATGCGATATCGTTCTATCTGCTCGCGCTCGCGCTTAAGGTGATGCCTGTTGGCATTGTTTATGCGATCTGGTCCGGCCTTGGCATCGTTTTCATCGCGATGATCGGCTTTCTGGTCTTTGGGCAAAAGCTGGATTGGCCTGCCATTTTGGGGCTGGCGCTGATCCTGACGGGCATTCTGGTGATCCATCTGTTTTCTAAAACTGCAGGGCACTAGAAACCTCTGGCCTTTGCTGCGGATGCACGGTATCCGCGCGCAACTCCCTGATTTAAGGCTAGACCCATGGATATCCGCAATATCGCGATCATCGCGCACGTTGACCACGGCAAGACAACACTTGTCGACGAACTGCTTAAGCAATCCGGTGTATATCGGGAAAACGAAGCCACGCAAGAACGCGCGATGGATAGCAATGACATCGAACGCGAGCGTGGCATTACCATTCTGGCCAAGTGCACATCCGTTGAATGGAAGGGCACGCGTATCAATATCGTGGACACGCCCGGCCACGCGGATTTCGGTGGTGAGGTGGAACGCATCCTGTCAATGGTGGACGGTGTTGTGTTGCTGGTGGACGCCGCTGAAGGCGCGATGCCGCAGACAAAGTTTGTGACCTCCAAAGCCTTGGCCCTGGGCCTGCGCCCGATTGTGGTGGTGAACAAGGTGGATAAGGCTGACGGCGAACCCGATCGCGCGGTAGATGCTGTGTTTGATCTGTTTGCGAACCTTGACGCTGATGACGATCAGTTGGATTTTCCGACGATGTATGCCTCTGGCCGGGCTGGTTGGTGTGATGCAGAACTGGACGGGCCGCGTGAAAATCTGGACGCTTTGTTTGATTTGATCATCGAACATGTCCCAACGCCCAAGCAGATCGAACATAAAAACGAACCTTTCCGCATGCTGGCCACGACCTTGTCCGCTGACCCGTTCATGGGCCGCATTCTGACAGGCCGCGTCGAGGCGGGCACGCTTAAGGCTGGTGATACCGTCAAGGCGATGACGCGTGATGGCGAGAAGATTGAACAATTCCGCGCCTCAAAAGTTTTGGCGTTTCGTGGGCTTAGCCAGCAGGCGATTGAAGTGGCAGAAGCCGGTGACATTGTGACCATCGCAGGCATGACCAAGGCGACAGTTGCGGATACGCTCTGCGATCCTGAGGTGGAAACGCCGATCCCGGCCCAACCGATTGACCCGCCCACCATCACCGTGACCTTTGGCATCAACGACAGCCCGCTGGCTGGCAAGGACGGCAAAAAAGTGCAATCCCGCGTGATCCGCGAACGACTGATGAAAGAATCCGAGGTGAATGTCGCGATCAAAATCGCAGACACCCCCGGTGGTGACGCGTTTGAGGTGTCAGGTCGTGGAGAATTGCAGATGGGTGTGTTGATCGAAAACATGCGCCGCGAAGGGTTTGAGCTGTCGATCTCGCGCCCGCAGGTGATCTATCGCGACGAAGACGGCCAGCGCATGGAACCGGTTGAGGAAGCCACGATTGACGTGGATGACGAATACACAGGCTCCGTTGTCGAAAAACTCACAGGCCCGCGCAAAGGTGAGCTGGTGGAAATGAAGCCTGCCGGTGTTGGCAAAACGCGCATCATCGCCCATGTGCCATCGCGCGGGTTGATTGGCTATCACGGCGAATTCCTGACCGACACCCGTGGGTCTGGCGTATTGAACCGCCTGTTCCATGGCTGGACGCCGTATAAGGGCAAGATCCAAGGACGCCGCCAAGGGGTTTTGATCTCCATGGAAAACGGCACCTCTGTCGCCTTTGCGCTTTGGAACCTTGAGGATCGCGGCAAAATGTTCATCGGTGCGCAAGAGGCGGTTTATACCGGCATGATCATTGGTGAACACAGCCGCGAAAACGATCTGGAAGTGAACCCACTGAAGGGAAAGAAACTGACGAACGTGCGCGCCTCTGGCACAGACGAAGCGGTGCGCCTGACAACACCGGTACGCATGTCCTTGGAAGAAGCGATTGCCTATATTGACGATGATGAATTGGTCGAAGTGACGCCAAACGCTATTCGCCTGCGCAAACGCTACCTCGACCCGCACGAACGCAAACGCCAAGCGCGCGCGGGCTAAGGTTCGCGAAACCACCCCGGCTTCTTTGGTTTTCAAATACGCCGGGGTGAATGGCCAAAGGCCAGAAGGGCAGCGCCCCTATTCGTCGGTTCTAACCCAACTGCTCCTTTACAGCCGTCAAAGCCGCATCTGCAGCGTCCGCAGAAGGCGCACCGCCTTGTGCCATATCCGCGCGACCGCCGCCGCCCTTACCGCCAAGTGCTGAAACAGCCACGCGCAACAGCTCAACCGCGCTCAACCGGTCGGTGAGATCATCGGTGACGCCGCAGGCAATGGCCGCCTTACCACCGGTATCAGCAATCAAAAGCACAACACCGCTTTCCACGCGGGCTTTGAATTGATCCACAAGGCCGGGCAAATCTTTGCCTGTCACGCCCTGCATCACCTGCCCGATAAAACCGGTTCCATTGATCTGTTCTGTCGTTGGACCAGCCTCACCATCGCTGCCGCCGCCCATGGCCAGATCACGGCGCAATTGCGCAACCTCATTGCTGAGCGCTTTGCGCTCTTCCATAAGCGCTTTGATCCGGGCGGGGACATCGGACGCTGGCGTTTTTAACGCAAGCGCCGCCGCGGCCAATGTCTGATCTTGTGCACGCAAGTAATCCAGCGCGGCCTGCCCTGTCAGCGCTTCGATCCGGCGCACGCCCGCGCTTGACGCGCTATCACCCAGCGTGACAAAGGCGCCGATCTCGCCCAAGCGCGCCACATGGGTCCCGCCGCACAGTTCCAGGCTATAAGTCTGCCCATCGCTGCCCTTGCCAGAGCCAACCTTGTGGCCCATCGACACAACGCGCACTTCATCGCCGTATTTTTCACCAAACAGGGCTTGCGCGCCAAGGGCCCGGGCATCATCAGGCGCCATCACCCGTGTTTCAACTTTGCCATTCTGGCGGATCAGCGCATTCACGTCCCGCTCCACCTGCGCCAATTCATCTAAGGACAGCGCCTTGGTGTGGCTGAAATCAAACCGCAAACGATCCGGCGCGTTCAGTGATCCACGCTGCGCGATGTGATCGCCCAGCGTGTTACGCAACGCTTCGTTCAGCAGGTGCGTGGCCGAGTGATTACCCTCAATCGCGCCGCGGCGCGTTGGATCAACCGCCAATTGCGCTCCATCGTTCGTGCGCAACGCGCCCTTTGTGACCTCGCCAAAGTGGACAAAAACACCTGCCACTTTTTTGGTATCGGCAATCGTGACCTCTGCGCTGTCCGTCTTGAGCGTCCCCGCATCGCCAACCTGACCACCGGATTCCGCATAAAACGGCGTCTGGTTCAGCACAATTTGCACCTGCCCCGTGGCGGCATCCACCATCGCGCCGTCCTGCACCAAGGCGGCGATTTGCCCCTCTGCGTTCAGCGTATCATAGCCCAGAAAATCCGTGGTCCCTGCCGTATCGGCCACATCAAACCACACCGCCTGATCCGCCGCTTCGCCCGTGCCAGACCAAGCCGCGCGCGCCTTGGCCTTTTGGTCAGCCATGGCGGCATCGAACCCATCGGTATCCACGCCAAAGCCCTTTTCACGCAACGCATCTTGCGTCAGATCCAGCGGGAAACCATATGTGTCATACAGCTTGAACGCCGCCGCACCCGGCAAATCCGCACCTTCCTCCAGCGACCCAATCTCATCATCCAGCAATTTCAGACCCCGGTCCAAAGTGGTCTTGAATCGCATTTCTTCATTCAACAGCGTTTCTTCGATCAGGCGTTGGCCTTGGCCCAACTCTGGGTAAGCCGCGCCCATTTTCTGGACCAGATCGCCGACAAGACGGTGCATCACAGGGTCCTTCGCCCCCAACAAATGCGCATGACGCATCGCGCGGCGCATAATGCGGCGCAGCACATACCCGCGCCCTTCGTTGGAGGGCAGCACGCCTTCTGCGATGAGGAATGAGGTCGACCGCAAATGATCCGCAATCACGCGGTGATGGGTGTTGCCCGGCCCATCGGGCGCGCCGTCGGTCGCATTGGCAGAGGCTTCGATCAAGGCGCGCATGAGGTCCGTGTCGTAATTGTCGTGCTTGCCTTGCAGCAGTGCGCCAACCCGTTCCAACCCCATACCGGTGTCAATCGATTGTATCTCTAACGGTTTCATCGACCCATCGGCGAATTGTTCGTTCTGCATGAACACAACGTTCCAAATCTCGATAAAGCGATCGCCATCTTCCTCAGCGCTGCCGGGAGGACCACCCCAAATGTGATCCCCGTGATCATAGAAAATTTCCGTACAGGGACCACAAGGGCCAGTCGGCCCCATGCGCCAGAAATTATCATCGGTATCAATACGAATGATCCGATCCTCTGGTACCCCAACCTTTTTCCAAATCTCAAAGGCTTCGTCGTCGGTGTGATAAATCGTGGTCAGAAGACGGGAGGCATCAATGCCAAAATCCTTTGTCAAAAGCTCCCAAGCGAACGGCACCGCCTCAGTCTTGAAATAATCGCCAAAGGAAAAATTCCCGAGCATCTCAAAAAACGTATGGTGTCGCGCGGTATATCCGACGTTGTCCAGATCATTGTGCTTACCACCGGCACGCACGCATTTCTGCGAGGTCGTGGCACGATCATAAGCACCCGCTTCAACCCCGGTAAACCGGTTCTTAAACTGCACCATGCCAGAATTGGTGAACATCAATGTGGGATCATTGCGCGGGACAAGCGGGCTGGACGCGACAACTTCATGTCCGTTCTTTTCAAAATACCCAAGGAAGGTGGACCGGATGTCAGCAAGGCTCGTCATGGGGCGTCTTTCAAATAGATGATGCTCGCCCGAAATACCGTTGCAACTGCCCACTGTCCACAGCCCAAATGGCGGCACTTATTGTATCATCTTGCCCAAAATACTCCCGCCGGAGGCACGGGATGTCCGAATGGACATCACCAAAATAAAGACGCCCTCGTCAGGGGCGCCCTTTGTTTCAAATATGGTCGGATTTAAACTTCGACCAAGTCTGTATCGCTGTCGTCGCTTGCGTCTTTATCCGTCGTTTCATCAGCGTCGAAATCCAATCCGTGCGCGGCACGAATTTTGTCTTCGATCTCTAGCGCAACGCTTGGATTGTCTTTGAGGAACATTTTTGAATTTTCACGCCCCTGCCCCATGCGTTCATCGCCATAGCTGAACCAAGCGCCGGATTTTTCGACCACGCCGGCTTTCACCCCAAGGTCGAGCAATTCGCCGGTTTTAGAGATGCCTTCGCCATACATGATGTCAAATTCCACCTGCTTGAACGGTGGCGCGACTTTGTTTTTGACGACCTTCACGCGGGTGGAATTGCCCACCACTTCATCGCGGTCCTTGATCGCGCCAATGCGGCGGATGTCGAGGCGGACAGAGGAATAAAACTTCAGCGCGTTCCCGCCTGTTGTCGTCTCAGGCGATCCAAACATCACGCCAATTTTCATGCGAATCTGGTTGATAAAGATGACCATGCAGCCAGAGCGATTGATCGACCCGGTCAGCTTGCGCATCGCTTGGGACATCAAACGCGCGTGTACCCCGACGGAGGCATCGCCCATGTCGCCCTCAAGCTCTGATTTTGGTGTCAGGGCCGCAACCGAATCCACAATCACCATGCTGACAGCGCCGGAGCGGACCAGCGTATCCACGATTTCCAGCGCTTGTTCGCCCGTGTCGGGCTGTGAGATCAGCAGTTCATCCAAATTCACGCCCAGCTTTTTGGCGTAACCCGGATCCAGCGCGTGTTCGGCATCGACAAAGGCACAAACGCCACCTTTTTTCTGTTCTTCCGCAATCGCGTGCAGGGTCAGCGTCGTTTTACCGGATGATTCTGGGCCATAGATTTCGATAACCCGCCCCTTGGGCAGACCGCCAATGCCAAGCGCGATATCCAGACCGAGAGATCCTGTCGACGTCGCCTCAATATCGGACATTTGGTTTTGCCCGCCCAACGTCATGATAGAGCCCTTACCGAACTGCCGTTCGATTTGTGCCAGCGCGCTATCAAGCGCCTTTTGCTTGTCGGAGGTTTTCTTGTCAGTCATGTTCAAAAGTTCTGCTACAGCCATTGTTCCTGTCCTTATGTCACGCGGGCCTAGGGGACCGCAATCTGCTCATTTGTTCTTTTTATGTTCTC
>CAKZVL010000174.1 GCA_937922155.1 uncultured Paracoccaceae bacterium | reverse complement strand
GCCTGTCCCGCCGCCAAACATCGCGCTCAGCGCGATGGTTTCGGCAATTTCTTGTTCCGTCGCACCCGCCGCAACCGCATGGCGCACTGTCAGGCGCACTTGTGCTTCAGCCTCAGCGCCCGTGATCGTCAAACCCATCAGCGTCATCAACAAACGGCTCTTTGCGTCCAACCCGTCTGGGTTCACACCCTTGCCAAAGGCGGATTCCATAGCCTCATCCGACATGGTCGGGAACATATCCTCGACCTGCTTGGCCCATTGCTGGCCCATTTTCATCATGGCTTCAAAGGGGTTTGGATCACTCATCGGTACGGCGCATCCATCTCTAGGTTGCGCGCAATTTCGCCTTCCCAGCGATCGCCGTTCGCCAGCAGCTTGTCCTTATCGTAAAACAGCTCTTCCCGCGTCTCGGTTGAGAATTCGAAATTCGGGCCTTCGACAATCGCGTCCACTGGGCAGGCTTCTTGGCAGAAGCCACAGTAAATGCACTTGGTCATATCGATGTCATAGCGCGTCGTACGACGGCTACCATCATCGCGCGGCTCCGCATCAATCGTGATCGCCTGTGCCGGGCAAACCGCTTCGCACAATTTGCAAGCGATGCAGCGTTCTTCGCCGTTGGGATACCGGCGTAACGCATGTTCGCCCCGGAAACGCGGGCTTAGCGGCCCCTTTTCATAAGGGTAGTTCAGCGTCGCCTTGGGCGAAAAGAAATACTTGATCGTCAGACCAAAGCCTTTCCAAAAATCCATCAGCAGGAAGTATTTAGCGTGGCGGTTATAGTCCATCTCAACCTCCCAAAAGGGTGTAGCGGGCCCACATGGCGCCACCGACTTCGAATTTCGCAAGGAACGCCACAAGCACGACCCAGAACAAGGACAGCGGCAGGAACACTTTCCAACCGATCCGCATCAATTGGTCATAGCGGTAACGCGGCGTGATCGCCTTCACCATCGCGAACATAAAGAACACGGCGGCCATCTTTAGCACCATCCAAAAGATACCATCCGGCAAGAACCCAACAGGTGACAGCCAGCCACCAAGGAACAGCAGCGAGACAAGCGCGCACATCAGCACGACAGCCATCAATTCGCCGATCATGAACAGCAGGAACGGCGTGGATGAATATTCAACCTGATAACCCGCAACCAATTCTGATTCCGCTTCCGGCAAATCAAACGGCGGGCGGTTCGTCTCAGCCAGCGCTGAGATAAAGAAGAGGAACAGCATCGGGAAGTGCGCAACCCAATACCAGTTAAAGATGCCGCCTTTGCCGTCTTGCGCCGCAACAATATCGCCAAAGTTCATCGAACCCGTCGAAATAATCACCCCAATGATGATCAAACCAAGGGAGACTTCATAGGAAATCATCTGCGCCGCAGAGCGGAGCGAGCCAAGGAACGGATACTTTGAGTTCGACGCCCAACCGCCCATAATCACACCATAAACTTCGAGTGAGCTTACGGCGAACACGAACAAGATCGCCACGTTGATGTTGGACAAAACCCAGCCATCATTGAACGGAATAACCGACCAAGCAACGACGGCGAGCACGAAGGAAATCAGCGGCGCGAGGAAGAAAACAGCCTTATCAGCCCCCGCAGGAACGACGATTTCCTTTACGATGTATTTCAGGAAATCCGCAAAAGATTGCAGCAGACCAAAGGCACCAACCACGTTCGGCCCTTTGCGCATCTGCACCGCCGCCCAAACCTTGCGGTCCGCGTACATCAAAAACGCAAGTGCCACCAGCAAGGGGATCAACACCAATAGACATTGCCCAAGGATCGTCAGCACGATGCCGGTGTTGGTGGTTGTGAAAAACTCTAGCATATTCGTCCCCTAGACCGTCGGAATGCCCGATTGCGTGCAATCGGCCACCACCACTTCGGCGTCTATCGTCCGCGATCCACGCGGTAAATTAGGTGAGATCGTATAAACAGCATCGGCCCGAAGGACACCCGCGTCTTCGTCAACGGTTGTGCGCAGATGCCGCGCAAAAGAATAACCCCGGATCAGCGTATATTGCGCCGCGGCACATTCCGCATATTGGCTCGCATCCGCAGGGGACGCCGCACCGCTGACCGCGACCTTAAAATTCACAAGGTCATCATCCAAAAGCCGCGTAACAATCCCATCATACGACGGCGCGGACGGACCACGCGCCACATCAGTATCGCCTACAGCGCAGGCGGCAAGGGCCACAGATGGGATGAACGCCAAACGCAAACGCCTACTCCGCCGCCATCGGGGCTTTTGCCCGTGCTTTCGCATTGGCCGAAAGCTCTGCCATCAACTTGCTGGCCCGTGCAATCGGGTTTGTCAGGTAATGATCGGCAATCGCATATTTGAATGCCGCCTTACCAAGCTTTTTCGCCTTCAAAGGTTGCCAAGCATTCTCAGCCACAACATCAACATCGCCCAGATGTGGATAGGAGCCAACCATCGACAGGCGCAACTGCGCAAGGCTGTCCCATGGTTGCGTTGCATCAAGTTCGGCTGACAACGCCCTGAGGATAGACCAGTTTTCCTTTGCCTCACCCGGTGCAAACCCGGCGCGCATGGCCAGCTGTGGACGACCCTCGGTGTTGACGAACAACCCGTTTTCTTCGGTATAGGCGGCACCCGGCAGGATAATATCCGCGCGGTGTGCGCCACGATCCCCATGCGATCCTTGATAGATGACCAATGGCCCTGCTTCGATGTCGATCTCATCCGCACCAAGGTTGTAAATCACCTCTGCGTCTTTCGTCACAGCCTTAAGGCCACCATCGGTCACAGCATTCACATCCATCGCACCAACACGACCCGCAGCGGTGTGAAGAATCAACAACTTTGATTTTCCAGCCTCAGCCAAGGTCATCGCAGCGGCAAGAACCGCTTCGCCATCCGCTTCTGTCAGCGCACCTTGCCCAAGAATAATCAAGCCACCTTCCTTGCCCGAATTATCCGACTTTAGAACCGCCTCGACCGCATCGCGACCGGTGCCCAGCTCTGTCACCGGATATGTCAAATCAACGACCGGGCCAATACGACCCACGTTCGCACCTTTTGACCACGCCTGACGAATGCGCGCATTCAGAACCGGCGCTTCGGCCTTTGGGTTCGTGCCAATCAACAGGATCGACTTGGCATCATCAATGTCTTCGATTGACGCCGTGCCAACATACCCAGACCGATTGCCAGCAGGAAGCTTCGCACCATCGACGCGACACTCAACATTGCCGCCCTGCCCCTCAACCAATTGCTTCAGCGCATAGGCCGCTTCGGTGGAAACAAGATCACCAACAAGTCCAGCAATCTTCTTACCCTTCATCGCAGCCGCAGCCGCATTCAACGCCTCTGGCCAGCTCGCTTTACGCAGCTTGCCGTTCTCGCGGATATAGGGCGTGTCCAAACGCTGGCGGCTCAACCCGTCCCAAACGAAACGCGTTTTGTCGGAAATCCATTCCTCATTCACGCCATCATGGTTGCGCGGCAAGAACCGCATCACTTCGCGACCCTTGGTATCCACACGAATGTTGGAGCCAAGCGCGTCCATTACATCAATACTTTCCGTCTTGGTCAGCTCCCACGGACGGGCGGTAAAGGCATAGGGCTTAGACACCAACGCCCCAACCGGACACAAATCAATGATGTTGCCCTGCATATTCGAATCGAGCGTTTCGCCAAGGTATGACGTAATCTCTGCATCCTCACCCCGGCCCGTCTGGCCCATCTGGTGAATGCCCGCGACCTCGGTCGTGAAACGCACACAGCGCGTGCAGGAAATACAGCGCGTCATGTGGGTTTCCACCAGCGGACCTAGATCTAAATCTTCGGTCGCACGCTTGGGTTCGCGAAACCGGGAAAAGTCGACACCATAGGCCATCGCCTGATCCTGCAAATCGCATTCGCCACCCTGGTCGCAGATCGGGCAATCCAGCGGGTGGTTGATCAGCAAAAATTCCATAACGCCCTCACGGGCCTTTTTCACCATCGGTGAATTGGTTTTAACAACTGGCGGTTGCCCCTCAGGCCCCGGGCGCAAATCGCGCACCTGCATCGCACACGACGCGGTGGGCTTTGGCGGACCGCCAACAACCTCAACCAGACACATGCGGCAATTGCCTGCAATCGTCAGACGTTCATGATAACAGAAACGCGGGATTTCGATCCCGGCTTCTTCACAAGCCTGGATCAGGGTCATGGCCCCGTCGACTTCGATTTCGGTTCCATCAATGACGAGTTTGCGCAAATCGGACATGGCCAGCCTTTTTCCCTGGTAGGCTGCACCGTAGCAAAAGGGCAGCCGCGCTAGCCGCGTTCTAGCGCAGGGTTTCCCGTGATGCCAGTCACAAAGATGGTTTTTTTCGACCCTTGAAAACCGTTAACGCAATAACCGCCCAATCGGGGACCCAATCGCCAACTCATTGCGCCCGACAGCGCAAAAACTTGCGTCGTCTCCAGACACAGCTCCCATGTCCGAAAGCCGCGCCCGCGCGATGTCTTCTAGGCGATTTTTCTCTGCACGATCATCGACATAGGCGTCGATTTCATCGTTTGAATAACCAAGTGAACGCGCATGATTTCTCAACCCGTTTAAAAAACTCAACCCGCGCAGGGTACGCGTACGAATGCTGTCGCACTTTTGGCCGATCTCATAGGCGATCCCAACGGTAATAATACCTTCGCGAACGACTGTAACATCCTTCAGCGCAGGCTTCGCCGAAACGCTTCCAGATAGGGCCACAAGCGCAAGGGCTGCAGTCGCGGAAAGTATGCTCATTTTTATCATTCATTTGGTCCGATGTGCTATCGCATTGATAAAGAGATCGGTTGTCTTGCCACGATATTCAATAACAGCCGTCAACGCTGCGCAGTTTTGCGCCGTTACGCCTGTGACAACGCCTTCAATTCCGCGCCACCGAAAACATCCGCGCTAGGGCCATCACTTTGAAGCGCGCG
The DNA here is from genome assembly GCA_937922155.1 of uncultured Paracoccaceae bacterium. GTDB lineage: Bacteria > Pseudomonadota > Alphaproteobacteria > Rhodobacterales > Rhodobacteraceae > Cognatiyoonia. The sequence continues at coordinate 5,936 of CAKZVL010000174.1, read as the reverse complement.
CCACTTTTCCATCGCCTCTGCCACAGTCGGCTGATGATCGACCGCACAACGCCAAACAACCAAATGGCCGCTATCGCCCTCTTGGAACCACTCATGCGCTCGCTTCAGAAACCGCGCATGCAGGGTCGTGTTCACAAACGACCAAAGCGTTGTTGCATCCTGCCAAACCGACAACGTCGACGCCGTATTGGGGCGATCAGACAGCGGGCCGTTTGGATCGCTCTGGGTCGCATCCATATCATCCGCAGGCAGGGTCCAGATAAACCCGTCAGAGCGCGCAGCGATCCCATTGACCAGATCAAGATTATCACGAAAACCGCTCAGACGTGGATCATCCCAGTCGTACTTCAAAGTGCCAAAGTTGAACTCAGCAAGCGCCATCACCGTCTCCGGCTACGCGACGGGCTGATGCCCTTAAAGGCCTTGCGTGTAAAGGAAAATGCCAACAGTACGCAAATGAATCCAAGCGCGATCAACGGCACGTAAATCCACTGCGGGACAAGGCCAGCCTCGACCGCCTCAAACGCCGCCCAACCGGGCAAACCGCAAACAAATAGTGTGAACAAGGACGCAACGGCGCTCAGCAGACCATCCCAAATTGCTTTCATGTCGACGCCCCACGTTCCAAATGGATGACTTCAGCACTGCCCTTCAAATCGTCCAGCAGCATTCGTAAGGGCCCTGACCCTTCTCACTCTGCAGCGATTGGCCCGCGCTTATGCTTAATCCGATCTTCGATTTCATCGCGGAAGTTCTTGATCAAACCCTGGATAGGCCAAGCCGCCGCATCGCCAAGCGCACAAATCGTGTGGCCTTCGACCTGCTTGGTCACATCAAACAGCATGTCGATTTCCTCGACCTCTGCATCGCCGCGCACCAAACGATCCATCACCCGCATCATCCAACCGGTACCTTCCCGGCACGGCGTACACTGACCACAGCTTTCGTGCTTATAAAACTTGGACAAACGCCAGATCGCTTTGATGATATCAACGCTGTCATCCATGACAATCACCGCAGCGGTGCCCAGACCGGACCCCAGCTCATTGCGCAGATAATCGAAATCCATCGTGGCATCTTTCATATCTTCGCCACGCACGCAGGGCACAGACGATCCACCGGGGATCACAGCCTTTAGGTTGCCCCAACCACCCCGAATGCCGCCGCAATGCTTGTCGATCAATTCTTCGAACGAAATGCTCATCTCTTCTTCGACAACGCACGGAGTGTTCACATGACCCGAGATCGCGAACAGTTTGGTACCCGCATTGTTCGGACGCCCCATGGACGAGAACCAGCTGCCACCGCGGCGCAGAATCGTCGGCACAACTGCAATCGATTCCACGTTGTTCACAGTGGTCGGACATCCGTAAAGCCCAGCCCCTGCCGGAAACGGCGGCTTCATCCGGGGCATACCTTTTTTGCCCTCAAGACTTTCGAGCAATGCGGTTTCCTCACCACAGATATACGCACCCGCACCATGATGCAGATAGATGTCAAAGTCCCAGCCGGACTTGCACGCGTTCTTACCGACCAGACCAGCGGCGTAAGCTTCGTCAATCGCCGCTTGCAAGGCTTCTTTCTCGCGAATGTACTCACCCCGAATATAAATATAGCACGCATGGGCCTGCATCGCGAAAGACGCGATCAAACATCCCTCGATCAGCGTATGCGGATCGTGGCGCATAATCTCGCGGTCTTTACATGTGCCCGGCTCAGATTCGTCAGCGTTAACCACAAGATAGGACGGACGACCGTCGCTTTCTTTGGGCATAAAGGACCACTTCAAACCGGTGGGAAAACCCGCACCACCCCGCCCCCGAAGGCCAGATGCTTTCATCTCATCAATGATCCAATCGCGACCCTTCTTGATCAGCTTGGCGGTGCCATCCCAATGGCCGCGTTTCTTTGCGCCCTGCAGCGTGCGATCGTGCATGCCATAAAGGTTGGTAAAGATGCGATCCTGATCTTTCAGCATATCGGGTTCCTTCGACTGGCTACTTACGGGTCTTTTGCCACAGCTTCCACGTCACCACCAGTGCCCAAAAGAACGCAGCAAGCGAGATCAGATAAAATAAAATCTCATGACGCGGCTCCAAACCGACTGTCGCTACAATCTCTGGCGCAAGTACGCTCAACCCGGCAGCCAATGCGATCACAATCGCAATCTGCTTGCCTTGCTTGCTTGTGTGTTCATCGTGTCCGTCTGACATGACAATCCCAAAGAAAAACCCTGCCCGCGTGTGACACGGACAGGGTCAGAATTTCAAGTCTTAGCTGCGTTTAGTAAACGCCGCCCTTATCAACTTTCTTGGAAAACTCCGTGGTGCCACCAGCCGCGAGGATCTTGGCCTGTTTCACCCAAGTGTCACGCGTGACGCGCCCTTTAAATCCTTCCAGGTTGGCATCAACCCAAGCAATCTCATCCTTGGACCAGCCAGCAATCTGGTCAAAGTGATAAAACCCAAGGCTGTTGCACATCTTCTCCATCTTCGGACCAACACCTTTGATCTGCTTCAGATCATCAGCCTTGCCGCCGCGTGGGCCTTTCAAGGCCGCAGGACGCTTGCCCTCGTTCTTGCCTTCGATCACGCCGTCGCCATCATAATCAACGTCACCAGTTTTCGCAGCTTTCGCCGCACTCGCTTTGGCTGCAGCATCCGCTTTCTTCTTGGCCGCAGCATCTGCCTTTTTCTTAGCAGCAGCAGCGTCAGCCTTGGCCTTCGCAGCAGCTGTATCGGCATCAGCTTTTGCTTTTGCAGCATCCGCCTTAGCTTTCGCAGCAGCTGCATCCGCCTTAGACTTTGCAGCGTCGGCCTTAGCCTTCGCAGCCGCAGCGTCGGCCTTAGCCTTAGCAGCAGCAGCGTCAGCCTTAGCTTTTGCAGCAGCAGCCGTCGCAGCCGCATCACCGGAAACAGCGCCCGTTGCAACAGCAGCGCCCGCAGCCCCAGCCGCAGCAACGCCACCAGCGGTCGCACCGGCAGAAACGCGTGGTTTAGAGGCTTCAGCGCTCAGGTCGCGCGCGCCGATTGGCTCAGCATTCGCATCCCGCCACCCAAGCCAAAGCAAGATCGCAACGATCAAGGCCACCAATAGGCCGATCAGAAATGCTCCTGGAAATGCGTATTCATAAACAACCAGCGAAACGCCCGCCGCAATAACCCCGAACAGGGCTGAAACGGCAGCGACGCCTTGCCACTTTGGTGCAGTATCTTTCATGTGTTCAGTCTCCTTGAAAGCGGACCCCCCGCTCTACTTATCCAATGGACAGGAACCAACCTTGGCGCGGTCCCGACCGTTCTGCAAAACCCATAGCGGCTTTTTGCGCAAAATATAAGGATTTTACGACCGACTGACGACACAAGGACTATTTTCCCCGTGGGAGGGTTACTTTTTAGCCAATTTCGTAGCTTGTTTGACCCATTTATCGCGTTCGATACGCCCCTTAAACTTCAAGCGGCTATCGACCCAAGAAATTTCAGCCTTGGTCCACTTTGAAATCTGATCAAAATGCCAGAACCCAAGGTCATTCAACACACCCTCAAGCTTTGGACCGACCCCCGTGATCAATTGCAGATCATCCGCACCAGACTTGCGCGGCGCACTCATGGTACGTGGCTTTTTGTCACCCGTGGCCTTTGTCGATTTCGCACTGGCTTTGGGCGCGGCTTTTTTCGCCGGTGCTGCTTTCGCCGCCGGGGCCGCTTTCTTTACTGGCGCTTTCTCCGGTGCTGCTTTCTTCGCAGGCGCCTTCTTTGCCGTAGTTTTGGCCGGCGTCGCCTTCGCTGCTGGCGCCTTCTTCTTGGCAGGTGCTGCCTTCTTGGCCGCTGGTTTGGCCTTGACCGCCCCACCCTGCCAAGGTGCCAACAAAGGTACCTCAGTGCCGTCAATCCGCTTCACCGTATCACCTAGATTCGACGCAAGCGCGACAGAGGCATTGAAACGGGTCTTGCCACTTTCAAAATCCGTCAAGCTGGTCAATCCAGATGCAGGCTCAGCGGCGTAACGACCATTCTGCGGCCCCGGTGTCGGAACTTTGCCGGATGCCAGCTCATCAATAATTTCAGATAGACGCTCCGTAGTCAGGTCTTCGTAATAATCTTTGCCGATCTGGGCCATCGGAGCATTGGCACATGCGCCCAGACACTCAACCTCTTCCCACGAAAACTTACCATCAGCCGACAACGTATGCGGTTTTTCAGCAATCTTCTCCTTACAAACCGCGACAAGATCTTCGGCCCCACAAATCATGCAGGACAGCGTTCCACAAATCTGAATGTTCGCCACGGACCCAACCGGCTGCAACTGGAACATGAAATAAAACGACGCAACCTCAAGCCCACGAATATAGGCCATATCCAACATCGCAGAAACATGCTCAATCGCAGGGCGGGTCAACCAGCCCTCTTGTTCCTGCGCACGCCACAACAGCGGAATAATCGCAGAGGCCTGACGCCCCTCAGGATACTTAGTGATCTGTGCTTCTGCCCATTTCTGGTTCGCAGGCGTAAAGGCAAAGCTTGACGGTTGGTCGTGATGTAGTCGGCGCAGCATAAATTCAGTTCCCGATTAAGCGGTACAGGTTGGGGAAACGATACGCAGCGCGTCGCTCCCTTCTGAAACGATACGACCTTCTGCTTCCAGCTCAGTCATAAGACCACCCAGCTCATCGGTGCCAACAGCCGCGGTGCTCAAAATGGCCGTAGCCGTCGCGGTGCTGAAAACACATCCGTTGGCTTCAATAGCGGCGACAAGACGTTCTTTGGCAACCAGCGGCGCGGGCAGTTCAACAGGATCACTCGCAACCGGGTCAGGACGGAACGTGCCACGATCATCACCGCCGCTGCCGCGAAAATCAGGGATAGAAAACCCACCTTCGCAAGCCGCCAATGCAGTCATTGCAGCCAAAAGAACGATACGCTTCATATCAAACCTCATTTCCAACGCGCGTTTTCCACGCAGTTCGTTTCAATTACAGCCACGCACGAGGCGCAATTCACCAGCAGAACGATCCAATTCGACATCATCCCCAAGCGCGGCCAAGATACCTTCTAAGCGGCGATCAACATCATCCACCACATCGCCAGCAAGCCGTTCGTCAATGCCCAGCGTCTTCAAAATCGGCCCGGCAAACGCTTCGCGGTTCGCCTCATACCTGTTCATGTCCAGCACGCAATTTACAGCCTTCATCGCGGCAACAAAACCATCACTCATCATCTCATCGCTGGCCGCCACGATCAACGACTTGGCCAAAAACGGATCGGTGACGTCGGCAATAACCGGCTCTGCTTTCGCAACAATCGGCACACAGCCGCGCACCTCAACGAATGCGCCAGCGGTTGTCGCCGTGCTATCATCCCAGATGCACTTAAACTGCGTCTGACCTTGCGCAACCAACGCTGTATCGCGCCCAAGGACCTGCTGAACCTCAAAACGCGCCGACGCATCAAACGCGGGCAAAGACTGCGCAACCGCCGCCTGCCCCATCGACAAAAAACCGGCCACAAGGGCAACCCGGATCATCGGTCAATTTCTCCGAACACAACGTCCATCGTCCCAATGATCGCAGCAACATCCGCCAGCTGGTGCCCAACGGTGATGTGATCCATCGCTTGCAAATGCAAATACCCCGGCGCGCGAATTTTGCTGCGGTACGGTTTGTTGGACCCATCCGCGACCAGATAAACACCAAACTCACCCTTGGGCGCTTCAACAGCAGCGTAAACTTCACCAGCAGGCACGTGGAACCCTTCGGTATATAGCTTAAAGTGGTGGATCAGGCTTTCCATCGAGGTTTTCATGTCGCTCCGGCTTGGCGGCGTCATCTTGCCCCGCGCCATCACATCGCCCGGCTCATTGCGCAGCTTTTCGCAGGCTTGGCGGATGATGGATGTGGATTGGCGCATTTCTTCCATCCGGCAGAGGTAGCGATCATA
>CAKZVL010000173.1 GCA_937922155.1 uncultured Paracoccaceae bacterium | reverse complement strand
GAACAGAGCTAACCTAAATTAGCGGACTCAATGGGGAGCAGGTCACGTTCTTGCGCTCCTCAATCAGAACGTTCGCTAGCACCTCCCAAATTTTTTGAGGGCCGCGCCATTCGTGGCCCTCTTTTTTTGAGCTTCCAGTGGAAGAATTATGCTGAATTAGTGGAAGAGATGGCAATCGTGGAACAGAAAGTCAGAGAAAAAACTCAACAAAATCAAAACCCCTGATGGAAGCATTTTGCCAAATCGACCAGCCTCCCTGGAAAATTCAGCATAACTCTTCATTTGTTTGAAGGTCGTTCAGTTTTCAGGGGTTTGAACTCGCTGTCGATTAAGAATTTTTCGAACTCTATACGTTGGCAAATCTGAACCTTAAACGAACGTCCGTGAGGGATTGTTTGTTGTGGTTACATTTATCGGTCATTATCGTGAGCCAAAGAAATGCTATAGATCACAAAACTCTAGCGAAACTGAACGTAACACCAAAAACGTGGTTTCACCCCTCGGCCCGCGGAAGTCATAAGAAAATGCTAAAGTCTTTAGTTGCAGGTGTTGTGTTGGTCCTAGGGTCACCGATGTTGGCCCAACAGCTGCAACCTGTGACAGATGCCGCATATTCGCCCGTTGACTTCAACGAAGCAAAGTTGGGTCAGCTGTTGTTTTACGACCCCATTTTGTCGGGGAACCGTGAAACGGCATGCGCAACCTGTCATCATCCATCATTTGGAACGTCTGATGGCGTATCACTGTCTTTCGGCGACGGGGCGGTTGGCCTTGGCCCTGACCGCTTGCCCGACCCTGCCAACATGCCGGAAGAGAGAATACCACGAAACTCCCCGGCGCTTTTCAATCTTGGCGCGCGCGAATTCACGGTTCTATTCCATGACGGAAGGCTGGAGGCGGATGCCGCTTCACCAAACGGGATACGGACGCCGATGGACGGGGATATGGTCCAGGGTTTTGCGTCCATTCTGTCTGCCCAAACTATGTTTCCGGTGCTCAGTCGTGATGAAATGGCCGGCTCTCACCGCGAAAACGACGTCGCACGATTGGTGCGCCAAGGACGGATCACGAGGAACGGCGGCGCATGGGACGTCTTGGCGCGTCGCGTGGCTGCCATTGATGCCTATGCCGACCAGTTTGCCACAGTATACCCGCATATCAGCATGGCAGATGATATCGCCTTTACAGATATCTCCAATGCAATTGCCGCGTTTGTTGAATATGAATGGCGGTCGGACACGTCGCCATTTGATGCACATTTGCGCGGCGATAGCCCCCTCACGGGAGGAGCCGCACGCGGATTGGACGTCTTTTATGGGAAAGGCCAATGCGCGGATTGCCATTCTGGCCCTTTCCTGACCGATCACCAGTTTCATGCCATGGCGGCACCTCAAATCGGTCCTGGAAAATCGGCTACTTTCGAAAACCATCAACGCGACGAAGGCCGTTTTCGTGTGACTGGCCAGATCTCCGATAACTACGCGTTCCGAACGCCTTCATTGCGCAATGTCGCACTAACAGCGCCTTATGGACACGCGGGCGCGCACAAGGATTTGGCACAGTTTGTCAGGGATCATGCTGAACCCGCAAAAAGCTTGGCGCGTTTTGACCGCACGCAGGCCGTTTTGCCGGCTTTTGAGGGCGATGATTTTGCGGTGTTAGATGATCCTGCCCAGATCAAAGCCATCTCAGACGCGGTCAGGGCGCGTCCCGTTGCGCTATCGCCGGCGGATGTTGCCGACCTTGTCGCATTCTTACACAGCCTTACCGATCCGATCAGCAAGACGGGACGGTTAGGCAGCCCAAGCACAGTGCCAAGCGGATTGCCCGTGCCAAGCCATGACTAAGGTTTCGTGACAAGCGCGTTTTGTCCCGCAGCGACGGTGCCCTTGGATATCGTGCCGTCAGGCCATTGGACGTGAAACGTCGCATGGTGTGCCGCGCGAATACCAAAGTGGCGTGGTAACAACTGGCCCCCTGCGTGGCCGCCACCGATGACGTGTTGCACAACTTGCGTTGTCGTCCCTGATTGCACCGTGATTATCGCCCCGATCGCGTCGCGGTTTCCGCCTGATCCCCGCAAGGCGATTGTCACCCAGTTTCCTGTGTCCGGTGTTACATTACGATAGAGTTCCAGCGGTGCGCGGCGATTGGATACGATCAGATCAAGTCGGCCGTCGCCGTCGAAATCAGCCATTGCCGCACCGCGCGACCGATCCGTTGACGCGATACCTGCGTGAACCGACGCTTCAGTAAAGGTGCCATCATCGTTTTGAACCAGCAGGTTGTTGGGGTCACGCGTTGCCATGCCGGGCATCTGATCGACGTTGCCCTTGGCGATGAACAAGTCCGCGTCGGCGTCATTATCGACATCGCCAAATTCGGCATGCCACCCCGTCGAAGGGCGCCCCTCATCACCGATGTGCGGGCGTTGCGCATAGGTCCCAAGTGCATAATCAGCAGCAACATAAGTGCCATCTGCCTGTGCAAATTGGAGCAGTTGATCGCCCATAGAGGTCATCATAACCTCGTCCAACCCGTCGCCGTTCAGGTCTCGGCTGGCGATGCCCATGCCCCAAAGTGCTATGTTTTTCCAACCGTCGGCCGCATCCAAAAAGCGACGCTCGGCGATGTCCCACATTTGTTCATGGCCATCTGTAATGTAATAGTGGCGGTCGTTTGACAGGCGAAGTGTTGGGCGCCCACGCGCATCACGGGCCGCAAGGATGGAAAGTGGGCAGTAACCAGGTGCTAGGGTGTGTTGTATGTAACCACTTTGCGCAGGACGCAGTATGACATTGTCATCGCAGGCCTCGAACGGGCCCTCTGGATCGCTGCGGTCAACATAATTTCCGATGGCCAAGGTCGGGCGCGCCTCGCCCGCTTCCCACCACGCGGTGAAGGCTGTGCTCCAACCATCATCGGGCGGAATGCCCATTTGGGCGGTTGCATCTTGAAAACCGCAATCGCGCGTCCCTTTCAGGAGGCGGTTTTGGCCGACACGCAAAACGAATAAATCAAGCAGGCCATCCGCATCAAGATCAATCGGATAAGCCCCAACAACGCCAGTCAGCGCCGGAATATCAACAGAGCTAAAACGAAAGTCGCCGTCATTGCGCAACATCAGCGCAGGGTTCTTCCCACCTGCGGCAAAAACATCGGGCAGGCTGTCGCCGTTGCAATCAAACACCGCTAGCCCGCCGCCAACAAAGTGTTCCCACCCGCCATCATACACATGCTTGGGCAGATTGGCTGACATATCCTGAAATAGCGGATCACCATATGCTGGCGACACGCCGATCAACCCGATCAAAGCAAAAAATTTCAACGGTCTAATGCCTCTGGCCCATCTATCATCGCCGCCGTTATCGCAGACAGCACTGGAACAGTCGCGCCACGCGCCCAAACCAAATCATCCCAAGCATGAACGGCAATTTTGCACGGATCTCTGTTGTCCGACAGCGTCAGCTTTTGCATCTCTGCAAAGACCGTATCGGCGTACATATAATTTTGTTGCATCCGCTTACCAGACAAAATGATCAACGGTGGGTCAAAAAGCTGGACCACATTTGATAGGCCAACAGACAAAAAACGGCCCGCACGCCTAAAAATCGCCTCAGCTCCAGAATTGCCTGCTTTCGCCTGTTGGAACAAAATATCCAACAGCTCTTTGGAAGATTTTAAGTCAGCTTTATCTTGATCTAATGCTGTCGCGGCTTCTCGTGTCAGGGCGTAGTCAGCAAGATAGGCCTCAAGACATCCGCGCTGGCCACACGCACACAGCGCCCCATCAAGCTGAACTTTTGTATGACCTAATTCCAGACCCATCCCGTGGGTCCCACGGTAAAGCTGATTATTCACGACAAGACCCATTCCAACGCCGTCTTCGATCGTGACGACGGCAAAGTCAGTCATGTCGCGCCCAATGCCAAACCACAATTCCGCCAGCGTCAGCATATTGGTATCGTTGTCTAGCAAAAGTGGCATGTCGAATTTCTCCACGAACGCCGCCTGCAAGTTCTGGTCACGATCTTTGAGCAAGGATGACCATGTGATCGACCCGCTGCTATGGTTGACGATACCAGGTAATCCGATCCCCACCGCCTTAATATCATCAATGGTTTTTTCGCCGTTGGCGCAAACCTTGTTAATCAACGCCTCAGTTTCTGAAAGCATCTGTGCAGTCGAGCGGCGATTTTCGTTGGATTGCAAAACAGCCGTTGCCACGACATTTCCAGCAAAGTCCGACAGAATGGCCGAATGTTGATTGAATGACAATTTGATACCAATCAAGTAGGCTGCCTCAGGCACAACTTCAAGCGCAATGCGAGGGCGCCCACGAGCCATTTCTCTTGCGGTTTCATCAACCTCTCGCAATATACCCTTCGCAATAAGATCAGCGGTTAAGGTCGTGACACTGCCTGCGCTGATGTCGAGTGCTTGTGTAATTGCCGTCCGCGTTGCGCGTCCATGGGCGCGAACATGTTCAAAGACTTGCCGCCTTAAAGGTACTTCGATCCCGCTGTTCGAACTCAAAAGTGGGCCACAGCCGCTGGGCTGATTCTCTTCATTCGTGATGGCCTGTATTTTGTTCAGCATCTAAATTTAAAGCTTTCGAATTGCGACCTTTTTACATGATGCTGGCCCAGACAGGGCCATTTTGAAAGAGAAATCCTCAAAAATTGCAACATTTTGCTTTTCTTATTTTACAGACTAAAATTAATGGTACAAGTTTGGAACAGAGTCACCCGACTCGTCTTTTGGCTTAGCTGCCGAGGGTCCATTCTGGGAGGAATAACAAAATGAACAAATTTATCGTTGCCGCGGCCGTCGCTGCTGCTGGTTTTGGATCGACTGCGTTTGCAGATGGTCATGGCGTCACAGTCGGCGTCAGCTGGTCAAATTTCCAAGAAGAGCGTTGGAAAACTGACGAGGCGGCTATCAAGGCTGCTTTGGAAGCCGCTGGTGCAACTTATGTGTCAGCCGACGCGCAGTCGTCATCCAGCAAACAATTGTCCGACGTCGAAAGCTTGATCGCACAAGGCGTCGATGCCTTGATCATTCTGGCACAAGACTCAGCAGCCATCGGTCCCGCAGTTGATGCTGCAGACGCCGAAGGCATCCCTGTTGTCGCATATGATCGACTGATCGAAGACTCGCGCACGTTCTATCTGACATTCGACAATGTAGAAGTCGGTCGCATGCAAGCACGTGCAGTTTTTGCAGCTCAGCCAACTGGCAAATATGTCATGATCAAAGGCTCACCAACCGATCCAAACGCAGACTTCCTGCGCGGTGGTCAGCAGGAAGTCCTGCAAGCCGCCATTGATAGTGGCGCGATCACAATCGTTGATGAAGCTTACACAGACGGTTGGTTGCCTGCGAACGCACAACGCAACATGGAACAAATCCTGACAGCGAACGACAACATGGTTGATGCCGTTGTTGCATCTAACGACGGGACTGCTGGCGGCGTTGTTGCAGCTTTGACTGCACAAGGCATGGAAGGTATTCCAGTATCCGGTCAGGACGGTGACCACGCTGCGCTGAACCGCGTCGCATTGGGCACACAGACAGTTTCTGTCTGGAAGGACGCACGTGACCTTGGTTACGCGGCTGGTCAGGTTGCGGTTGCAATGGCGTCAGGTGCACCAATGGCATCTGTTGTTGGTTCCGATTCTTGGACATCACCTGCAGGTACAGACATGACGTCATTGTTCTTGGCTCCAATGCCAATCACAGCTGACAACCTGTCTGCAGTCACAGATGCAGGTTGGATTTCGGTCGAAAGTTTGTGCCAAGGCGTCGTAAACGGCCCAGCACCTTGTAACTAATACCTCCCTGGAAGCCCGGCTAGCACACACATAGCCGGGTTTCCAAATCTACAATTTTATCGAAATTTCACACCTTTGAGATCGCCGCCCCTTAGGGCAAGGTGAACCAAACGTGTACCTGCCATCGTGATGGAGCAATCCCATGTCCGACACCCCGAACGCGCAAAAGCGCCCTTTCCTAAAATCGCTAGAAATTGATACGCGCTTGCTGGGAATGATTGGTGCGTTCCTCTTGGTGTGTATCGTCTTCAACTTGCTCACGGATGGGCGGTTTCTAACCCCACGCAACATCTTTAACCTTACAATCCAAACCGTTTCAGTTGCGATCATGGCAACTGGCATGGTCTTTGTGATCGTCACGCGCCACATCGACCTATCCGTCGGCGCATTGCTTGCGACCTGCACAGCGGTGATGGGAATGACGCAAACGGCTTGGCTCCCCGAAATATTCGGGATGGAACTGGGTCACCCACTCATCCCATGGATCACCATCGCTGTTGGGCTGATCACTGGCGCTGTCATCGGCGGCCTTCAGGGTTGGTTGATCGGCTACCAAGCGATCCCAGCCTTTATCGTGACACTCGGCGGGCTTCTTATCTGGCGCAACGTTGGCTGGCATCTCACCGACGGGGCCACCATCGGGCCGCTCGATCAAACTTTCATCCTCTTTGGCGGCATCAGCGGCACTATGGGCGCCACGTGGAGCTGGGTGATCGGCATCGCTGCCACCGCGGCATCCTTGCTGGCGCTCTGGTCAGGGCGTCGCAACAAACAAAAGCATGGCTTCCCAGTGAAACCCGCATGGGCCGAAGCGTTGATGATGGGTCTGGTTGCTGCTGCAATCCTTGGGTTCATCGCGATCCTAAACGCATACACCGTGCCTGATCGCGTAATCGCTCGGAACCCATCCCTGTATGGCTGCGAAACCGCCGAAGGTTGCGTTGCAGCATACGGCCTGCCCTACTCTGTGCTTGTGCTGATCGCAGTGGCCATCATCATGACAGTTATCGCGCTACGCACACGCCTTGGGCGCTATATATTTGCAACGGGCGGCAACCCTGACGCAGCAGAATTATCCGGCATCAACACACGTCTATTGACAGTGAAAATCTTTGCCATGGTCGGCGTGCTATCAGCGATTGCTGGCGTCGTCGCCTCTGCGCGCCTTGGGTATCACACCAACGACATCGGCACGCTGGACGAACTGCGTGTTATCGCGGCAGCGGTCATCGGCGGTACAGCCCTTTCTGGTGGTCTTGGCACAATTTACGGTGCGATTATCGGCGCTTTGATCATGCAGTCCCTGCAATCAGGTATGGCCATGGTCGGCGTTGACGCGCCTTACCAAAACATCGTCGTCGGCGCGGTTCTTGTCCTCGCTGTTTGGATCGACATCCAATATCGCAAGCGCGTAGGAGCAAAATAATGACTGCACCTTTGGCTGAAATGAAAAACGTCTCTATTGCGTTCGGCGGTGTCCGCGCAGTCGATAATGTCAGTATCGAATTGCATGCGGGCGAAGTTGTCGGCCTTTTGGGTCACAACGGCGCTGGCAAATCCACGCTGATCAAGATGCTGTCGGGCGCCTACAAAATGGATAGCGGTGAAATCTGGATCGAAGGCAACAAAGCCACAATCAATTCACCACGCGACAGCCGCGACTATAACATTGAAACGATCTACCAGACGCTCGCGCTGGCCGATAATCTAGATGCGGCGTCCAATCTTTTTCTGGGACGCGAATTGACAACATCCTTTGGTTTTGTTGATGACAGCCAGATGGAGGCTGAAACGCGCAAAATCATGGCGCGGCTCAACCCCAATTTCAAGAAACTAAAGGAACCTGTGTCGGCCTTGTCAGGTGGTCAACGTCAGTCTGTCGCCATTGCGCGCGCGGTCTATTTCAACGCCAAAATCCTGATTATGGATGAACCCACGGCGGCTCTTGGTGTGCATGAAACCGCCATGGTGGCAGAACTGATTGGTGAGCTCAAAAAGCAAGGTCTTGGTATCTTCCTCATCAGTCACGACACCCGCGAAATGATGGAACTCTGCGACCGCGTGTCCGTGATGAAGAACGGCCAGATGGTTGGCACGGAACGCGTAGAGGACGTGACCGAAGATGACATCTTGTCGATGATCATTCTGGGTAAAAACCCGAAAGAAGCTGCATGACGTTTATCGGACTTGATCTTGGGACGTCATCGCTAAAGGCGATATTAATCGACGATGCACAGCGTGTCCTGGCAGAGCATACCGTGCCATTGACAGTCGCGCGCCCCCACCCCGGATGGTCCGAACAAGATCCCGAACAATGGTTTGACGCGACGAAAGCCGCGATCATTGCATTGGGCGCGCAGGCGGATATCTCGGGTGTACAAGCTATTGGCATGTCTGGGCACATGCATGGGGCGACATTGCTGGATGCGACGGACCAAGTCTTGCGCCCTTGCATTTTGTGGAACGACACGCGGTCCGCCCTCGAAGCCGCAGCCCTTGATGCTGATCCACAATTTCGCGCACTGACCGGCAATATCGTCTTTCCCGGGTTTACTGCGCCCAAAGTGGCGTGGGTCAAGAACCACGAACCTGAGGTCTTTGCCAAACTGGCCAAGGTTCTTTTGCCCAAGGATTTCCTAAGACAGAGATTGACGGGCGACCACGTGGCCGAGATGTCGGACGCCGCAGGCACAAGCTGGCTTGATGTGGACAAGCGCGATTGGTCGGATGATCTGTTGGCCGCTACAAATCTAGATCGCAGCCACATGCCGCGCCTTGTGGAAGGGTCCGCAGTTTCGGGCATGTTACGCGATACGCTTGCTGGCGAACTGGGCCTGCCCAAGGGTGTTGTCGTCGCGGGCGGCGGTGGTGACAATGCGGCCAGTGCCATTGGCGCAGGCGTCGTCAATAAGGGCGATGCGTTTGTGTCGCTAGGCACCTCGGGTGTTTTATTCGCGGCTTCTGATGCTTATCAGCCGGATGCGAAAAGTGCCGTGCATACGTTTTGCCACGCGGTGCCCGATACTTGGCACCAGATGGGTGTGATCCTCGCTGCGACTGATGCGCTACAATGGTTGTCGCGTCTGACGGGGCAAAGTGCGGCTGATCTGACGCGCGATCTTGGCGCGCTTCAGGCTCCAGCGCGCACATTGTTCCTACCCTATCTGGGCGGAGAGCGCACGCCGCATAACAACGCCGCCATGCGCGGGCAATTCTTGCATCTTGATAATGCAACCGACCCGACAGAGGCGGCCCGTGCTGTGTTGGAAGGCGTGGCGTTTGCTTTTGCCGATTGCCAGATAGCTTTGCAGTCGACGGGGACGCAGATTGAAAACGCGCTGGCCATAGGTGGAGGGGCCAAGTCCGACTATTGGCTGCAAGTTATCGCCACGACGCTAGGCATTCCACTAATGGTGCCGGAGGCTGGCGACTTTGGTGCAGCTCTTGGGGCCGCGCGCCTTGCGATAATGGCCAAGACTGGTGCCGGCGTCGAGATCGCAACCACGCCGCCCATCGCCAAGACGATTTTGCCAGACACCGATTTGGCCCCCGCATTTGCCACATCACACGCGCGCTACCGCGCAGCATACACCGTTCTAAAGGACCTATAACATGGCTGATTTTTTCAAAGGTATTCCCGCCATCAAATACGAAGGGCCTGACAGCGACAACGATTTTGCGTTCCGTCACTACAACCCTAACGAAGTGGTCATGGGCAAGCCTCTCAAGGATCATCTGCGCTTTGCCGCCGCCTATTGGCATTCGTTTGCATGGCCCGGCAGTGACCCGTTCGGCGGACAGACGCTGGACCGTCCGTGGTTCGGTGACACGATGGAACTGGCCAAACTGAAGGCCGATGTAGCGTTCGAAATGTTCCAGATCTTGGGTGTGCCGTATTTCTGTTTTCACGACGCGGATGTGCGACCCGAAGGCGCCGACTTTGCCGAGAACACCAACAACCTCGCGACGATGGTCGACTACTTTGCCCAAAAGATGGACGAGACCGGCGTTCAGCTACTGTGGGGCACCGCGAACCTGTTTTCGCACAAGCGTTTCATGTCCGGGGCAGCGACAAACCCTGACCCGGACGTCTTTGCGTTCTCTGCGGCGACGATCAAAACTTGCATGGATGCGACGATGAAGCTGGGTGGTGAGAATTACGTGCTTTGGGGTGGTCGCGAAGGCTATGAGACACTGCTGAACACTGACATGGGCCGCGAGCGTGCCCAAGCGGGTGCCATGTTGCAAATGGTTGTCGATTATAAACACAAGATGGGGTTCAAAGGCGCGATCCTAATTGAACCAAAGCCGCAAGAGCCGACGAAGCATCAGTACGACTACGATGTTGCTACGGTATATGGGTTCCTTAAGGACTTTGGTCTTGAGGGCGAAGTGCAAGTGAACATTGAACAGGGCCATGCAATTTTGGCAGGACATTCGTTTGAACATGAATTGGCCTTAGCGCGCGAGTTGGGCATCTTTGGATCGATTGATATGAACCGCAACGATTACCAGTCTGGATGGGACACCGACCAGTTTCCCAACAACGTCCCCGAAATGGCACTGGCGTATTACGAGGTTCTGCGCGCGGGGGGCTTCACAACGGGTGGGACGAACTTTGACGCGAAACTGCGTCGCCAGTCGCTCGATCCCGAAGACCTGATCCTTGCGCATGTGGGCGGCATGGATGCCTGTGCCGCGGGCCTGAAAGCAGCCGCCGCCATGCTTGAAGACGGCAAACTAGAGGCCGCGCGGGAGGCGCGTTATGCAGGCTGGGACAGCCCCGGTGGAAAGTCACTATTGGCCTCTGATCTGAACAGCATCACAGACATGGTCCGCCACAACAATATCAACCCAAAACCGCAATCGGGACGCCAAGAACGGCTTGAGAATTTGGTGAATAGGTACCTTTGAAACCAAGGACAGATAAAATGGTGCAGGAAACAAAGCTGGATCCGAATTTCATCGTGAAAGATGAGGACGCACTTCGGGCGTTGTTTCCTGCGACCCATTCTATTGCAATTGATAAATGCCTTAACCATCTCGACAAACATGCGATCGACTTCATCGCACGTTCGCCATTTTTGTGCATCGGCACCCAATCAACGGACGGGTCCGCCGATGTCAGCCCGCGCGGCGACCCATGTGGGTTCGTCAAAGTTTTGAATGACAAAACGCTGCTCATTCCTGACCGACCCGGCAATAATCGACTGGATAGCTTGTCCAACATCTTATCGCATCCTGTGGTCGGCCTGTTGTTTATCGTGCCAGGATTTGACGAAACGATACGTGTAAACGGAACCGCAAAAATTTCGACCGACCCTGTTTTGCTTGACCAACTGGCCGTGAACGACCGGACTCCGAAAGTTGCCATTGTCGTGACAGTCAACGAAGTATTCATTCACTGCGCCAAGGCATTTCGACGCGCAAAGCTGTGGGATCCAAACCAACGCCAAGACCGGAAAAGCATGCCGTCCTTGATTAATATTGTCCTGGATCAAACCACTGGCGCACCTGATGACCTTGAAGAGCTGAGAAAACTAGATGCAAGTCTTGAGGATGAATACCAAAAGACGATGTACTAAAAGCGCGACTTCGCGCCCAATTGTGGGCCCAAGCCCTATCACGAAGCCGTGCGCGTGGTTTGATCCAAAGCAGAAAACCACTATCCTAAGGCGTATCCAGACAAGAGGCCTCTTGATGCAATCCAGACGTTTCAACCGCAGAACGCTCATCGCCACAGGGGCCGCGGTAATGACCGCTGGCCTAATCACGCCTGCACGCGCGCAATCCTTTAAACCAACCGCGACAATGCGTGGCGGGGCCAACAACTATCGCCCCGGCGCACCCATCGTTGACAAAATCGGCGGCGGCGGCTTTTGGATGGTCGGCACCGTGCGTCGTGCGGGTGATGGTGTTCCACTGGCAGGGCAACGAATCCAAATCTGGGCCCACACCACCGAAGGTCACGAACGTGACCCCCACAGCCACGGCGCGACACTAACCGACACGAACGGAGAGTTCCGCTTGGAAATGCCCCAAATCGTCCCGGCGTTTGGTCAAGCGCATGGGCACCTTGCTTACGACAGCGCCGACTTTAAGACCGTGTTCTTGCGCCCCGTGATGTCGCGTTCCAGCGACACAAGCCTTGAGGCCCATTTCGTTCTGGAACCGGCCTAAAGGCAAAGAAATGGACAGCCCGCGCGCAATCCTGATCTGGGCCGCCGCTGCGCTGGCAATCATCCTTCCGCTTTTGGTAGCCAGCACAAGCCCCCTGCTGGCATGGCGCGATCCCATCTACATCGCGGCGAGCTTTGCCGGGATCGTCGCAATGTCCCTGCTCCTGATCCAACCTCTGCTTGCGGGTGGTTTGTTGCCCGGTTTATCGACCCCGCGTTGGCGGCGCATTCATCGCTGGGCAGGCGGACTTTTGGTTCTGGCTATCGTGGTGCATGTCGTGGGTCTCTGGATCACCAGCCCACCGGATGTGATCGACGCGCTCTTGCTCGCCTCTCCCACGCCCTTTTCCATCTGGGGCGTTGTGGCCATGTGGGTCGTCTTTGCCACAGCGCTTCTCGCCTTATGTCGCAAACGATTCCGCCCACGCAGCTGGCGACGCGGTCATACGACCCTTGCCGCCTTGATCGCCATCAGCACCGTTATACACGCCGCCCTCATCGACGGCACGCTAGACCTCTGGACAAAGTCGCTGCTCTGCGTTCTGGTCCTTGCAGCGACAGGACGTCTCCTGCTCGTTCGTTAAAACGACAGGGGAACACCGATGAAAGACCAAGCTGTGATGCAACCGGCGTATTTCAACGCCGATGACTGCAATGTTGACGACCTAAAGGCAGTGATCTCCCAATCGCAAAACCGCGACAGCGTGCCTTTCGCAAATG
>CAKZVL010000172.1 GCA_937922155.1 uncultured Paracoccaceae bacterium | reverse complement strand
CCCATAGGGGCGGATCAAAATCAGCTCCAATCCCAGCGCCACACAGGTCCGCCCAATCGCGCCCGTATTGTAGGGAATTTCAGGCGTCACAAGGACCATCTTCAAACACGGATCAGGCATCAGGTGATCTAGCTTTCAACTTCAAACAGCAAGGACCGCCCCAGCGCACCCCTGTTACCCTAGCACTGGCGCACTGACCAACGGCAACTTTGATTCTTTGTCACCACGCAAATCCAATGACTGTTTCCCGCTCTGCATCACTTCAGCCACGATCAAACCATTGTGCAAAACTTGGACTGAGACTCCTCATATTTGGGAATATTGACGTATAAGTCACCTAAAAGGACCGTACCCAACATCTGTAAGTTGGAGGTGTAAAGAGTGATGCAAGTTCGAACCTAAGTGTTTGTTTGGTTGGCTTGTTCGTTTAAAATGTAAGGCTGGTTTCTGTGTTATAAGTGACATTGTTTTGTGTGTGTGTCCTTTGAAGAGTATCCCAAGTTTTGGGCAGCCAGAATTTTGTAAGGCTTGGTCTATGTTGGGCCAAGCCTTTACTCTTTGTGGGGTCTCTGTCGGCGTCTTACGCGGCTTGGGCCAAGATAACCCTTCATTCATCATTCCACCGCGCGCTGCGTTTATCAGCGTATCGGGGGCATTTTTGTGCACCGGTTGTGTACGCGCTGTGTACAGGCTGTGACACGCGATTTGTCATAAGAATAAGGCGTTAACCCCGGATTCCTGCAATCGCCTGGCGCACGGCCAGCGAACCGTTGCGCGTCACAGCGGGCGCAGCGTTCCGCGTTCAACAATCCGACCCGGCAAAAGCCGCGCCTCAGGCTGATGTTCTGAGTTGTTCAACATTGAATCCACAAGGGCGACAGAGCTCGCAATAATCTCGCGGATCGGATTGCCAATAGTCGTCAGGTTGATGTTGGCCCAACCGGCCATTTCCATATCATTCAAACCAATCAACCCAATATCACCCGGCACCGATAGCCCGGCAGTTTGCGCCGCTGACAAGGCCCCGATGGAAATAACATCGTCGCCGCAAAAATACGCCTCCGCAGGTCCCGCCGCAATCAGGCGCATCATCTCTTTGCGCCCGGCATCAAAGGTATAGGCATCTGCATAGGTGATCGAATAGGTGACGTTTGGGTGGCGTTTCATCTCTTGGACAAAGCCTTCGCAACGGTCTTGTGTTGTTGTCGCCGTCAAAGGGCCGCCCATAAATGCGATGGAGCGATATCCCCGCGCCACAAGGGTTTTGGCCGCCATCCGGCCTGCTTCAACATTGTCGATCCCAACGGTGCTGACCTTTGGTTGCGGCACAGGCCGGCCGAACGAATGCACAACCGGAACACCAGCGTCCTGGAACGCTTCTGCAAAGCTGACGGGCAAGGTTGATGAGGCCACAATAACCCCATCCACAGAATACTGACGCAGCATGCGCACAGAATTTGCTGGGTCCACTTCCTCGGACAAATTTACCAACAGGGGGCGCAGTCCACGTTCCTGCAAACCCTTGGTGACAAGGTCAAAAACCTCAAGGAAAATAGGGTTGTGAAAATTGTTAGACACTAAACCAATCAGCTTGGTGCGCCCCGTCGTCAGGGACGAGGCAAGCGCATTGGGGCTATAGCCCAGTTCAGCCGCCGCCTGTTCAACCTTTTGACGCGTTTTTTCAGACACGGACGCACCTTCGGTAAACGTGCGCGATACCGCCGAACGCGATACGCCGGCGCGTTCTGAAACGTCCTTTAGGGTCACGGCCATCTTATGGCTTGGCTCTGTCTGTTGTGGTCATTCGTCTCGGCTTTCCCCATCGGCACACTCGAAAGCTGTCAAAATTCCAAGCACATATTGTTACATAATGGAAAACGCAAGACAGGTCGACAGGCTCTGTCCCGCAAACGGAAACCGGGCGCTGCGGTAATAGACAACCGCGTTCATTCCCTCTGCCTGACCTGTCATCGGCTGAAAACCAAACGATTATTCAGGGGCAAAGCGTAGCGATCCCCTATATCACGCGCTAAAACTTTCAGGATCGAAATAGGGCGTTTCATCATCATTTCGCACATCTATCTTTGCTGCCTTTTTGCGCACAGACCCGGTGATGGCTAAACGAATGATGCAAGGATGTGTCACTTTGGTCTCTTGTTGCGTCGCTTAGCGATCGTCTTTTTGATAAAGGCCTTCTAAGCTTATCTTGACAATTTGACTCCAAAAAAACCCCAAGGGCTCTGTGATTGTCACACTGTCGGCTTTTGGGATCAGGGACCAAACCCACTTTGAAAGGACAGATCAAAAGATGATGATCGGCATTCTTGCAATCGCGATTTCAACAGCGGTCGTCTATCTATTTGACGCGGCCATAACATGGGGCGCGCACCCATTCTGGGCGACGCAAGTCATTCTTGTTGGAGCGGCGATTGGAACGGTTTTTTATCTGCTACCCCTCCTTCGGCCAACCGTGAAACTCAGCTTGTTGATCGTGCTGGCACTTACCGCTTTTGCCATCGCAACTTATGGCAAAACCCAATTCGCCGCCTCCTATGCTGAGGATACCTTTGCAGGGCAGCTTTGGTATTTTGGATGGCACGCAACATTGGCCGCGGGATTCGCGGCCATTGGTTCAGCCGCCAAACTTGCGCTGTTGCGGCTACAGACAAAACCATGACCGCACCAAACCGTCAAAGCCACGCCAAAAAGGATGCGCTATGAAAAACGAAACTGACCCAAGCTTCCTGGACATCGCCCTTGATCGCAGTGTCGTGGCAAGATCGACCCGTATCGCCCTCTTGGTTGGGACAATAATCGCCCTCATCAATCACGGCGACAAATTGTTCACCGGGCAGATCGACGCCATGACGGCCTTCAAAATCGGGCTGACCTATCTGGTGCCTTACTGTGTTTCGACGTATTCATCCGTCTCTGCCGTACGCGACCGATTGCAAACGATTGAACCCACCGACGAACTTTAAGGGCGCGGCGCGGCGTTAAACGTAAAGGGCGCCTCACCCCCTATTTGAAAACCATCGATCAATTCCGCCGCGCGCGATGAGGTCAGCCAAGCCTCAAGCTCTGCCGTGCCCGTTGCATTGACGTGATCGTGCAACGCCGGATTGACGGGGATAAACGTATATTGGTTAAACAAAATAGGGTCGCCTGCTAACAGCAAACTTAGGTCGCCTTTGTTGCCAAAGTTGAGCCAGCTTGCCCGATCCGACAGGATGTAGGCACCTAAACCCACGGCGGTGTTCAGCGCCGCACCCATGCCCGCCCCAACGGACAGATACCAGGAATCAAAATCCAGCGGATCAAAGTCGCCCGCCTGCCAAATCCCGCGTTCTTTTTGATGCGTCCCGCTGTCATCGCCACGACTGACAAAACGCGCCCCCGCCCCTGCAACGGCGGTGAACGCCTCAACCGCCGTTTGCGCCTCCCCGGACTTGGCCGGGTCATCTGACGGTCCAATTAGCACAAAATCATTATACATCACCTCGCGCCGGTGCGTTCCGTACCCTGCGGCGACAAAGGCGTCTTCAGCCGCCCGCGCATGCACCAGAACCGCATCAACATCCCCCGCCTGCCCAAGGCGCAACGCTTGCCCCGTCCCCACGACCAGCAGTTGAACGTCAAGGCCGGTGTCCTTGGCAATATGGGGCACCAAAACATCCGCAAGACCAGAGTTTTGAAAGGACGTCGTGACCGCCATCCTGACCCGGTCCTGCGCCGCAACCATCGGTGCCACTAATATTAGAACGATAGACAACAAAACCCGCATCATTCCACGATATCCCCCCGAACGAATGCCTGTGCTTGCGCCGTCTTTGGTTGTGAAAAGAACTCAGCGGCGGGACCCTGTTCATGCACGCGTCCGTGCAGCAAAAACACCACGTCATCGGCCAAGCGCCGCGCCTGCCCAAAATCGTGGGTGGCCAATATCAGCCGCATTCCTGATGCTTTGGCAGCGATCAAAATCTCTTCGACCTCGCGCATTGCCCGCCCATCCAAGGCGGCGGTAGGCTCATCCAAGAACAGCACTTTCGGCTTTGTGATCAAGGCACGCGCAAGCGCCAGCTTTTGCTGCTCTCCCCCCGACAAAAACGTCGCGGCGCGCGCTAACATATCGCCCAGCCCGACCTTTTTCGCCCAATCCTCTGCCTGGGCGCGGGCAACTGCTTTGGCGACACCACGGGTACGCAAGGGATAGGCGATATTGTCCAAAACACTGCGACGCAAAACGATGGGTCGCTGAAAAACAATCGCTTGCTGCGGGCGTGCATCAGCCATCGAACAGGCCCAATCAATCGACCCTGCGGTCAGACGCGCGGTGCCATGCAAAAGGCGCAGCAGGCTGGTTTTGCCCGACCCATTGGGGCCCATCACAACGCTCACACCGCCGCCCGTTAGCGACAGATCAACAGGCCCGACCAGCACGACACCGCGCCGCGCGGTTTCAGCGCCTTTCACCGTCAGGGGGAACAGAGCGCTCACCACCGGCCCTCTTGCTCTGTGCGGCTCAACCAGTGGATCAACAGGTTCACACCGATCGCCAAAGCAATCAGAATAAACCCGAGCCCTAGGGCGAGGCCAAAATCCCCTTTACTGGTTTCGAGCGCAATCGCCGTCGTCAAAACACGGGTGGCCTGATCAATGTTGCCCCCGACAATCATAATCGCCCCAACCTCCCCAATGGCGCGGCCAAATCCGGCAAGCGACGCGGTGAGCAAGGCGCGGCGCGCATCCCACAAAAGCGTGCGCATTTTTTGAACCTGACTGACGTTCATGGAAATCAGCAGGTCATGATATTCCGTCCAAAGATCGCGCAGTGACTGGTGCGCAATGCTCGCAATCAGCGGAACAATGATGATGACTTGGGCGATGATCATCGCAGTGGGCGTGAACAAAAGCCCAAGCACCCCAAACGGGCCAGAGCGGGACAAAAGAATATAAACGATCAACCCCACAACGACCGGTGGCAAACCCATTAGCGCATTCAAAACCGCGATAACACTACGTCGCCAGCGGAACCGTTTGACAGCCAAGAGGGCCGCCAGCGGCAGTGCGATGGCCGACCCGATGACAAGGGCCGTCAGCGTCACACGCAAAGATCGCAGCGTGATGTCCCAAAGCTGTTCATCGAACCCGACAACCATCCAAAAGGCTTGCGAAAGACCTGCCCAAAGATCTGTCATGTGGGCTGCTGCTGTGTTGGCTCAATATCCCAAACCATGCGAAACCCCTGATGGGTCGTGGCGCTGTCTGGGGCATTGCCGCTGCGGGCCGCGATCCGATAACGATAGCAATAGCTGCGATGGCACAAAAACGACCCACCTTTGAAAACTTTGAACCCTTGCATCGACTTTAGCCGCTCTTTGACCTGTTTCTTGAGGGACTTGATCCGATAAGCATCGGACGTCATTTCCCAGACATTGCCAACCATGTTGTAAAGGCCAAAAGCGTTGGGTTCATAGGCCTCAACCGGGGCTGTGGTAATGTATCCATCGGACCCTGTGTTTTCATTTGGAAACCTGCCCTGCCATATGTTGCATGGATGATGGGTCTGCTCATCCGGTTCCTCTGCCCCCCACGGATAGGGAACATCGCCCTGCCCACCGCGGGCTGCGTGTTCCCACTCTGCCTCTGTGGGCAGGCGACCGCCGGCCCATTTGGCATAGGCCTGCGCATCGCGCCACGACACATGCACAACCGGGTGATCTGGAAAATCCTCCGCAATCGCACCACCCGGTCCCGTGATCGCGCGCCACGTCGCACCATCGACACGACGCCACCACGGCACATCTGGGACTGCATGTGTGTGTTTGATCGTTTCGGGCACCTGCGCCCAAAACACGAAAGACCAGCCAAAAGTTTCCGCCTCTGTCACATATCCAGTTGCCTCGATGAACTCTCGAAACTGCGCGTTGGTGACAACCGTGCGGGCCATACGGAACGCACCAATGTCTTTGCGGCGCAGCGGGCTTTCGCCATCGTCTTGAATGCCGGGCGTATCAGTGCCAATCAATGCCGTCCCGCCCGGGATTTCCACGCTGATCACGGCCACATCAATCGTGCCGCTTGGATCAATCCTTTGATCCGGGCGGGCACGTTGCGACAAGTCGCGGGCAGGGGCACAACACGTTTTGGTCATCAGCTTATCCTAGACATCTCATGTAGGATTTGCACTTGGTGCGCAACGTCCGCCATCTTTTCAACTTCGACGCGATCTGCAAACCGATTTGGGCCGCGCAATCCAAGGGTTTTTTGAGGGAACAGCGCGTTATTCTTTTGTTTTCTCGTTCACGTCAGTCTGCCCGCCGCGTTTTGACCGTTGGAAAGCTCACCTCAAAACCTGCGTGGAATTGCGCTCACAAACACCCATTCCCCTTGAAAATCTACTAGTTTTAGTCTTTCACCCTAGATATAGTATATACTGATCCAATGGGGGACAGGACATGACCACAGTACGCATCACGGGTGACACGTTAAGCGCCGGAATTCTGGAAACCGACGACGTTACGCGCGATGTCACGCTAACACGCAGTGGCGATACGACAGAAGCGGCCTCAGTTCAGCTCACGCTCGTCCCTGCCGCATCAAATGGTCTATCCCCCGCCGATTTCGACAGTGGTGCCTTCCCCGTTGAAAACGTCATTTTCCTCGCAGGTCAAACCGAAGTAACCGTGCGTCTTGATATATTCGCGATCGGCGGTGACGGGATCGAAGGTGCGGAATTCGCCGATCTTATGCTGCTAAATCCCGTCGACGTCGCAATCGGAGCGCCCGACCCTGCAGTGTCTCAGGTTCAGATTCTGGATACAGACTTTAACGTCGAAGCCATTGATCGCACCCCAACCATCGATGAAGACAACGACGTCCAAGTCAACCTGATCCGCGGCAATGAATCCAATGTCGAAAACGCCCAAACGCTGGATGTCGTGATCGATACCCAACCCGAAAACGGCACCGTCACATTTGGCGAAGCCGTCACAACATCAAGCGGGGCCGAAATCAGCCCCCTTATCTATCAACCGGACGAGAATTTCTCTGGTGAGGATGAGTTTACGTATACGATCACTGGCACTGGTCCGCTTGGTGATACAATGTCGGACAGCGGGACCGTATCTGTCACGGTTGATCCTGTGAATGATGCGCCCATCGCCGCAGACGGAACAGAAAGCGCGCTAGAAGATTCCGATGCCTTTGTGATCGAACTGGGTGATCTCATTTCCGATGCAGAAGGGTCTGACCTGACGATTGTCGACGCAAACGCATCGCGGGGCCAAGTGTCGGTCAACAGCGGGGAAACCTCGCTGACATATCGACCGCCTGCGAACTTCTTTGGCGACGTTGAAGTGGTGTATCAGGTCCAAGATCCAGAAGGCCAAGCAGCACTTGGAACCGTGGTGGTCACCGTTGAACCTGTGAACGACGATCCCGTCGCGAATGATGACACAGCCGATGCAGTCGAAGACACGGTTTCAGACGACATCAACATTTTGGCCAATGACACAGACATTGATGATGATGCCGAAGAGGGAGAACTCTTCGTCACAAACGCAAGCGCGCTCAACGGTGAGGTGGTGATCAACGACGACTACACCCTCGCCTATACGCCCAACGCAGACTTCTTTGGGACGGATATGATCACCTATACCGTCGAAGATGACGACGGCGGCAGCGCTGAGGCCAACGTCGAGATCGAAGTCGCACCCGTTAATGACGCGCCAGTCGCACAGGATGACGACGGTGGATTTATCCCCGGTGCGACGGTTGTTCTGCATGTGCTCGAAAATGACACTGACGTCGATCTAGGCGAGGATGAGCAATTGACCATCACCTCTGTCGAAGCGACGGGCGGCACCGCGACGATCGTGGGTGACGGATCAGCGATCCAATTTACATCAAATGGCACCGACCCATCCCTGAGCTATACAGTTTCGGATGGTCAGGCCGAAGACAGCGCAAATGTGGATCTAACGCTCAACACTGTGATCGAAGATCCAGAAGAAGAAGAGGATGACGGCGGAGCGGGCGACATGTTCATCGGCCTTATCCTAGCAGCCTTGTTCGGTGCTGTGGTGGTGGGTGCGGGTATGGGCGGCGGTTTCGGATTCTAATTCCAAAACAGATCCTCGCCAAACCCCTAAGGCTAAACCGTCAGGCTTTCGATCCAAGCAACAATATCGATTGGGTCAATCGGCTTTCGCAGGCACGCATCGGCGCCCAAAGAGTTCTCGATCGATCGTGGAACATGACGGTAAAATTGCTGCGAAGCGCCGGTAATCGCCAAGATCGGGGCGTTTTTGGAGATTTGAAGCTGATCATTCAAATTCGTGCGCACGCGACTGATCAAAAGTAGTCCGCCATCCGGTTGAAATTTTCCATCTTTCTTAACGAAAAGATCTGTAATGACAGCATCAACGGGTGTTGTCTGCAAAAGTTCAGTTGCTTGGGTCGCATCGACAACCGCTAAGGATTGATGCCCAAGACCTTCGACGAGTTCCACGAGTTCTTTTTGAAGAGGAGGGTAGTCTTCTAGAATTAAAATTCGCATCGTATCTCGTGGGGCTTTGTCTTGTCTTCCGATTACCGCACCCCGTTATCTGAAACAGCGTAATAAAGCACGCCAAAAAGGGCAAAAATCATAGGTATCCCGCATCGTATGCAACGAAGTGTCAAAAATCGCCGTCTTTTGCGTCAATGGCATTCAAGTGGCGATCAGCAAATGTCGTGGCTATCGACACGCTTATCAACTACAAATTGTAAGATCATGGAATTGCATTCCAACCATACGTTCAATCATCGGAAAATGACACTTTGCAAAAGGCAGATCAGGTGGTGAGCTCGACACAAGCTCTTATGCGAACGACCTTGACGGTGCTGATAGCGCTGTTCTTTTTTTCGACGCCCGCAACTGCGCAAAACGGTGGCGTTGAAACACGACCAGAATTGCCCATCGCATGGGCGCCGCTTTACCCAATGGTTTATGCAGGCCAGAATGGCGAAGCGACAGGATTTATGGTTGATCTCGCCCAAGAACTAGGGCGCGAGATTGGTTTTGAGCCGGCGTTCTTTCGGGTAGAAAATTTTTCTGATTGGGCCGCAGCACAGCGATCAGGTGCGTCGATCCTATTGCCTGCAGCATCCACCGACCTCCCGTTTAACGATACAAACGTGTTTTCGAAAAAGGTCCTCGATGCCGAAGTTACGTTAGCCGTGCGATCCTCAGACTTGGATGATTTCGATGTATTCAATCTTGAAGGCTTGCGGATCGGCACGCTTGTGCCCGGTGCCGGTTCTAACCCCACGCTGTACCCCGATGCGCAAATGGTCAATTTCCAATCCATGAATGACGCGCTTATTGCCCTTTTGGCGGGCGAGATTGACGCGCTGTCCACAACGTCACTTTATGTCTACTCCGCGATCCGCAAAGCCGGGATTGACTATCGCATTGGCTTTAGCGACCCACCGATCCTGCAATCGGGACGGCATGTGGCAATACACCAAAGCCGGATAGATCTGCTCGAACCGATCAACCTTGCATTGTCGCAGATGGAAGCAGACGGTCGACTTGCGGCGCTGTTCAGCAAACACAATGTCGTCATTCCTGAAAGTGCACCCGATGTTCTAAAGGCGGGTGTCACACACTTTCCCCCATACGCTATCCAGAACGCTGATGGCACATTTTCTGGCTTTGGCGTGGAAACTTTCGCCGACCTCGCAGAGCTTGCAGGGCTGACTATTGAATTTATCCCAATCGAAACTGCGGATATCGCCACCGGTCCAACCGCGCAGACTTACGACGTTTTACCACAGATCGGGATAAATCCGGAACGACGTGAAATCATGGATTTCACGCTTCCCTTACTTACAAACACCAGTTCAATTTATACCAGTGCCGGCAAAGCAGGGGGCCTCTCAAACTTGGATAGTCTGGTTGGACGAACGGTAGGTGTTGAAAGCGTAAACACCAGCAGGCGTCTAGCGGAAAACCACGGTGCTTTGACCCTAAGCGTCATCACCGGTCGCTCCGCCCTCTTACAAGCTTTGGCAGAGGGTTCCGTTGACGCCATTTTGTTCACGACCAACGCCATGCGAGCAGAGATCGAAGCACAAGGCCTGGCCGATGAAATTGAAGAAGTCACACCACCCTTCTACGTCGCGACCCGCGCACCGGGTTTGCGTGTTGGTTTAGGGGATGTGCGCGAACGGCTGAACGCCGTGATCCCGGGTTACCTTATCTCTAATGAATATGAGGCTTTGCAGGAAAAGTACTTCGGCGAACCCGTTTTCTGGACCCCTTTACGTATCAACCTTGCTTTGGGCATCTTAAGTGTGAATTTCTTAGTTCTACTTGGCTACATTGTTTGGCAACGAATGCAGCAAAGACGCCAAGCGTTTGAACGCCAAAAAGAAGACCTCGAACGAGAAAGAGCTTACGCCGCCGAACAGGACAAACTGGTAAAAGAGCTGGAGCGTTCAAACCGTGACCTGGATGAATTCGCGTATATCGCCAGCCACGACATGAAAGAACCATTGCGCGGCATCGGTATCAACGCAAACTTCCTGATGCGTGAAGAGCTGCCCGAAAAGGCAAAAAAGCGTGCCGTGCGAATGGCTGAGCTGACGGGGCGGATGGAAAACCTCATCAGTGATCTGCTATACTTTTCCCGCCTTGGGCGCGGCGGTTCCTCCCCCGTCACAGTCCAGCCAAGCAAGGTTATCGACGGTATTCGTTCCGACCTTATGGAATGGTTGGACGAAACCGACGGTGAGATTATTCAAGTTGGTGAAATCCCGACACTGAAAGCGCAGCGCATTCACGTCAAAACGGTCCTGCAAAATTTGATCACCAACGCGATCAAATATAACGACTCGCCCGTCAAACGTGTTGAGCTGGGCTTTTTGCGGCGCGTCGAAATGCAGGATGAAGTGCTGGAAGATGCAATCTTTGTCCGGGACAATGGGATCGGCATCGAAGAAAGATACCGCGAAAAGATCTTTCGCATATTCAGTCGGCTGAACAAAGAATCTGATTACGCAACAAGCACTGGCTCGGGAACCGGATCGGGTTTAGCATTCACGCGAAAAATCGTCGAACAATACGGCGGCGTGGTCAAGTTTGAGGCGCACGCCGACGGCGGAACAATCTTTTATGTGACACTGCCCTTGGCAACAACGGATGAGCTGTCACGGATGGATGAAGGAAGGTAAGGCGATGAACCATGATGCAAGCATAGTGATCATTGAAGACAGCGCAGAAGACTACGAAGCCTGCGTTACAGCACTGACCCAAGACAGCAATATCGCCAATCCAACGATCTGGTTTGAAAACGGCGATGACGCTTTGGAATACTTGCGCAAAACCGGAAAGTACGAAGGCGCCGATCACCCGATGCCGTCCCTTGTGATGCTTGACCTCAACCTTCCCGGAATGGACGGCCGGGACGTGTTAGAAACGATAAAGACGGACCCGTTGACCAAACGTTTGCCTATTGTCGTCATGACAAGCTCAAACGATCAATCCGATATCGATCGCTGCTATGAGGCAGGGGCGAACAGCTATGTTGTCAAACCGGTCAATCTGGATGGGTTCTTGTCAGCGATCGCACGGCTCAAGGATTATTGGTTCAAGATTGTTGTTTTGCCGCGTGTCGAATGATCTCAATTCTGCTTATAGACGATAATCCTGATGATTTGGAATTCATCGCCGATGTGCTGATCCAGGCGCAACCTGACGTTCAAATCATGTCATGCCAAAGCGGAGCCGAAGGGCTGGCAGAAGTGCAGAAAACACGTTTCGATTGTGTCCTGCTTGATCTGCGTTTGGATGGCGAAGACGGTTTTGATGTTCTGACCAAAATGCGTATGGAACAGCCACTTTTGCGGATCATTGTCCTAACCGGACAAGGCAATGAACAGACCGCCGCAGACGCCTTTGTTGCAGGGGCTGCCTACTACCTTACTAAGAACCAGCTCAGCCCTTCGATACTTTGGACTGCGGTGACGCGCGTTATTCATCAAGCTAAGCTTGAACAAGAACTTAAATCCAAACGCGTGGCGCTGGAACGATCAAATCGGCTCGACGCCGTCGGCCAGCTTGCCGCGGGGATTGCCCATGACTTTAATAACCAGCTTTCGACCCTAAGAATGACGATGGAACGGATCAAGAGTGAGGTCGCAAGTGACGACGGACAGTCCTACATCGACATCGCCCTCAGCACGATTGAAGAAAGCGCGCAGCTTGCGTCCCGTTTGGTGGCTTTGTCCCGCCAAGGCGATCTCTTTGCCTCCGACGTGTCTTTACACCATGCGCTTGATAACGTGCGCGCAATGGCATCCGCAATAATAGCCGAAAACGTGACGCTGGACGTGGCTGATGTGGGTGCAGACCTCATCGCGCATTGTGATCGAGGGCAATTGGTGAATGCCGTGTTGAACCTTGTGCTGAACGCCAGTGACGCAATCGCCGAAAAGGATGAAGCCGCGACGATCTGTGTAACAACAGAGCCGGGACAAGGCACCGTGCGCATCATGGTCACAGACGATGGCATCGGCATGTCAGAGGAAACATTGGCCAAGTGTAGCGATCCGTTCTTTACAACCAAACAAGACCGCAACGGCACCGGACTTGGCCTTGCTATGGTGCAAATTTTTGCATCCGACAACGGCGGGGAACTGATCCTAAATTCAACACTTGGAGTCGGAAGCAAAGCAATATTGGTCTTGCCAGAAGGTCGCAGCGATCCGGTGGCGGCCAACACCACGGGGGTGGCGAAAGTACAGCCCGGTATGGCGGCAGAAATTCTGTTGGTCGAAGATCAATACCTTCTCGCTAAGATGACCAAAGAAGTTTTGGAAGCTTCCGGTTTTGTCATCGAAATCGCACGCGACGCGGATGAGGCAATCGCCTATTTAGAAGGTGAGCATGAAACGAACCTAATCATCACCGATGTCAAAATGCCCGGTATGAATGGGTTTGAATTGGCAAAGCATGTGCAACGGACCCACCCAACGATCAAGGTCATGTTCTTGACTGGCTATGCAGAAAATCCCAACCAAGAGGATCAAGAATTGCTTGGTCCCATTCTTCAAAAACCGGTCGGGTCACAGCAGTTGATAGAGATCATCCATCAGATGCTTTCTGCCGATTAACGAAAGGCAACCTTTCTAACCTCCGCTGGTCGCACATCTCTGACAAATTACTTCCGGCGATTATGTCGCATGATGGAATACAATTAGAGGTTGATTTGGACTCAATTGCAGCTACCTTAGCTTCACAACAAGAACTTCATTTTTCGAATGGAAAAACGGAAGGGTTGTCATGCTTGAACTTGATGAATTGGAACTCTCGCTGCGCGATGCCAGCACGTCGCTCCACGTTGACGAACTGATGAAACGATACGAAAAAAGCATCAAACGCGTCGCAGACGGCATGTCCAGTCTTGATGTTGCACGCCTAAACTATATCCGAAATATGGCCGAGTATAAAAAACGTTGCTTCGTCTATCAGGCCCATTTGTCTGCATAAATACACACACATCAGATAACCAACTGCCCGGCCCCGTTAGTTCTGGCGTATCAGTTGGACGCCCGTTCCGTTGTCCGCTAACCTTCAGCAGATCAGGATATCCTTCTGCGTAAATTTGCGGACTGACCAGAACCACTGGCAACCCAAACAAGAGTTGGATGAACCCTTGGCGTCTGAACGAATGGAACAGGCTATGGAAAAAGGGCGCAAGGATGCTTTGTCGACTTCTAACCGCATCCAAAACATCGGGGCAATCCTAGTAACAGATGTGACCTTAAATCTTGTCACCCATGCGAGCACCGCCACAGGTAAGATGTTCGACATCGCCCCCGCATCAATCGTTGGCACGCCGCTAACCGACTTCCTGACCCAAGACATGCGGCACACAATAGCCAACGTCTTGGGGCACCCCACCATCGCCCAAAAACGCGAAGTGCTGCCAGTCTTTGTGCTTCATGATATAACCTATCACATGTTCCTGCATCGCAGAGCCGAACAGGTAATTCTTGAATTTTTGCCGGAACCCGCAACCTGGGACAGCTGGCAAACGCCACTAGAATTGGCCAAACCGTTTCTAACTGTGCCCATGGATCAGGCGGCACCACTGGATTTCTGGAAAGAAGTGGTGGAGCGTTTGCGCGGAGTTTTGGCGATGGACCGCCTAACGGTTCACAAACTTTTGGCCAACAGCGACAGTAAAGTCATCGTCGAAGCCCGCCATCCAGCGATGCCGTCCTTGCTCGGTCAAACATCCTCGGCCGATACCATCCCGGAACCCTTGCGCGCCCTGTACCTCCATTCACCGATAAGGTTCATCAGCGATATCAATGCCGAAGATACGCCCCCCATTCAGATGGAAGGCGCGGATCCCTTGGATTTGTCGCTGTCAGTTCTACGTGGGACAAGCGAGGTGGAACGAACCTACCTTCGCAGCCTAAACGTTGTTGGCGCGCTCACGATCCCGATTGTCGTCGACGGCAACCTGTGGGGGCTAATCGCCGCACATCACCGGACGCCGACGCGGGCCGATCCCTCAACACTGAACGCCATGGAATTCATCGGCAAGCTTATCACTCTTCGGCTATAACTTGCGTCCGGTTGCTAAACCAACTTTTTCCAAATTTTTCGGTTATTATTGTGAAGGTCGGCACGGTTAGATGTTTAAGGCGGTTTGTGCTACTCTTGATCTTTGACGTAAGAAATCCAGATTGGGTCTTGAACCGACCTTTGGGCGAGGGCTGAAACTTGGCAAATTTTCTGATACTCGAAGACGACTACGAACTGGCATCTAGCTGGCGCAAAGTATTCGAAAGCCGTGGTCATACTGTGGATCTCAGCTTTGGTTCCAGCGAAGCCATCGCATTATTACAATCAAGAACATACGATTTCTATATCGTCGATCTGCATATTCCCAGTTTTAAGGAACATCGCGATAGCGGTCAGAAACTTCTCATTGAACTCAAAACAGTGATCACCCGCAAAGGCATCGGAGACTGTGTAATTGGGACGTCAGGGGTCAAGGTGTCCGCCAGCTTTGATGCAGCGAAGCTTTTGTTCCACTCATACGGCGTAAAGGAATTTATCGCCAAGCCATTCACGCCTGACACACTTGCCGACCTAGCAGAGTCTATGTTGCCACTTCCAAACGATGCGGCGCCATCGACGCTGATGCCAGACAGCTAATACAATCTCAGGAAACCACCCCCAGACGGCAAATGTACCTGTATACCGGTTGGCGCAAAAAGAACAATTTTAGCTGTTTTCACGCGTCAATCACCTCACCTGTATACCGATGGCGGCTTCAAATGACCGAAAAAGAGGGGGAAAAGTACTATCATTTTGTCAAAAACGTCACATTTTCGGGCAAAGAAATGGCACTTTACCGCCGACAAAATTGATGAGCATATCACTATAGAAAACTTCCTAACATATTGATTCATATTTATTTTTTACCGCTCTCACATGAATTATTTTCACTTGGAAAAACCCTGAAACCCTCACAATCCAGCCATATTGCGGCCAAATGTGGCAGGTTTGCCTTTTTCCTGTCCCATTAATGTTCGAATTCAAGGTGATTGTTAACGAAGAAGCAACAATGAACCCAAGAATTCAAAACCTAGAGCAGTAAGGAGAACAATCATGACCCTCATTAATAACCTCGATTTTCCGGGAACCGCTGACGCATATGGCAAGCCTGAACTATACGATTGGATGCGTGACATGGAAGGCCACGCCAAGCTAAAGCAAAAGCATGGATCTGTCGTCGCAGAGCAAACAAGCCTGATGGCCAAGCTGCGCGAAATGAACAATGCGACTTTGTCGGCAGTCGGCGAAGATGAAGCAGCCAAAATCGAAGCAGAGCTTCAAAAGCAGGACGCTCAGTTAGCACGGATCAAAAATGAAATGGTCGAGGCAGAAGCCCGCATCATGACGTTTGAACCAACAGATGCCCAAGAAACGCAAGTCATGCTCCGCTTTATCGCGAGCGTCCTGGAATTTGGCAACAAGATCGACCCAGACTATTTGGCAGACCTTTTGACCGGATGCTCTGACGTTGTGTCTTCGATTGATCTGGTTCGAAAGGCGGAGCCTGAACTGATTGCATAAAGACGTTTATGGTTTTTTGGCAGCTTTGATCATGACGTCGGCATTCGTCGCGACCATGCGAAGGACATGTTCCGGGTTCCCGGTTTCAGCGCCATATTCCGCGTCTTTGATCGTCTTTAACAATTCTTGAATGACAACTGAAATGTCGCCCTCGTATTCTACGATCCGCCGTCGGACAAACCGCCAGAAACAGGCCACCAAGGCGTCCTTCAGAATTTTATCATCCACTAAATCGCAAAGTGCCGCGATGAATCTGTTCGAACAATCAAAAAATATATCCTGGGGAGAACTGCCGCTATCCGCTTCCAGAAGCATGCGAAGCGTGACCAGTTCAAGTTTGACCTTGGTAAAGGTATCGGTTTGCGGACATGCCGCACAAGCGCCAAGAATTGCGGCATATGCCGTTAGATCATTTTCCCGGCGTTCAGGAAGCAATGGCGGCGCAATTGTCCCGACACCCGATCGGACCTCAACCAAGGATTCTGCTGCCAGCGACTGTATGACCTGCCGCACCGGCGTTCGTGACACACCGAACTCGTGCGCAATCTTTCCTTCGAATAAAACCAGATCTTGGGCACCACTGTGCAAAACAATTCGGCGCCGCAGCGTCGATTTTATGATAGAACCTCGTTGTTGCAAGCGTCACTCCAAATTAGTAGCTACCCAAGCGATTGTCAGGTAGAGTCATTTGGCCATTATGGCCAAGAAACGAAAGCAGATACAATCCATGCTTAGAAGTTGGGCGATCTAGAATGCAAACAATTCTAATGCGCGAAACCTCAGTGCGCGCCGTCGTTCCCCAAGACGATAACGGAAGTCTGGTTCTATGTGGCCTGCCCGGATTAGGCATGAACATTGAAGGTATGCCCTATTTCGATCCCGAACACGCAAAGCATACGTTCGAATACCTCTCAAGCCTGAAGGTGTCGTTGATCTATTTCTTTATGGAAGATTTTGAACTTCCACCACAAGCCCGCGACATGATTGAAGAGACAGCAAGTACTTGTAAAATAAAAACAAAATGGATTCCCATTGTTGACTATGGCACCCCTGGCCCCGAGTCCGAAGAGCTTTGGAAAGCCGGGCGATCAGATCGGTCTGCCTGTTTGAAAGACGGAAACGCCATTGCGGTGACTTGTCTTTATGGCGCAGGGCGCAGCGGCATGATGGCCGCAGCCATTGCAGCAGAGGTCGGTGTCGAAACGCGCAGAGCCGTTCGTTTCGTGCGTCAGCACTTCGTCGAAGCTGTCGGAAGTTTGGACCAAGAACGCTGGGTCGCTGGCGGATCATACCTAACTTAACCCAACGTTAAGCAACTTTTTTGATTGTTTCCAATACGGAGACATATTGTTGCCATTTTTGAAACGTAGACATGTAGGTAGGCAAAGATTGAAACAATCAACGCGACCCCTCGTGTTTAGTTGTCCCGCCAATCTTAACCTGTCGAGCCCAGTAGTTGTCTTTGGTTGTCCTCATCCCCCCCGAGACAACCGAAGACAACTTTTGGGACTACTCCGCTAAATCGCTATTTCTCGATTACGATTGAAAAGGTCGTCCCGCCCTTGGGATTAGGCTTGTGGGACAGTTCCCAATTCATTCTCTCGCAAACGGCCTTACAAATCGCCAGACCAATACCTGTGCCCGAATACTCGAACTTGGAATGAAGCCGCACAAAGGGTTCGAACACGTCCTTGTCTTGGATGTCGGCGATGCCAATCCCATTGTCGGTTACATCAATCACATAGCTTGTCTTCAGCTCACGCGACTTGATCGAAATCTTTGGGTTGGTCCCCTTCGGCTGATACTTCAGCCCGTTTGAAACAAGGTTCTGGAACAACAGTTTTACAGCACCCCAATCCCCTTGGATCGACGGTAACTGCCCAACAGTGATCTTGGCTTTCTTGCTCGAAACCGCTTCGGCCGCTTCTTCGATCACATCTTGGATGATGTCGTTCAAATGCAGATTGGTGATTTTGACGTCAGCATTTGCAGCCGTGGTATAGGCCAGAATGTCCTTTACCAGATAACTAATCCGCGCCGCCGACCCGGTGATGACATCCAGATAGTAATTTCCATCCTTGTTCAGCAGGTCCTTACAATCCTGCTGGAGCATTTCAACGTATTGACGGATCTTGCGCAACGGTTCCTGCAAATCATGCGAGGCAACATAGGCAAAGGTGCTCAACCCTTCGTTCGCTTTTTCAAGCTCACGCTTCTGGCGTTCAATGCGTTCGAACGACCTCTTCTTCTCTGTCACGTCCACCATAGAAATCAGATAGTGGGTTTCATTCTTGCGCGGCTCCAACAGACGCGTGGCCGTCAGCTCGCAAATGACCTTTTCATTCTTTGTGGTTTCAAAGGTGATTGTCGCTTCTTGCTTGGAGTCCGCGTTGTTCGTGAAATTGGGGAACGTCGGCCATTCTTTTGGGAAAGCCGCTTCAAAGATAAAGTCCTGAAACTGAGCACCAATACTTTTGTTTTCTGGATAGCCAAGCGTTTCGGTCCAAACGGCATTCGCTTCCAAAATTTGACCCGCAGAATCCAGCGTACAGCGCATAATCGGCGCTTGATCATAAACGCTGATGTAATGCTGACGGCGGTAATCAATGTCGCGCAGGAACTCGCTCCGCTCGATCAAGGTTTCAACAGAATTGCGCAGCAAGCGCAGGAACATCAGCTCCGGCTCTGAAAACGGTTCGGATCGGGCATCCGTATCAGCAAAGGCCAAGCGACCATAATCTTTACCTGCCGCAGTGACCTTGATGCTGAGGTTTGATTTGATGCCAAGTGTCTTTTGAATGGCGGCGTTTGCACCTTTGGTCTTTTCAAGACCATCAAACGCAAAAATATCATGATCGTTTTCTGAATCATCCAAAATGGATTTCTTCAATGGGATCTTCTGGCCAACCTTATACTTTTGCGTCCCGTGGCTATACAAAATTTGGTATTCGTCACCGTCTAGCGCCAACAGCGATGCACGCGGCATATCCAAAAAATCACAGCCGACAACCAATAGATCGTCGAAAAAATCCATTTCATGGCCAACAACGGCAGATTCGCGCAGCTCCAACAGCCGTTCTAGGGAATGACGATACCGGTATTGATCCGTTACATCCCGACCAGTGGCCTGGAGCATTTCAATTTTGCCGTCTTCGTCAAAAATCGGACGGACGGTCCCTGAAACATAAACTTCTTTACCGCTGGCGTCGTACCGCAAAATCTCATCTTTGAATTCCGTGTCCGACTTGATGTCTTTCAAGTTGGCAAAGATTGACTTGGTTCTACCATGGGCACCAACCTTGGAAATCTCCGATCCAACAATGCTTTCCAAGGGCTTTTCTAGGATATCAGCGCAGGTTTGGTTGGCATAAGTGACCAAGTTTGTCTTGGGCGACCAACGCAACAAAAAGTCGGTCAGGTCCTTAACAATGGCTTCGTACTTGCGCGTTGTTTCGGTCCGTTCAATTTCGGCCATTTTAATTTCGGTAATGTCGATCGCGGTAATAACCACACCAAGAATTTCATCCATCGACGACCGATAAGGTAGAACCCGAATGACAAAGGTTCGCGCATCAACCTCCACTTCGCGTTCAAAAATTCTGCCGTTCTGGTGAACAGTATCAATAATCTTTTTCAGGTCAAAATCTTCAAATCGATAGGTGATGTGATCCACCGGGCGACCCACATCCTGCGCGATGATGTTGAACACTTCTTTCGCGCTTGGCGTAAACCGGCGGATTTGCAACTTGTCGTCTAGGAACATGATACCGATGTCCGTCGCACGCAGCAGGTGATCCATGTCATCTGTCGCTTCCATCAGCTCTTCGATTTTGCGCTGGTGTTCGGTACTAACAGTATAAAGCTCTTCGTTGACGGAATGCAGTTCTTCATTGGTGGATTGCAGTTCTTCGTTGGATGCCATCAATTCTTCGTTGGTGGCCTGAAGCTCTTCGTTACTGGTTTCAAGCTCTTCGATGGTGGATTGAAGGCTTTCTTCCGTCGCCTGCAGGTCGCGTTCCAACTCAGCCATCCGACGCTGCATGGCGGCGGTCGCTTCGGTCGCTTCCATCGGTAGAATATCAGCGATTTTAGTTGTCGTATCTTCCTTTGGCTTTACCCGCTTTAACGTCAAAAGCATGAAAGGATCAGGCGCCTCTTCTGCGGTCATCGTTTCGATCGTGATGATGATCGAATGTTGGCCCAGTTCTTCGTTATGCGACAACACACGTCGCTCAAAATTTAGCTTTCCAGCCGCGCGAAGCCGCTCAAGACCTGTTGAGATGATCATCTTGAGGTCATCATCGACCAGATCGACAATCTTGTTGCTGAACGCCCCGCTTTCAACCTTCAAAAAATCGCCTGCGTCGCCAAACACATGAGCGATTTCACCATCCGCATTTAGCAATACACCAGGCGGCGCATAGCGGCGCAAAAGCTCCTTTAGGGTATCATTATGCGCATGACGTGAGGCACCAATAACCGCCTTGCTATTCCCTAGCGTGTTGGACGCACGGATGTTTTGTGCGTCAAATCCATCACGTTCTGAACCCGCCATTGGCAGCATCGAAACAGACTCTAACAAACGCACATCACGCTTTTTCTGAAAGATGCGCCACTTTCCATCAAGCATGTTGAATTCGGATTCCAATTTGCCTGTGGTCTCACTTGGCCCAAGAAATAGAAACCCATCTTTACGCAAAGCAAAGTGGAACAAGGCCAGCGTCTTTTGCTGGGCCACATCATTGAAATAGATCAAGACGTTCCGGCAGGAAACAAGGTCCATCCGCGTAAACGGCGCGTCCTTTAGAATGTTGTGCGGACTGAACACAACCATCCGGCGCATGTATGGTTTGATCTGGAATTTATCATCAATAGGGTCAAAATACCGATCCAACTGCTCTTGCGACAAACCGGACAAGTTATCCGTCTCAAAGATGCCTGTTGACGCCTTATCAAGGGACCGGTGGTGAATATCAGTCGCCATGATCTTGAGATGCAGATCAATGTTGTTCATCCGCGCATAATCGGCAAACATGATGGCAAACGAATACGCTTCCTCACCACTGGCACAGCCCGGCACCCAAATGCGAACCGGCTTTGTCTTACTCATATCTTGCGCAAGAACCGGAACGACTTTTGTGCGCATCTGCTCAAACGCGTCAGGATCACGGAAAAAGGACGTGACCTCAATCAACAAGTCTCCATAAAGCGCTTCGGCTTCCGCAGGTTCGTTGGCAACAACGTCTGCGTAATCTTCCATGTTCAGATTGCGCAAACTTGCACGGCGTTCCAGCCTGCGATCAATTGTGGCTGTCTTGTAATAGTTAAATTCTGTCCCGAACCGTTCGCGCAGACGATGAAAAATACGTTGCGCAGGTTCTTTGATAACGCCAAGGTTTGGGTCTGCGACAACTGGCAGCCCCCTAAGAACACGGCCAACATTTTCGGCCAGCATTTCAGGTGTACCAACGGCGTCCGCGATGCCCAGCTTGATAATCGAACCCGGCATCCCGTCAAACTTTGCAGACGCCAAATCCTGTGCAAACACTATGCCACCTGCATCTTTGATGGCTTGCGCGCCTTTCGTTCCATCCGACCCAGTGCCCGACAAAACAACAACCAATGCATTCTCACCGGCCTCGACCGCGAGTGAGTTAAAGAACGTATCAATCGGAAGGTTCAGCAGTTTGTTATCACTGTATTCGGACAGCTTGAACTTACCACCTTCGATGATCATTTCCGTGCGCGGCGGGTTGAGGTAAATCGTATTTGGTTCAATTTCCAACCCGTCAACAACACGTTCGATCTTCATCGAAGAGTGACGCGAAAGAAGTTCGTCCATCATACTTTGAAAGTTGGGCGATAGGTGCTGAATAATCACATAGGCAGCACCAGCGTCGTTCTTTGTTACATCAAAGAACCGCTCATATGGATCGAGCCCCCCAGCCGATGCGCCAATCGCAACGATTGAGGTTGGCGCTTTCGTCGTCTTTTTATTTGGCATTACACTCTACTTAGCTGGCTCGGCAGGACTGATCCAAATGGTTCGACAAAGGAATCTGTGGCGATGGTCCTTCTAAAAACTTTTCGACATCTCTCACCCATCTATTAAGGCTCTTCATAGAATTAAACTTAGTCGAAAATTTTACAGCCCCCAGTTCTTTTGCCTTTAACCGGTCTACATCATGTTCCGATGTGGACAGCACCATGACAGGGATATTACACCATTCTTCAACTGACTTGAGGTGAGAAAGCACTTCGAAACCGTTCATAATCGGCATATTTATGTCAATGACTATAAGGTGAACTTCATTTGGCACAAGCGCTTTCAGTTGCGTGAACAAATCTTCGCCGCTCATTGCAGCATGAAAATTTATGTCGCTTCTCCGATCACGAAAGCCACGACGAATGGTAAAGATATCATCTTCATCATCATCGACCATGAATACGTTGTAGAAGC
This sequence comes from uncultured Paracoccaceae bacterium, assembly GCA_937922155.1. Taxonomy (GTDB): domain Bacteria; phylum Pseudomonadota; class Alphaproteobacteria; order Rhodobacterales; family Rhodobacteraceae; genus Cognatiyoonia. The sequence goes on along the minus strand of CAKZVL010000172.1, from coordinate 6,628 downwards.
CACTTCCCAAATTCCACCACACTTTCAATCAACCCCTAAAATCAGAGAGTTGTGAGAATATTAGGCTGAATGTTAGCCACCAGATTAAGGGGAAACTTCTCGTACCGACCTCAGACCAAATGCGTGTGATCTGCTTTCCATTGGGTCCACTAGTCTAGATTGGCTCTGTTCAGATCTTGGTTCTTTGACCGGTTAGCAAATTCCGCCGGCGTCAGACCAACGAGGCTTGTGTGCAGGCGTTGGCCTAAACCAGCAAGAAAATCGAGATTGCAGGGAACGCGACCAAAAGGGCCACGCGTATCAGGTCAGACGCCACGAACCACATGACGGCGCGATAGGTGGCCGACATTGGCGTGTCGCGGTCCAGCGCGTTGATGATAAACAGGTTCATGCCCACAGGTGGGGTGATCAAGCCGACCTCAACCACGATCAGAACGAGAATGCCAAACCAGATCGCTGTGAGGGTTTGGGAAAAGTTCTCATAGGCCCGCTCTGTGATCGGGCGCACGCCTATTTCGCGAAACTCATCCCGCGTCAGGGCGATGCCGTCGGCCAGCTTGTCTTGGGCCGTACGGATCAGATCCGGCGATGCCTCCAACCCGCCTGCAATCGCTTGGCTAAGGCCGCTGGATTGCATTTCGATCAAACTGATCAGCCCGAAATCCATGGATTGCATCACCGGCCAAAAGATCGGGATCGTCAGCAAGATCATCGAAAGGCTGTCCATCAAGCAGCCCATCAGCAGATAGAAACCAAGGATCAGGATCAGCACTGTCAACGGCGCGTACCCTTGGCTGACAACCCAAAGCGCCAATTCTTGCGGCATCTGTGTGAGGGCGAGAAACGAGTTATAGAGCTTTGCCCCCAGAATGATGAAAAAGATCATCGCAGACGCCATTGCCGTGGCAATGATGCTGTCTTTGAACATCGCCCAAGACATATTGCCTTTGACAATTGCGAGTATCCCCGTTCCTGCGGCACCCACAGCTGCGCCTTCGGTGGGTGTGAACCAGCCTTGGTATATCCCACCAACGACAAGCCCAAAGACGAGGATAACGGGCCATACTTCGGCCAGTGCTTTCAATCGTGCGGCATAAGACACCCGTTCGCGGACCCCTGCCCCTTCGGGGTTCACGCGAACATAGATCGAAATTGTCAGCATGTAGCCCAACGCCGCCATTATACCAGGTACGAAGGCAGCAAGGAAAAGAGATGCAATGTTTTGTTCTGTTAGGATCGCATAGATGACCAGAATGACGGACGGCGGGATCAGAATGCCAAGTGTACCGCCCGCCGCCAATGTTGCAGTCGAGAACCCACCCGAATAGCCGTATCGCCGCAGCTCCGGCAGTGCCACACGGCTCATCGTAGCTGCAGTGGCTAACGAAGACCCGCAGATCGCGCCAAAGCCAGCGCAGGCTCCTACAGACGCCATCGCAACCCCACCTTTGCGGTGCCCAAGCCAACCCTCAGCCGCTTTGAATAGCGCGGATGACATGCCAGACAACGTCGCGAACTGGCCCATCAGCAGGAACATCGGAATGATCGACAAAGAGTAGTTTGAAAAGGTCGAATAGCTTTCCGTCTTTAACAGATTCATCGCCATGTCCGGATCACCGTTGACCAGCCAAAGCCCGACGGTGCCCGCCAGGAACATCGCTAAACCAATAGGAGCACGCAAGAAAATCAGAAGCAGCAAAACTGGGAAGGACCAAAAGCCAAGCGCAAGGTCTGTCATGAATGTTCGGCCTCGCGCGGAGGCATCAACTGTGATCCTGAGACGGCATCAGAGACGCGCCCGAACGCGCAATAAATCCCGACCAAGGCCGCAACGATCGCCGCGATCAGGCTTGCACCAACAGCCCACCATACCGGAAACTGCAAAAGAAATGAGGTCTGCCCATTATCGAGCTTCTCTAGAAAGCCCACGTAAAGCCGCCAGGCGATCACAAGGATGACGACCGAAAGTACGACTTCCCAAAACACCATCAACCATATTTGACTGCGCTGGGCCAATTGGTCTGTGAAAATACCAACCGTAGCGTGCCCACCACGAAACTGGCAGATCGGCAGAAAGCCAAAAATCGCAAAAGCGATGCCCGCCTGTATCAGTTCAAAATCTCCGCTAACCGGGCCGACACCTGTACCTATCAGCCAAGTGGCAAAGGCGGGGGCGACGCTTTCCAACCAGTTACTATGACCCAGTGTGTTCAGCCCGCGCCCGATGACGCTTACACATGTTAGCAAGATCAGAATCGTCAAGGCCACGCCACCGATCACGGCCATCATACGTGCAACATTATTGACGAAATCGCGCAGCGGTCACACTCCGAATGCGAGGAAAAAGAGAGGACGCACACCCCACTAAAAGGCAGGGCATGCGCTCAGTTCACTGGTTCTCAGAAATCAGCGCACGCGCCGCATCTACAAGACCGGTGCCGTCGTTACCAGCCTCATCCATTTCCGCGATCCATGCATCTATTGTCGCTTGAGATGCTTCCCGCCAATCAGCGATCTGATCTTCTGACAACTCAATAATGTTGTTGCCTAGATCTTCGGCAATCTCGCGCGCTGGACCATCATCAATCTGCATCTGACGTCCCGCAAAAGCAGAGAACTCCAATCCGGAATTATCATCAATGATCTTTTGTAAATCCGCAGGCATGGACTCGTAGACATCCTTGTTCATCGCAAAGATGAAAGTGGTTGTATAAAGGGATTCCCCCGGGAACGTGGTGTGATTTTCAACCAGTTCAGCCACGCGCAACGCGCCGGTGACTTCCCATGGAATCACGGCCCCATCAATCACACCTTGGCTCAATGCCTCTGGGACTGCGGGAACCGGCATGCCAACAGGCGTCGCGCCAAGGGATGAGAACAGCAGGTTTGTTGTACGTGTCGGGGCACGCAGTTTGACACCGTTCAGGTCAGCGACCTCTTCGATCGGATCAGCAGAATGGATCAAGCCAGCACCGTGAACCCACAGCCCCAAGACATGGAAGTCCGAAAAATCATCCATCATCGTTTCTTGTGCCAACGTCCAAAAGGCGCGCGATGCCGCCTCTGCGTTTCCGTCTTCCATCATGAACGGCAGTTCGAACACTTCCGTCTTTGAAAAACGACCTGGCGTATAACCGGATACCGTCCAAACAATGTCTGCTGTGCCGTCAATCACCTGATCGATTAACCCTGGAGGAGTGCCGCCAAGCTGCATCGCATGAAAACGCTGAATTTCGATCCGGCCGCCTGATGCCTCTTCAATGGTATCTGCCCAAGGCTCCAGAATATGCGCAGGGACGTTGGCTGCTCCCGGTAAGAACTGGTGCATCCGCAATGTGAATTCTTGTGCCGTCGCAGTTGATGCCCCAATGTTAAACGCAAGCGCCAAAGCCGTCAGCTTTAGAAATCTAGTACGAGTAGTCATGTATTCCTCCCAAAAGACTTGCAGTGGCGTTGCACTACTTCGTTCCGGCAAAGTAGTTATTGGTCATACCTGCTTTGTCAATCGGCAAGTTCCTGTTGGATCGGACACATCGTGCAATATCCTAAACGGGTTCCGCGCCGGCGACCCAAACGTTAGTCTGCAGCGGACCCTCATACAGAAACAGCCAAAAGTGGATGAGTTGACTCTCGGGAGCAGGCCGCCCGGGTTAGCACGGTGGCGTAGCTCTCGAAATTTGGCGGCATCAGAACAACGATGACACTGAGTCTTTAATACAAATCATTCCAGCCTGTCCCATCAAAGCACCTCAACTTAGACATCGCGTTGTCAAAATAGACATCTCCAGAAACTGGCGCATTGGGCGGCGATCCCGGCTTTAGATTAAGCAGTGTTGAAACACCAACAACACCCGAATTCGGATCAAGCGCGAGCGAAGTGATCCAACTCGATCCGTCCGCGCTAACCTTAACTGAAAACGCGTCGTCACCAGACAAACCCAATTCCGCCCGCCCGGACCAATCAGACTGAAACAGCAAGCTTGCGGTTTCACCGCTGCTAGATTTGTTGACCTTGATCTGGTGCCCACTGCCGTCATGGTTGAACAAACTCGCATCAGAAGAAACGGTCAGCCGGTTGGTGCTATCAAAGTTGGCGTTGATCCCAAGTCCATCGACACCATCAAAATTTGATGACAGATTGGCCCACGTTTGGCCGGAATAGACACGTATTTCGCCCAACGTCGTGCCCCATGCGCGCCATCCTTCCCGCGGTAAGATAAACAGCCAGCCGCCCCCACGAAAACTTGCCAATTGACCATCCGCCCCGGCCCACTCCCCGGTAGGTGCATCACCAAGCGCCCATGTCTCACCTTCTTGTGGCGCAACAGGGGGCGTTTGTGCTTCAAAGTCCTGAACAGTCAATTGGACGATCATGTCCAAAAGTTCGATCGCATCATTGTGGGTAAGGTGCTTTTGCGCCTGAGCCGGTTGAATGAAAGGAAGGTCGAGAGAGGTTGAGCGTTCGGACATTGGGCCACCTGAAGTTTATGTGAAATTTTCACACATCTCCCATCAGTTGGTTAACCACCTCTCGCCAAACCGTTCGCCCCTATTTAAGCATGCGCAACAAATACTGACCGTATTCGTTTTTCTTAAACAATTCAGCACGTGCCTTTAGCTGGTCGTTGTCAATCCAGCCAAATTCATGGGCGATTTCTTCCAAACACCCAGTCTGCAGACCCTGTCGATTTTCCAAGGTGCGAGCAAAGTTCCCCGCATCCAAAAGCGATGAATGCGTGCCCGTATCCAGCCATGCGTAACCGCGGCCCATCCGATGCACATGCAATTTTCCGTCATGCAAATAAGATTCCAACAGCGTCGTGATTTCAAGCTCACCGCGTTCAGACGGTTTCACCTTTTTGGCACGTGCCGGTGCATCACCATCAAGGAAATATAGACCCGTAACAGCGTAATTAGACGCTGGTTTTTCAGGCTTTTCGATAATGGAAGTAACCGAACCATCATCCCCAAAACCCACAACGCCATAACGTTCCGGATCGCGAACCTGATACCCAAAGACAGCGTTTTCAGACCCTTTGCAGGCGTTCTGCAACATATCAGTCAGGCCAACACCAAAGAACAGGTTGTCACCCAGAACCATCGCAGATGGCGCGCCGTCAAGGAAATCTTCAGCAAGTAAATACGCTTGGGCCAACCCATCAGGGCTATCCTGAACAATCCACGTCAGGTTAATGCCCCATTGGCTCCCATCCCCCAGTGCTGCCTGAAACTGCGCCTGATCATGCGGTGTCGTGATCATGGCAATGTCGCGAATACCGGCCAGCATCAACGTGCTAATCGGATAATAGATCATCGGCTTATCATAAATTGGCAAAAGCTGTTTGGAGACAGCCATCGTAATCGGATAAAGCCGCGTGCCAGAGCCGCCAGCGAGGATGATCCCTTTGCGTGGTTTGGTCATGTGACCTCTCCCAATTCTATCAGGACACGACGCAGGCTGACTTTCCAATCAGGTTGCGCGATGCCGAAATTCGTTGTCGTTGCCGAACAGTTAAGCCGAGAATTGAGCGGTCGTGTGGCAGGCGTGGGGTAATCTGTTGTCGGGATCGGTGTAACTGCGCAGTCAATTCCAGACTGCGCAAAAATCTCCGCCGCGAAATCGGCCCATGAACAATCGGGAACGCCGGAAAAGTGATACACGCCACTTGTCGCCGTCCCTTTGTCGAACTGCGCGGCCATCGTAATCAGCGCAGCCGCAATATCGCCTGCCGCCGTTGGCCCGCCGATCTGATCACCGACAATTGTAAGGGCATCGCGTTCTTTGCCAAGCCGTAGCATGGTTTTGACAAAGTTATTGCCATGCGCCGAAAACACCCAAGACGTTCGAAGGATCGCATGTGGCCCGTCCGCCGCCTGTACCGCCTGTTCACCGCGCAGCTTTGTCGCGCCATAGACACCTAATGGCCCGGTAGCATCATCAGTGCTCCAAGGCGCCTCTCCGCCACCTGGAAACACATAATCAGTTGAGATGTGCAGAAACGGAATGTCGCGCTCAGCTGCTGCAACGGCCATTTCCCCAACCGTCGTATGATTGACCATTTCAGCCGTATCAGTGTCTGTTTCAGCCTTATCAACAGCGGTATAGGCCGCAGCGTTGATGATAACATCCGCATCTGTTGCGGCAATCGCCGCCACACAAGCTTCAGAATCCGTCAGGTCAGCCTCTGCGCGGCCCAAAGCCGTGACCTCAGCTTGGCGCTGCAACTCCGTCGCGACTTGACCAGTCTGGCCGAAGACGAGGATTTTCATGCTTTCGTGCCCAAACGATCACCAACACCGTCACGCTGTTGCAAGGCGCGCCACCAATCTTCGTTATCCAAATACCATTGCACGGTTTTTTCCAAACCTTCCTCGACGGTCACGGATGGCCGCCAGCCCAGTTCATCACGGATACGCTGCGGATCAATCGCATAGCGCATGTCGTGACCCGGGCGGTCAGTGACATAAGTGATCAGGTCCGCATAAGGCTTCGCACCCGGTCGTTTTTGATCAAGTATCGCACAAATGGTTTTCACCAATTCCAGATTGGTGCGCTCATTCTCGCCACCAATGTTATAGCTGCGCCCATTCTCGCCCTTTTGCACGACAGTCAGCAATGCATCTGCGT
>CAKZVL010000171.1 GCA_937922155.1 uncultured Paracoccaceae bacterium | reverse complement strand
AACCGCTTTTCATCCCATGCTGTCTTTGCGCGCTTTTGGCTTTCAGCGGCAAGTTGATCTGCATCGTCCCGGCTAAACCCATATTCTGTTGCGATAATATCCGCCGCAATGCCTTGGGGCACAAAGTACGTATCCATCGCGATCGACGGATCAACCGCAATCGCCGCCCCGTCAGAGCCCATCGCGACGCGCCCCATCATTTCGACCCCGCCTGCGATATAGGCCGACCCGGCCCCGCCTTTGACCTGATTGGCCGCAAGGTTCACAGCTTCCATCCCGGATGCGCAAAAGCGGTTGATCGCAAGGCCGGGAATGGATTGATCAAGGTCGGATGCAAGGACCGCGGTGCGCGCAAGGCAGCCGCCCTGTTCGCCGACTTGGGTCACATTGCCCCAGATCACATCTTCGACGGCGTGCCCCTCAAGGCCGCTGCGTTCTTTCAAAGCATTCAGCACCCCGGCAGACAAACGGGCCGCTGTGACTTCGTGCAGGCTGCCGTCTTTGCGGCCCTTGCCACGCGGGGTTCGCACGGCGTCGTAAATGTAAGCTTCGCTCATAGGTGTCTCCGTTCTACTCTACGCGCTTGGAAAGGCGCGGGGCATGAGGTCATAAGGGGCTTTCCAACCGGGTTGTTTAGACAAGCGGGTCAGCCAGGCGTCGATATTGGGATAAGCCGCGCGGTCAAAACCATATTCTTCTGGGTAATAAAGATAGCCGCAGCAGGTCAGATCCGCATTGGTCAAGCCATCGCCAACAATCCATTCGCGCCCCTCTAGATGGGTATCGAGTGTTTGAAGCGCAGCGACCATACGTCCACTGAGAAAGGCGATCACATCCGCATTGCGTTTTTCTTTGGGAAGGAAGTTGGTCATAAAGCGCACCACGCCAGCTTGCGAGCTGAGCTTGTGGTTATCCCACAAAATCCAGCGTAATACCTCATAGCGATCCGATGGTGCGCCACCAAACTTTCCGGTTTTATCGGTAATGTATTGCTGAATGGCACCCGATTGGGACAGGCGTATATCGCCCTCGATCAAGACCGGCGATTCTCCCATAAGATTAAGCGCGCGATACTCGTCTGTGCGCGAACCGCCTTTAAAGAAGTCGACATAAACAGGCTCCCAATCCAGTCCAGCCAGTTCTAGCGCCAATGCGGCTTTGTAAGAATGCCCGCTTTCGCCAAAGCAATGCAGTTTGATAGACATGCGCGTCCTCCCAGACGGTACATCCCGTGGCAACCACGGTATTTGAGTTTCTTGCCAGATATAGAAGAAACCGGTTCCTCCAAACCAAACATTAACCTTAAACGCTTCTCAACAGAGATGCATGGCAGGCTAGAGAGTTGAGCCATGTGCCAGGCGAAGCCTCGTCGCGATGTTTCGAAACATCAAGCCCGTAATTGCGTAACGGGGTGGAACTGGTCTGCATCTTCATCTCGCCAGCACCCCCCGCAGGGCCGATCCATTACTTTTTTCGGGCCTCCAATTCAGAATTAAACAACCGCAACCGGTGGCCGAATGTGTCATCGTCGATCACACTGTCGAAATTCTCAAACAGAAACGACAAAGCCTCGCCCTCATCCAGCCCGGCGTCTTTCGAAAATCGTTTGAGACGCCGATATCCATCTTCGGTCATCGCGACGGGAAAGCGGCGGGTGAGGCGTAAGCGTTTTGGCATGTTCGGTTCCCCAGAAAGGTGGTTTCAACCCACCCGCCTTGTTTAAAAGTTTGCGGCCTTCAATGCCATCACTGTTTCAGCACCGGTGTTGATCCGCGCCAGATGCATCTTGGTCGCAGGCAATTGGCGGGCCATATAATATTTTCCGGTCGCGATCTTGGTTTCATAAAACGCGGTATCGGTGGCTCCGTTTTCGAGCGCCTCCATTGCTGCCTTTGCCATGCGCGCCCACATCAGGCCAAAGCAAACGTGCCCCATCATATGCATGAAATCATAGGAACCAGCCAACGCGTTGTTGGGGTTCTTCATCCCATTTTGCATAAAATACATGCCCGCCGCCTGCAAATCCTTGGACGCGGACTTTAGGGGATCAAGGAAGTCCGCCTTGAGGGCGTCGTTGCCTTCGTTGTCTTTGATGAAGCTTTTGATCATCTCAAAAAAGGCCATGACGTGCTTGCCGCCATCCTGCGCAAGCTTGCGACCCACCAGATCCAACGCCTGTACCCCATTGGCTCCTTCATAGATCATGGCAATGCGCGCATCGCGGGCAAACTGGGACATTCCCCATTCTTCGATATACCCGTGGCCGCCATAAACTTGCTGGGCGGCAACCGCAAATTCGAACCCTTTGTCGGTTTGAAACCCTTTGATTACCGGGGTCAGCAGGGAGATTAGACCATCCGCGTCTTCGTCGTTGTTCTTGTTGGCCCGATCAATCAGCGACGACCCCCAGAACGTCAACGCCCGCGCGCCCTCAACAAAAGATTTTTGGTCCATTAGGTTGCGACGAATGTCAGGATGCACAATCAGCGGATCAGCAGGACCATCGGGGTTTTCATCCCCTGTTACTGCGCGCCCCTGAAGGCGGTCGTTGGCATAGATAACTGCGTTTTGATAGGCAGCCTCTGCTTGGGCATAGCCTTGTAGTCCCACGCCCATCCGCGCTTCGTTCATCATCACGAACATGGCGCGCATGCCTTTGTGTTCTTCACCAATCAGGTATCCTTCGGCCTCATCATAGTTCATCACACAGGTTGAGTTCCCGTGGATGCCCATCTTTTCCTCGATCTTCCCACAAGACACGCCATTGGCTGCGCCCAAGGCACCGTTTTCATCGTGCAGGATTTTGGGAACGATAAACAGCGAGACTCCTTTGATCCCCTCAGGTCCACCGGGAATTTTCGCCAAGACCAAGTGGATGATATTGTCGGCCATATCGTGGTCACCGGCAGAGATAAAAATCTTTTGTCCAGAAATTTTAAAGGTGCCATCGTCTTGGGGCACAGCTTTGGTGCGCATCAGGCCCAGATCAGTGCCGCAATGGGGTTCGGTCAGGTTCATTGTGCCAGTCCATTCGCAGGTGGCCAGCTTGGGCAGGTACATCGCCTTTTGGATGTCAGATCCGTGTTCCAAAATCGCGGAATAGGCACCATGCGTCAGGCCTTGATACATATTGAACGCCATGTTCGCGGTGACAAAGGTTTCGTTGACGGCGGTGTACATTACGTAAGGCAGGTTTTGGCCGCCAATGTCTTCGGCTGCGTCAAGGGCGGTCCAGCCGCCCTCTTTCATCTGCTCAAATGCCTCTTTGAAACCTTTTGGTGTGCGCACCACCCCATTTTCCAACACACAGCCCTCTGCGTCGCCAACAACGTTCAAGGGCGCCAAAACCTCCGATGATACTTTGCCGGCTTCTTCGAGTACCGCACCTGTGAACTCTGGGTCGAGCTCACTGTAACCCTCAATGTCTTGCTCGCTGACTTTCAACAGGTCATGGAGCACAAATTGTAAGTCCTTAACGGGGGCGGTGTAAGTTGGCATGTCGTTTTTCCTTTAATCTGCGACTGCCGCGCCCCTTAACTTCAGGCGGCGGCAGAACTTTTTTTGCCCAGTTGCGCCAACTTTTCAGCGCCCCAAGCCATTTGGTCTTTTAGTTCCGTAATCGCATCGTCCAATTCAGCCCTTTGGGCCTCCATGTCGGTCAGATGCTTTTGCGCCATCTCGTATGTTTGCTGCAACTGTGCCTCTTTGCCACCTTCCATGTGATAAAGGTCAAGCAGTTGGCGAATTTCTTCTAATGAAAACCCAAACCGCTTACCGCGCAGGATCAGTTTCAATCGAGCGCGGTCGCGCTTTGTGAAAAGACGGCGTTGGCCCTTGCGGATCGGGAACAGAAGTTCCTTTGCTTCGTAAAACCGAAGCGTTCGTGGTGTAACGTTGAATGTATCGCACATTTCGCGAATACCCATTGTTTCTTCTGTCATCGTTCTTCCTTCCAAGCTCTATACGAACATGAAGGGCACGTCTTTGGTGTGCCCACCTTACTTGAGTGGTTGACGCTCACGTAAGTCATACGTTGCGTCATTTTCGGTGATGCTGAATCACGCTAGTTACCTAGACGTAAGGGAGGGTCCAAACACGGGGAGCCGGAAGATGGCTTTCCCCCATTTTCCTTCTTTTTAACTGTTTTTCGCAACTTTTTCGGGGTTTACCGTGGCGGGATGGGGAATTGTGACGCCACGTCGCTTATAAGCAGATCCGATATTGTTTCGCGCCTGTCACGGTGAGTTGATGAAAAAACTGCTAGCGTTAAAGCGGCATCTCTCGGACTTTTTCAGTCAAGCGACTCAGCTGTTTCGTCACGCAGGGCCATTAATTCGGCCATGGTGTCATCCAGCTGTTTGCGTTGAACGGTCAATTCGGCCATCTGGCGATCAGCCAGTTCAATCCACTGGCGCATCTGCGCCTGAGTGCCTTCGCGTTCGTAGACCATCAGCCATTGCCGGATGTCCTCGAGAACAAAGCCAAACCGCCGTCCTCTGAGAATGAGGGTCATACGTGCCACCTCTTTGGGGCCATAAAACCGTGATCGGCCTTCTTTGTCCGGCGTTAGCAGTTCAATGTACTCGTAGTAACGAAGCGTGCGCGGCGTCACCTCGAACTTCGCGCACATCTCTTTGAACGATAGTCGAGTGTCTGCCATCTTGCGTCTCCCTACCTAAGGTTAGCCGCAAGATGGGGATGGGGCAAGCGCACTCAGTTCAAGAAACCGGGAGCGAAAACGTAAAATCCATATGCCACGATCAAGGCTGGTATTGCAGAATAAACCGTCGCCCATATGGCGGCTTTGGGGTTCAGCGCAATCGCTGGGAACAGGGCATCGCCATCGTTTGATATCGCATTGCCGAGCAGGGCCGCAAACGGCACCAACCCGTTGATGTAAAGCGTGGTGACCAAAATCTGTGGGCCGCATCCGGGTATCAGGCCAATAAAAATCGCCATGAGGGGCAATAAGGGCGCCACCGTGGCGAACCAGGTTTCAAGATCCAAACCGCCATAGGCTGCTAGGTATTCATAGGCCAGAAAGGCACCTATCACCCAGACGGAAATAAACGACGTCTCTTCTGCCAGCCGTGTTACCGGGCTGTCCTTGTCATTGCTCATTGCTGTCAATTTGGATGTGGACCAGATAAGTAGGCCTAGAGCAGTGCCAGCCAAAGCCAGTACCGGGGCAACCGATCCAAAGATCGCCGCTATATCAAAAGTCATAAGGTCCATCACCCCAATCACAAGGCCGGGCAAGGCCAAGGCAAGGAACCCATAATCCTGCGGACGCGTGCGCCCGATGACGGCGGCTAATTCCCCGGTTTTATGTGCCTCGGTGCGCATTTCTGGCACCGGCAAACGATCAATGATCCAACCAGATAATACGCCAACTGCAAAGCTGAGGGGCAGGACGACAGCCGCCGCGTCTGGTCGCGTTGCGATCAAAAGAAACGCCGCATCCCCCATCGTCGCCGTCAGGGCAGCAACCACCGACCCGAACGAGACGTGACCCGATGAATAGGCGGCCACGACCACCACAGCGCCACCGCACCCCGGTGTCGCCCCCATCAAGGATGCAATCGGCACTTGCCAGCCCTTTGCGCGGGACAAAGCGTCCCCAATTCTAAATTTGAACACACGCTCAGCACCGTAAAACAACAACAAGGTCGCTGCAACGAAACAGGACACAGCGATATAGGCGTCGATCATCATTTCGCGTGTCAAAGCGCCAAGGTGCCCTGGTGCAATAGCCAGGCTCAAAAGGATCAGTGCTACCAACAATCGTTTTGGGCGGAACGGACCAAAGGTTGATGTTGGTGGCGGCACAGTTGTGTCGGTCATCACTAAAATCCAGTTGCGAATTATTCTCAATCTCAAACATAGGGCTTGCAGGCCAACGTTCAAGCGTCAAATTAGGTGCGAGTTTTGCATTGGAAAAATAATGAAAACCCCCGAGGAAAGAGCGGCCTTCGTCGCGAAAATGATCGTCGCGATGCCCTATTGTATGGCGCTGCAGCTCCGCTGCGAACGATTTGCGCCGGGGGAAATGGATCTTGCGATGCCCTATGCGGACCAAATCATTGGTGATCCTGAAACGGGAGTGGTGCACGGCGGGGCCGTCTCTGCGCTGATGGATACCACTTGCGGGGGGGCGGTTATGGCCCATCCCAAGGCGTCATTGTTGACGGCCACCATCGATCTGCGCATCGACTATATGCGCGCGGCCAAATCGGGGGACACGATTGTCGCAAAGGCCATTTGTTACCATGTCACACGCTCTGTCGCTTTTGTGCGCGCAGTTGCCTACGACAGTGATCCTGATCGTCCGGTTGCTGCGGCTACCGGCGCCTTTACGGTGGAGGGAACTGAATGAGCCGCAAGCCCGAACCCGTTCATTTGGTAAAACAACGCCGCGATGCTGCGCTAAACCATTTGATCGGAAAAATCCCCTTCATCGGTTTTCTTGGCCTCCAATTTGATCGGCGCGGGGATGAATTGACGACGATTATGCCCTATGACGAAAAACTGATCGGCAATCTTGCCCTCCCCGCTTTGCACGGTGGGGCCACCGCTGGTTTTCTGGAAACAGCCGCGATTGTTGAACTCAGCTGGGCGATGATGTGGGACCGTATGGAAACGGGTCAACCGCAGGAAACCGCTTTGCCGGGGCTGCCCAAAACCATCGATTTTTCCGTCGACTACTTGCGATCTGGCCTGCCGCGCGATGCCTATGCCCGCGCCACTGTCAACCGATCTGGACGCCGCTATGCATCGGTGCACGTCGAAGCATGGCAAGACAACCGATCCCGCCTTTTTGCGCAAGCAACGGGCCACTTTTTGATGCCAGACCGTGCAGGATAATCTGACCCACGCCCGGGTTCTCAAAATATCGATCCCAATTGTTCTGTCTAATGTCACGGTTCCCATCCTGGGCGTCGTGGATACAGGTGTCGTGGGGCAATTGGGGGAGGCCGCGCCGATCGGTGCGGTGGGTATCGGTGCGATTATCCTAACGAGTATCTACTGGATCTTTGGTTTCTTGCGCATGGGCACTACGGGACTTGCCGCACAAGCGCTGGGCGCGAAGGATCACGGCGAAGTTGCAGCATTGCTGACACGTGTCTTGATGATCGGTTTCATCAGTGGGACCATTGTCATCGCGTTTCAGTCACTCCTATTTGCGGGGGCGTTTTGGGTGTCGCCCGCCAGCGCAGAGGTTGAAACCCTCGCGCGCGATTACATGGCGATCCGGGTCTGGTCCGCGCCTGCGATGATTGCGATCTATGGGATCACAGGCTGGCTGATCGCCCAAGAACGCACGCGCGCTGTGCTCGCGATCCAAGTGGTGATGAACGGTGTGAACATCCTGCTGGACCTGTGGTTCGTGCTTGGGCTTGGTTGGGGCGTGCAAGGCGTGGCCATCGCAACCTTTATCGCCGAGTGGAGCGGGCTGGCCTTGGGGCTGTACCTGTGCCGCGCTGCGTTTCAGGTGCCCGATTGGAAAAATTGGGCCCGGGTGTTTGACCAGGTCGCCGTTTTGAACATGGCACGGGTGAACGGCGATATCATGATCCGGTCTGTCTTGCTCACCACGATCTTTACCGGCTTCATCCTTTTGTCATCGGACTTTGGCGATGTGCCTTTGGCAGCCAATCAGATATTGATGCAATTCCTGCATGTCACAGCCTTTGCTATGGACGGTTTCGCCTTCGCGGCAGAGGCGTTGGTGGGCCAAGCGTTGGGCGCGAAATCACGTAACGGGCTGCGCAGGTCCGCATGGATGACAAGCCAATGGGGGCTGGGGATTTGTGTAACCTTGGCGCTGGCCTTTGTCATTATCGGCCCGCTGGCCATCGACATTATGACCACGTCAGAACCCGTCCGTGACGAGGCGCGCGGCTATTTACCCTATATGGTTGCGGCCCCGATCCTTGGCTGCGCGGCTTGGATGCTGGATGGCATCTTCATCGGGGCTACGCGCACGAAAGACATGCGCAACATGATGATTATATCCGCAATGATCTTTTTTGCAGTGGTGTATCCGCTGATGTGGGCCTTGGGGAACCACGGGCTTTGGTTGGCGCTATTAATCAGCTTTGTGGCGCGCGGTGTGACGCTGGGCTGGAAATATCCAGCACTAGAGGCACAAGCGGCAAGGTAAAGTGTACCCTAGGCCAAAAGGGAAAGGACACCTTCGGGTGGCCTGCCAATAATCGCACGGCCATCGCGCAGGGCAATTGGGCGCTCAATCAAAATTGGGTTCGCAACCATCGCGGCGACCAGTTCAGCATCGGAGGCTTCGGCCAAGGGCAGCTCTTTATAGGTCCGTTCACCGGTTCGGATCAGCTGCGCTGGGGACATGCCTAACATCGCAAGAACCTCGACCAACTCTGTATCGCTTGGCGGCTCCTTTAGGTATAAACGCAGCTTTGGCATCTCGCCCGCTTCTTCCAGAAGCTTCAAAGCTTGGCGCGATTTTGAACAGCGCGGGTTATGCCAAAGGGTCAAAGCCATGGTGTTTTGTCCGTTCCAACTGCTTCCGCGACATTGTCAAACCCGTCGCGGGCCAAAAGTCTATCCAGACCTTGGGTTATTTCCTCAACCAGCGACAGCCCGCCATAGACAAGTGCGGTGTAAAGCTGCACGGCGGACGCACCTGCGCGGATTTTGGCATAGGCCTGCTCTGCCGATCCAACGCCGCCGACGCCGATAATT
The DNA here is from genome assembly GCA_937922155.1 of uncultured Paracoccaceae bacterium. Lineage (GTDB taxonomy): Bacteria > Pseudomonadota > Alphaproteobacteria > Rhodobacterales > Rhodobacteraceae > Cognatiyoonia. The sequence continues at coordinate 3,509 of CAKZVL010000171.1, read as the reverse complement.
GGTAGGTCGGTTTGGGTCGACAAGGCCGCCAACGTGCGGGTGGATTTTTCAAACAAAGGTTGGCCTGACAGGCCACCGGCTTCACCCCTATAACGGCTGGCCAAGCCATCGCGCGACAGGGTCGTGTTGGTTGCAACCACCCCTGAAAGGCCAGAGGTATTGGCGACGCTGGCCAAATCGGCCAATTCTTCGGCTGATAAATCCGGCGCAATCTTCAGGAACACAGGCACTGGGCGCGCCAATTTGGCGTTGGCCGCCATGACGCCGTCAAGCAATGCGGCAAGCGCCTCTGCCCCCTGAAGGTCGCGTAAGCGTTCGGTGTTTGGGGAGGATACGTTGACGGTGGCAAAGCCGATGTCATTGCCGCAATGGGCCAGCACCTTGGCAAAATCGGCGGCACGGTCATCACTGTCCTTATTGGCGCCAAGGTTTAATCCAACAACGCCTTGCGCCTTTTTCAAACGCAGGCCAATTTCGGCCATGCCATCGTTATTGAACCCAAACCGGTTGATCGCGGCTTCATCCTCGGTCAGGCGGAACAATCGCGGCTTTGGGTTGCCGGGTTGCGGGCGCGGGGTGGCCGCGCCGACTTCAAGAAATCCAAATGCTGTCCGCGCTAATGCGGCCAAAGCCACGGCGTTTTTGTCAAAACCGGCAGCCAAGCCAATTGGATTTGGTAAATCCATGCCAGCAAGCGTTGTGCGCAATCGATCTGACGTAACGGGTCCACCCTTTGGGCCCAATCCCAAATTCAACGCCTTAAGAGAAGCTGCATGCCCAGCCTCTGGATCCAAAAACTTGACCGCGCGCAGGCCGATACTTTCAAACGTTTTCATAGATCCGGGAACACATGCAAACCGCCGACTAGGGGCAGCTGTTTTGACCAAACGACATCTTCTATACGCATTCTGCGGTAAAGATGGGGAAACAAAGCACCGTCCCGAGCAGGCTCCCATTTTATGTCAGGGTTTCCATCCGCCTCTACAGCGCAAATGACCAAACCAGAAACGCCCGCAAAATACTTTGCCGCGGTTTCCTTTACGGTTTCAGCGGACGACAAGTGAATATAGCCGTCAGCAAGATCAATCGGCGCGCCAAGGGTTGTCCCGTTCGCGTGCAATTCGTTCCATTCGGCGGTGCGAAAAATTTTGTAAACTAGCATGCCCTCCACATGGCGTTTGCACAGAAAATGGTCAAGGCAGGCCTGCCATGAAACTGTCGCAAGGTTCCCGCACTGATCCAATTGACTCTGACAATGGCACGTTCCAATCTTTGGGCATTCCAACCTTTGGGGGACCCAAAATGCTTTCTCGTATCCTGACAACAACTTGTGCGCTCGCGCTTTCAGCAGGGGCAGCCGCTGCTGACTATTCGCTGACGATTTTGCACACCAACGACTTTCACGCGCGTTTTGAGCCGATCAGTAGATTTGACAGCGGCTGTTCTGCCGAAGACAACGCAGCTGGCGAATGCTTTGGCGGCACAGCCCGTCTGGTGAACGCCGTCAAAGACGCCCGCGCACGTACCAATAATTCCATCCTTGTGGATGGTGGCGATCAGTTCCAAGGCACGCTGTTTTACACACAATACAAGGGCCAAATGGCTGCTGAGTTTATGAACAAGCTTGGCTATGACGGCATGACCGTGGGCAACCACGAATTTGACGATGGTCCAGAAGTGCTGCGCGAATTTATGGACACTGTGAATTTCCCAGTGCTGATGTCTAACGCTGATGTATCGGGTGAACCGCTCTTGGCGGATGTGCTCAAGCGCTCCACCGTAATCGAACGGGGCGGCGAAAAGATCGGCATGATCGGTCTGACGCCCGAGGATACAGATGAACTGGCGTCACCGGGTGACAACATTACCTTTTCTGATCCTATTGCCGCCGTCCAAGCCGAAGTTGACGCTCTTGAGGCGATGGGCGTGAACAAGATCATCGTCTTGTCCCACTCTTCCTATGCGGTTGACCTCGCTGTGGCGGAGGCGACAACAGGCGTTGACGTGATCGTCGGTGGCCACTCCAACACATTGTTGTCCAACACCAACGAAGATGCGCAAGGGCCATATCCAACAATGGTCGGCGACACAGCGGTCGTTCAGGCCTATGCCTATGGTAAATTCTTGGGCGAGTTGAACATCACCTTCGACGAAAATGGCGTCATCACCGAAGCATCCGGTGAGCCGATCATCATTGACGGCACCGTGCCAGAGGATGAAGCAACCGTGGCCCGCATCGCCGAACTGGCCGCTCCGTTGGAAGAAATCCGCAACCGTGTTGTCGCAGAAACTGCCAGCGAAATCATCGGTGTGCGCGAAGAATGCCGCGCCGTGGAATGCGCGATGGGCAACCTGATCGCTGATGCAATGCTGGCCCGTGTGAAGGATCAGGGCATTGACGTGGCCATCCAAAACGGCGGCGGCATCCGTGCGTCCATCGACGCAGGCCCGGTGACCATGGGCGAAGTGTTGACCGTGCTGCCGTTCCAGAACACGCTGTCCACGTTCAAGGTAACGGGCGCTGTGTTGAAAGAAGCGCTCGAAAATGGGGTCAGTCAAGTGGAAGAAGGCGCAGGTCGTTTCCCACAAGTGGCGGGCATGACCTTTGCGTTTGATCCCGCGATGGAACCGGGAAGCCGGGTGTCTGAGGTGATGATTGGTGGCATGGCGCTGGAAATGGACAAGATGTACGGCGTTGTCTCCAACAACTACGTGCGAAATGGCGGCGATGGCTATGCCATGTTCAAAACCGCGGCAGAAGCCTATGACTTTGGCCCAGACCTCGCCGATGTCACCGCAGAATTCCTTGCGGAAATGGGGCCTTATACACCGTATAAAGACGGCCGCATCGCGGTGAAGTAAGCCTGCACTAACATGATATCAAAGGCCCCGATGGAAACGCCGGGGCCTTTTTTCGTGGCGCGACCCGGCTTGATCAGCATAGGTTCGAACCAACAAGGGAGTACGCTCATGAAAATTGACTACGTCGAATTCACCTCACCCAAACTGGAAGAGACGCAAAGCTTTTTTGCCAAAGCGTTTGGATGGGATTTCATCGACTACGGGCCCGACTATCGCGATATCCAAAAGGCAGGGACCGGCGGCGGGATCGAACGGGGCACGCTGACTGCCCCTTTGATCGTGCTGAAAACGGATGACCTTGAAGTAGCCTTTGAAACGGTCAAATCCGCAGGAGCCACGATCACCGCAGAGATTTACGCCTTTCCCGGCGGGCGGCGGTTTGAATTCACTGAACCGGGCGGCACCAAAATGGCCGTTTGGGTGGAAGGCTAACGCGCCTCATGGACCACCCTTTGATGCATATCATCAACGCCAAGGTGCAAGAGGCAGAGGCCGACGGCGCCTTTGACAACCTCGATGGGGCCGGCAAACCTTTGCCAAACCTGGATGACCCCGAAAACGCCTATATCAACCGTGTGATGCGCGAAAACGGGGCGTTGCCTGAGTTTGTGCGTCTTGCCAAAGACCTTGCCAATTTGCGCGAAACC
>CAKZVL010000170.1 GCA_937922155.1 uncultured Paracoccaceae bacterium | reverse complement strand
AGTAGGAGGCGAGGCCGAAGATCGTGTCGTTGGCCAAGGCGATTACGTCGTCCTCATCCTCAAACTTGAACAGAGGCGCAAAGGGGCCGAAGGTTTCTTCGGTGCTGACTTTCATGTCCTTGGTCGCGTTCGTCACGATTGTGGGTTCAAAGAACTGCCCGCCCAAGGCATGCGGCGCGCCGCCGGTCAGGATTTTCCCGCCTTTGGAAAGCGCGTCTTGCAAATGATCCTGCACCTTTTCAACGGCGCTTGGTTCAATGAGCGGGCCAAGCGTGACACCATCGTCAAGGCCATCGCCGACTTTCAACGCCTCAACCGCTGCTTTCAGCTTTGTCGCGAAAGCATCGTAGACGCCTGATTGCACGTAGATGCGGTTGGCGCAGACGCAGGTTTGTCCGTTGTTGCGGAATTTGCAGGCAATCGCCCCTTCGACGGCGGCATCAAGATCGGCGTCATCAAACACGATAAAGGGGGCATTGCCGCCCAGTTCCATCGAACATTTCATGACCTGATCTGCGGCTTGGCGCAAAAGGATGCGCCCGACTTCGGTTGATCCGGTAAAGGTCAGTTTGCGCACGGTTGGGTTTTCGCAAAACTCTTTGCCCACATCAGACGCGGCGGTTGATGTCACAACAGAAAACACGCCTTTGGGCACGCCCGCCTCATCAGCCAGCTTTGCCATCGCTAAGGCCGACAGCGGCGTTTGAGAGGCGGGGCGGATCACAAAGGCACAGCCAGCGGCTAGGGCGGGTGCGACTTTGCGTGCGATCATTGCGTTGGGGAAATTCCACGGGGTGATCCCGGCGGCCACGCCGATGGGCTGTTTTAGGACAGTGATGCGTTTGTCTTCCATATGGCCGGGGATGGTTTGGCCATAGATGCGCTTTGCCTCTTCACCGAACCATTCGATGAAGGATGCGCCGTAGGCGACCTCACCGCGGGCTTCGGCCAGTGGTTTGCCTTGTTCGGCGGTCATGATCAGGGCGAGGTCTTCTTGGTTGGCCATCATCAGGTCAAACCATTTGCGCAGGATTTGCGCGCGCGCCTTGCCGGTTTTACGTGCCCAGCTGGGTTGGGCAATGCGTGCAGCTTCGATGGCATCGGCGACGTCTGCGCGAGCGAGGTCTGCAACATTGGCAATGGTATCGCCACGGGCGGGGTTTGTGACCTTAAACGTTTTGTTGCCTTTGGCGTTGACCCATGCGCCATCGACATAGGCCTCTTCGCATACCAAATCCGGGCGGGAGAGCATTGATTTTAAGTCGGTTTGAGTGTCCAGCATGGCCTAGTTCCTTTGACTGTTGGTTTCCATTTACAGCCAAATTGCGGCGCTTGCCACTCATCTGTGGGAACGAATGCTGAAACCTGATGGTTTCCTTTAGGGAATGGCGAGATTACCACGATTCTAACCTTTTCGTGTGCGGCCCTCACGTTGCCATAATCGTCGTGTTATACACGTATATGTTGATATTAGCGGTGCTGCCCAAATGACTGCCACTTTCACTCGCCGACGGATCGGCTCTCTTCTTGTTGCGACGGCTGTTTCTGGCTGCGTGCGGCGCGTTCCTGCATCAAACAAGGTGGTAGAGGTGATGCCGACGCCACAGTTTGTCGAAGGATACGGTGCCATTCAGGACGCTGGATACACCCTGCCTGCGATTTCGCCGTTTTATACGGTGGGCGTAAATCGGCGGATGAAGGGAGTTTACACTGGCGAGGGACAACCGGGGACGATCGACGTCGACCCGTATGCAAAGTTTTTATATCTGATCAACGACGATTTTACTGCGATCCGTTATCCTGTTGGCGTCGGTCGGCAAGGGCGATCAATTTCCGGTCGCGCGACGATCCAGCTGAAAAAGAAGTGGCCGGGTTGGACGCCGACGCAGAATATGTTGCGCACGGAACCTGATGTTTATGGCCCGTTTAAACGGGGCATTCCCGGTGGCATTCGCAGCCCGCTTGGTGCACGCGCGCTGTACCTTTATCGCGGTGGGCGTGATACGTTTTACCGCATTCACGGCACCAATGATCTAAATTCGATTGGCAATTCAGGGTCTGCCGGGTGCATTCGGATGTTCAACCAAGATATCATCGACCTTTATGAGCGGGTGCAAACCCCGATGGAGGTCCATATCCGAAGTGAGGCGGAAAGCTTGCGGGTTGACCCAGAGTATTTTGGCCGTGGTGTAGAACTTCCGGCGGTGCGCCTTGACCCTGAGGACGTTTACGGACCCGAAGCCTTGGCCCGTGATCCGGGGCCAAATTTCGATGCAGATCGGATGCCTGTTGCGGGCCTAGATACCGTAGAGTTATGACGGGCAAAACAGCGTTGTCGACGCGCTGAGGAATTGTAAACTCCCACGTAAATAGCTATGTTATGGAAAACCAACAAGCTTACGCGAGGGAACACAGATGGCCAATTTTGACGCGCAGATCGAGCAAAGCCAGGCCCAGGTGGCCGAGGCGCAAAGCAAGATTTCTGAACTGACCAGCCGGATCGAAGTTGCGCGGAAAAAAATGGCGCAAGGCACTGATATATCTGTGGATATTGAGAATGCGACACTGGAAGATGTACACGAACACACGGAGCTGATGAACGCAAACATCGCCGAACTGATCATGGGTTTGGATGATGTGACCGCAGGGTTTTCCAAAGACTTTGATGAGATGCGTACCAAAACGACAATGGAAACCGTTATCGGCTGGTTTTCGGGCGCGAAGTCGGATTCCATGCGCCAAGAGCGGATGCGCGCGGCCTCTGTGGATGAAAAGTTGCAGGATCTCATTTCTAAATCAGACACCATCGTCAAACTGCTGGACGGGCAGTTGACCATGTTGAACGAACAGAAAGAAAAGGTTGAAGGCAACCTGACCGGAACATTGGATGAGCGGGAGCTGACCGTGTCAGAGCTGGAAAGCCTGCGTACGGAAATTCAAGGCATGGACCCTGCGATCATCACGCTGGAGAACAAAATCAGCGTTGAACAGGACGCGGCGGCCCGTACCAAGCTGGAAACAGAATTGGCTGGCCTGAATACGCGTTACAATGAGCTGGTGCAAAACGAACAGGTTAAACTGGCGCAGTCGCAGACGCTGGAACGCTATATCGAAAAGGGTAAGACCTGGATCGACAGTTTGCAGAACCAAGCGGCGACGCAGATGGTTTTGATCAACAAATTGCAGACGGACACAAAGCAGCGCGTTGTTTTGTATGATGCCCTGTCGAAATCATTGAAGACAGCACAGCAGCAGGACGTCGCGCACCGTATCAACGAGATTGGCGTAAAAACCGACCAAGAGGCGCAGACAGCGATGGCCGCGATTGGCACGGCCACGAACGCGAAGATGGCCGATATGTTGGAAGCGCACGAAGATCACATGGTGTTTGCCCGCGAAGTGTTGGAGCAGAAGGCGAAAGCCGATGAGCGTTTCGTGCGCCGGTTCCAGAAGATCGTGGAGAAGCACGATAGCAATTTGTATGGGGCGGATGGCTGAGCCGCGAAGGCTGTTTAATCACTATGACGTCGGCGAAATTGCTAAAACTCTTTGGGGTCCTATTTCTATTGGTTTTGAGCGCTTTAATGTTTCGCGAAATTTTTGGGGGAAGCCTCGTTAAAGACGCGAGAGTCACGAGCCAAGGCCCTGAAATACTATTCAAGAACGAATTTGGGTTATGGGTGCCAACGACTTGGACAGAATTCTATTGGTTCAAATACCGAACGTATTTCTATTTATTATTTGGTCTGGTGGTGATCGCCATTGGCCTCTGGCACCGCTGGGATGTAAACAGATCACATGACCAAACCTGACCTCTCCCAAGATCACTTTCAACTGGAAGATACCCGCGTCACGCGGCGCTATTTTGGTAAGTTCGAGCGGATCACGAACCATCTGACCAAAGTTGCCGCCACGATGGAGGCGGAGGGGCGTTTGGGGCGGCGCGATATTGAAGCGCTGGCAGGCTACCTTGCGGGTTTGAATTTCACGTTTCGCGCTTTGGCCCATAAGTACCATTTTTCCGGCCGCTTTTCCCACGCTGGGCAATTGACCTTTGATCGCGTTGAAAGCGGATTTCCGATCTATCAAGAGCTCTTGGAAATGGCCAACGATGCGCTGAATGCGCGCAATCATTTGGAGAACACGCCAACAACGGATGAGCTGAAAGATCAGATGGTGCGCACCATCGTTGGAGAGCAGAAAATCCCCACGAAGTTGCAGTATGCGCTTTCCCAGCGGCTTTATTACGAAGAATTGGCGAAGGGCCATATGTTCTGGGCGCGCAATGATCCGCAGGCGGTGTGGCTGGGCAATAAGGCCGAGATGCGGCGCACCTTTCAGATCCATTGGGCGGTGTATGACAGTCAGGTGAACCTACCCACGATCTATCTGATGGAGGTGGAGGATACAGGCCGTATCGGTTTGCCCAAAGATCAACGTCGTTGGCCCGAGGCGCAAGCGCATTTGATGGCGCAGAGTCTGGGTGGGTTAAAGCTGCTCACCATCGCCAAAGGGTTTGATGAGGATTTTGACGATCTGCATCCGACCCGTTTGCGCCGGTTTCATATTGGCCCGATGTATTCCCATGCCTTTACCCGCCAAACCGGCCCCTTGCGCCAAGTTTTGGAAGATGCGCAAAGCCCCGTGGGGGAAGATTGGGCGCTGGTCTGGACCGAAGAGGATTTGGTGTCCGAGACCGTGGAGCACGTCAAAACCGGATGGTTTGGTAAGGTCGAGCGTCAGATATTCGCGCTTGATCCGTTTGGCACCGAAGGGCCCGATGCAGGCGTGACCCGGTTGGAGCGGTCGTTGATTATGCCAGAGCGCCCCTATCAATCACTGGCGGAGCGCAATCCGCCCGGATTTCGCGATGTGCGCAAGTTCGTCGTGGGCGATCGTGGCCGCGTTTTGAGTTATAGATGAAACAGAATTTTAAGGAAAATTCTGACGCCTCCGGCGGGAGTATTTTGAGCAAGATGATATTGGAACAGATATGAGCCAGACAACCGATCAGATGGAATTGCGCGAGGAGGATATTCGCGCGCATTACGCGGCCGCCTTGGACCTGCTCGATGGGTTTGATCATGCGCCGCGCATTGGGTCGGGGAGTGCGACGCCTGTGGCTGAGAAATCATCTGGTGTTGGCACGCGCCGCGCGTTTCGATCCACCACGCCGGGGCTTTCTACGCGTCGTATTGCGCGCAAGGAGGGCATTCAGCTGACCGCGCGGGTTGAGGCGGTTGAGGGGGGCGATGGTATGGTGTCGCCCTTGCAAGCCTCTGTGTTGCAA
>CAKZVL010000169.1 GCA_937922155.1 uncultured Paracoccaceae bacterium | reverse complement strand
GATGCGCCCATAATCCGGGATCGACACATGACAGTCTCGCGTCAGAACCACTTGGTGCGCGATGTCACACAAGTGGCGCAAGCCGCCAAGCTGCGCGATCATGTGATCATTGACGCCCGCGCACCAGACCGTTTTGCAGGCCAAGCACCGGAACCGCGCGCGGGTCTGCGCGCCGGGCACATTCCCGGTTCTCGCAACGTGTTTTACAAAAGCCTGTTGGCGGCCGACGGCACGCTGAAACCCGCCAAGGTGCTGGCAGAGGTTTTCATCGCCGCAGGTGTCGATCTGAAAAAACCTGTTATCACCACTTGCGGGTCTGGTGTGACAGCGGCGATCCTATCGCTTGCTCTGGAACGGATCGGAAAAACCGACCACAGCCTTTATGACGGCTCTTGGGCCGAATGGGGTATTTACGACGATTTACCACTCGAAACGGGACCAGCTTAAATGTTTGCCAATCTTACCGCGCAGCCTGCCGATAAAATCCTTGCCCTTGTTGCGGCCTTCCGCGCGGATCCGCGCGAGACCAAAGTGGACCTTGGGGTCGGAGTCTATAAGGACGCCAGCGGCAACACCCCCGTCATGCGCGCCGTGAAAGAGGCTGAGCGGCGTATCCATGCGGACCAAACCACCAAAGCCTATACGGGGCTTGCCGGTGATCCCGCCTTTGCCGATGCGATGATCGACCTTGTGCTTGGTGATACAATTGCACGGGATAAAATCGCAGCGGTCGCTACCCCCGGTGGGACAGGGGCGATCCGTCAGGGGTTGGAGCTCATCAAGCTCGCAGCGCCGGACGCCACCATCTGGCTCTCGGCGCCAACATGGCCAAACCACCCGTCCATTGTGAAATACCTTGGGATGAACATGGCAGAGTATCGTTATTTCGACAGCGCAACACGCGGCGTTGATTTCGACGGGATGCTTGCCGATCTCGCCCGCGTGCCTGCAGGCGATGTGGTCCTGCTGCACGGGTGCTGTCACAATCCAACCGGTGCGAACCTCACGGCTGCGCAATTGGAAAAAGTCATCGCCTTGATCAAATCGCAAGGCGCGGTCCCCTTCATCGACATCGCCTACCAAGGGTTCGGCGACGGCCTGACAGAGGATGCGCAGGCGACCCGCACCGTGGCGCAATCCTTTGACAACGTGCTGATCGCCGCCTCTTGTTCCAAGAACTTTGGCGTTTATCGCGAACGCACGGGCATCTTGATGGGGGTCTGCAAGACTGCGGATGAAACCGCCCTTGCACAGCAGAACATGGCGTTCCTAAACCGGCAAAACTATTCCTTTCCGCCCGATCACGGTGCGCGGGTTGTCACCACGATCCTGACCGACCCCGCCTTGCGCGCCGATTGGGAGGCAGAACTGGAAGAGGTGCGCCGCGGCATGCTCGACCTGCGCCAGATGCTGGCCGATGAATTGCGCCGACTGACCAATTCTGATCGCTTTGATTTCCTTGCTGATCACCGCGGCATGTTCTCGCGCCTTGGCACGACGCCTGACCTCGTGGAAAAACTGCGCGCCGATCACGGGATTTATATGGTCAGTGACAGCCGGATGAACATCGCAGGTTTGAACAAAACCTCAGTCCCGATTTTGGCCAAAGCCATCGTTGACGCCGGCATCTAGCGCCACACGACCAGATCATCTTGCCAAAAATACTCCCGCCGGAGGCGGCCCACGGTGTACCAAGTGTGTATAGCGTGTGTACGGGGTGTGACCGTCCGTGGCGGGCCAATTTTCTGCGCCTGCACTTTCGCACTTGCAGAAATACGCGCAAGAATATATCACGAAGATAAATCCAAACGAAACAATCGTACCGAGCTATCCATGTCCTTTCGCCTACAACCCGCGCCCCCTGCCCGCCCGAACCGCTGCCAATTGTTCGGGCCCGGCTCTAACACCAAGCTGCCGCCCAAGATGGCGGCCTCGGACGCGGATGTGATCAACCTTGACCTCGAAGACAGCGTTGCGCCCTCTGACAAAGACAATGCGCGCGCGCAGGTGATTGCGGCCATCAACGACATTGATTGGGGCACCAAAACCCTGAGCGTGCGGATCAATGGATTAGACACACCGTACTGGTATCGCGATGTGGTGGATGTGTTGGAACAGGCCGGCGACCGGCTTGATCAGATCATGATCCCAAAGGTTGGCTGTGGCGCTGACATATACGCTGTTGATGCCCTCGTCACCGCGATTGAAACTGCGAAAAAGCGCACGAAACCCATTGCTTTCGAAGTGATTATCGAAAGTGCGGCAGGCATCGCCCACGTGGAAGAGATCGCCGCCGCCAGCCCGCGCATGGCCGCGATGTCACTTGGGGCTGCGGATTTTGCGGCCTCCATGGGCATGCAAACAACCGGCATCGGCGGCACGCAAGACAACTACTATATGCTGCATGGAGACATGCGCCACTATTCTGATCCGTGGCACTGGGCGCAGACAGCCATCGTCGCGGCCTGCCGGACCCATGGCGTTTTGCCCGTGGACGGCCCCTTTGGCGACTTTTCCGACGACGAAGGCTACCGCGCGCAGGCCCGGCGCAGCGCGACGTTGGGTATGGTCGGCAAATGGGCGATCCACCCCAAACAGATCGCGCTGGCAAATGAGGTGTTTACCCCGTCTGACGCTGCTGTGTCAGAGGCCCGCGAAATCCTCGCCGCGATGGAAACGGCCAAAGCCAACGGCGAAGGCGCGACCGTTTATAAGGGGCGGCTTGTCGACATCGCCTCTATCAAACAGGCTGAGGTTATTGTTCAACAATATGAGATGATTACAGGCTAGGCTCTCGCCTCAATGCTGTTCTTTACCCATCAATCAGCCCCCAAACATTGCCAATGGAGTGTCCATTCGCCATATAGCTAAAAACAGCAAAGCGATTGCAGGGTCCATGACGCAATACTTAGACTTCGAAAAACCACTGTCCGAAATCGAAGGCAAGGCCGAAGAGCTGCGCGCCCTTGCGCGCGACAACGAAGACATGGACGTGGAAAAAGAAGCGGCGGCGTTGGACAAAAAGGCGGCCGATCTTTTGGTTCAGCTTTACAAAGACCTGACCCCTTGGCGCAAATGCCAGGTCGCGCGCCATGCACAACGCCCGCATTGCATTGATTACATTGATGCGTTGTTTACGGAATTCACACCGCTTGCGGGGGATCGCAACTTTGCCGATGACCACGCGATTGTGGGCGGTTTGGCCCGATTTGACGGTGATCCCGTCATGGTGATCGGCCATGAAAAGGGCAATGACACGAAATCCCGGATCGAACGCAATTTTGGCATGGCCCGCCCGGAAGGTTACCGCAAAGCGATCCGCCTGATGGAGATGGCCGACAAATTCGGCCTGCCCGTTATCACACTTGTGGACACGCCCGGCGCCTACCCCGGCAAAGGCGCCGAAGAGCGCGGCCAATCGGAGGCGATCGCGCGGTCCACTGAAAAGTGTCTAGAGCTTGGCGTGCCTTTGATCAGCGTCATTATCGGCGAGGGTGGCTCGGGCGGTGCTGTTGCTTTTGCCAGCGCGAACAAGGTCGTGATGCTGGAACATTCGATCTATTCGGTGATCAGCCCTGAAGGCTGCGCGTCGATCCTTTGGAAGGACGCCGAAAAGATGCGCGAAGCTGCAGAGGCGTTGCGCCTGACGGCGGTCGAGCTGAAGGAATTGGGCGTTTGCGATGTCATCGTGAAAGAACCGCTGGGCGGCGCCCACCGCGCCCCTGCTGAGGCCATTCAAAGCGTCGGAAATGCACTGCGCCAAACGCTAAGCCAAATGACCAACAAATCACCCGAAGCCTTGCGCAAAATGCGTCGTGAAAAATACCTCGCGTTGGGGTCAAAAGGGTTGGCAGCTTAGGCGTGCTGGCATGGGTCAAAGGCCATTGGCAGCTTTTGATATTGCTTGGTCTGGTTGTTGTCCTTTGGCAGACGCCTGTTTTAGTCCCGCTTAAAATCCTTGTGGTGTTCCTGCATGAACTTGGCCATGCGGTGACCATTTGGCTGACGGGGGGAGAGGTGATCAGCCTGTCTGTCAATCCGTCCCAAGGGGGTGAGGTGACATCGCGTGGCGGCAATCGGTTCTTGTCGCTGAGTGCGGGTTATCTTGGCTCTTTGTTGTTTGGCATCGTCCTGCTTTTGGCGGCTTTGCGGTCTGGTGCGGATCGTTGGGTTTTGGCCGGGTTTGGGGTCATGCTGATTGCTGTGACTGTGTTTCATTCGCCCTTGGGCTTTGCTTGGATATTCGGGCTTGGAACAGGTTTGGTCATGATCGCAACGGCGCGATTTTTGCCGCACGAACTGTCTGACCTTGTCTTGCGGGTGATCGGCCTGACCAGCATTATTTATGTGCCTTATGATATCTTTAGCGACACGATTGCGCGCTCATCGCTGCGCTCTGATGCGCGTATGCTGGCAGAAGAATTCGGCGGCACCACAATGATGTGGGGTGGCCTTTGGCTGATTATCAGCTTTGCGGCCATTGTCTGGTGCTTTCGCCGCGGGCTTGGCCCAGACAGCAATTTGACCCTGCCCAAACGATCCGGCAGTTAAGCGTCACCACATCCGGTCTTGGGCCCGGTCGACATAATTTGTGTCGTAATCTTCGGCATCGAACCCTTCGACCTGTTCGCGGATAAATTCACCCGCCTTTGGCACGCCCGCGCTTTCATCGCCCGACACCCAAGCGCGGGATCGCAAGAACGCTTTGGAGCATTGAAAGTATGCTTCTGCCATCGTGACCCGAATGACGGATCGGGGATGTTTACCGTTTTGTTCAAAGCTCTCTACAATTTCTGGCGCGATCACCACCTCGGCGGTGCCGTTGATGCGCACCACGTTGTTCACGCCGGGGATCAAGAACATCAAACTGACGCGGCCATCCCGGACAATATTGCGCAGGCTGTCGATCCGGTTGTTGCCATGCCAATCGGGCAGCAACATAACCTGATCGCTGTCAATGCGCACCACTGGCCCCTTGTCCCCACGCGGGCTGCAATCGGTGCCTTCTGGGCCGACGGTGGCCAGCATGACAAGGCGCGATGTTTCGATCCACTGGCGGTAAAGCGGGGTCAGCCGCGTGACGACTTTGTTCAGCGAATTGAGCACAGGCTGGCCATAAATCGCCTCCAGCCCGGCGAGGTCTTTGACAACATCAGCCATTGAAACCAGCCTCTCTCATCAATTCATCGGATCGGGTTTCGATGACAGTCTCTAGCTTTTCCAAGAACGCTTTCGCGTTCATCCCCGGTTGGATCGGGTCCAGAAATTCGATCACGGCAAGGCCGGGTTTGCGGTAGATACCGCGTTTGGGCCAGAACACACCCACGTTGCAGGCGACAGGGACGCATGGCTGACCCAGTTCGGTGTAAAGCGCGGCGGTTCCCTTTTTATAGGGTCGCTTTTCCCCCGGCGGGATACGGGTGCCTTGCGGATAGATGATCAACTGACCGGGATGCGCGCGGCCTGCTTTGACGTCTGCCACCATCTTTTTGATCGCCGCGCCTCGCTTGCCCCGGTTGACGGGGATGCAACCGATGCGCAGGCCGAATTGCCCGATGATGGGGGCGTATTTCAACAGTGCTTTCATGATGAATTTGCCGCGCGGCATCGCACCATAAATCATGAGCACGTCCATGAATGATTGATGCTTGGCCGCGACCATGACTTCATCCGTGGGCGGCGTTCCGCGGACTTCGGTTTGCAGCCCGATCATCCATTTGGCGGACCAGCGGATATAGCGGACATAGGCGTGGCAGCCTCTGATAGCCCCGTCAGAGGACCAAATCGCCGCGGGGAGGTAGGCCAGTCCGATCACCAGCATCGCCAGATACATCGACAAGTTAAAGATTAGCGACCGCACCCATTGAATTGCATAGCTCATGATAGATTTCCCAATGTGCGAAAGGCCGCAGCCCGCGTGGCGAAAAAGGCGACAATGGCCGCGAACGGTGGGATTAGAAACGGCCAGAGCCAGCCCGCACCTTTAAACCCAAGCCCGGTGAGGAACCCACCCGCGGTGTCCCCCTGGGGGAGGAGAGCAATAGCGACAAGCCCAAGCAATGTTCCGGCCAAAGCGCCAAGGGCAGCCCGAAGGGTAAAGCGGCGCACAAAGGCCCGCGCAATGTATGTATCGCGCGCGCCGACAAGCCGCATAACACGGATCACCTGCCCGTTGGCGGCCAGGGCCGATTGCGCGGCAAGCGTGATCATGGCACCCGTCGCGCCCCCGATCAAAAGGAGCGAGACAAAACCAAGGCTTCTGATCCGGTTCGCGGCCTGCACCAAAGGATCGCGCCAGCGCGTATGATCGTCCAGTACGGCACCCGGCACCTCAACCTGAAGGCGGGCGCGCAATCCGATGGGATCAAAACCCACATCCGTTTCGGTGATTTCGATCAACTGCGGAATGGGTAACGACTCGAGCGGCAGGTCTGGCCCGAACCAGGGTTCTAGCAAGTCTTGCTGTTCTTGGGTGCTAAGCGGGCGGGCGGTGGCGATCCCCGGTGTTGTGTCCAGAACATTCATCGCGGCGCGCACTTGTGCGTCGATCTGATCTGCGGGCGCGGAAATACGCAGCGTTGCGGTGCGTGCCAGCTCTGACGACCAGCGGTCTGCAAGACGATTGGTGGCCAAAGTGAGAGAGAGGGCAAAGACCGCCAAAAACGCCATCGCCCCGGCGGTGAACACCGTGAGGCGGGCGGTATAGCCCGTGGGCGGGACAGCGCGATCGGCATTGGGATCACCTGACAAAAGCGCGAAAACCTTGTTCACAACTCTGCCCCCGCGGATTGCAATTCCCCGCCTTGCAGGCGCAGAACACGGGCCTGCACTTGCGCCTTTGCCGCACGGATCAGGTTCAGATCATGGGTGGCAATCAGCACCGCCTTGCCCATGCGGTTTAGTTCAATCAGCAAATGCAAAAGCCGCTGTGACATTTCCCAATCGACGTTGCCTGTGGGTTCATCTGCGATAAGAACATCTGGGGAAACCATAACAGCACGTGCCAATGCAGCGCGCTGGCGTTCCCCGCCTGATAGTTCGGGCGGCAATTGCGATGCCTGTCGTTCCAAACCGACCCAGCCCAGCAGATCTGTTAAGTCTTGACCCACCTCATTCGCGCGCCCCGCAACCGTGAGCGGCAGAACCACATTTTCCGCGACCGATAAGTGATCCAAAAACTGGCAGTCTTGATGCACGACACCGATTCGGCGGCGCATCAGCGCAACCTCATCGCGATTCATTCCGGCTGAATCCTTGCCAAAAAGCTGGACACGGCCCGATGTCGGCAGCAATTCACCATAGCAAAGTTTGAGGAGCGTTGTTTTACCGGTTCCCGACGGTCCGGTTAAAAAATGGAACGATCCCGGTTCTAGGTGCAGCGAAACGCCTGTAAACAATGCGCCTCCACCATAGTTATAGGCCACGTTTTCTAGCCTAATCACTTGGACATCCCCCGTTAAATTCCAGTGTGTTTTGCCCAATTGTGCAACATGTTTCAATCATTGGTCTTAGTTTGGTCGCATTTATTTGCCTTTCTCACTGTCTGCGGTAGAAGTTAACCTTAACGAAGCGGCAAGACTGTCTGGTAGACAGGGAGACTAGGAATATGCGTCTAATATGCCCCAACTGCGGTGCGCAATACGAAGTGGCAGAGGATTCAGTCCCTGCGGCAGGACGGGACGTTCAATGTTCCAACTGTGGTCATACATGGCTTGAACGCCCCGGATCATCGGTTGCCGCCGAACAGGAATTAACCTCCACTGGCGGTGCCGCTGCCGGAGCGGTTGCAGGGGCTGCTGCATCAGCAGCGTCAACCGTTGGAGGCGATGATGTCGCCGGAAGCGTGAGCGACGGTCTAGAAGAATTTGCCGAAAGCGCGCAGGCAAAGGTCGACAGCGGCAAGAATGCTGTGTCTGACCTGATGAGCGCGGGCGCGGGCGACGCGGCTGCTAACGCGATGGATGATGCCGCATCCGCTGCGGGGGACATGACGGATGCAGTCACAGATCGTGCGGGCGACCTTGCTGGGTCTGCCAAAGACGCGGCCAGTGGGATTGCTGATTCCGCATCAGACGCAGCAAGTGATATTGCCGATAAAGCAAAAGACGCCGCAGGTGAGGCGGCCGAGACCGTTAGTCGATCTGTGCCAAAGCACGAACTCGAAGATTCGGTTGCTGATATTCTCAAGCAGGAAGCCGACCTTGAACTTGACGCACGCCAAAGCGAAAGCGGTTCGCTGGAAACGCAGACCGACATTCCGATGGATCTGCCTGAGGGCGATATGGAAAGCCAAGCGCGTGATCGGATCGCAAAGCTAAAGGGTGAAGAATCGAGTGCCGCTGCGAATGTCGCAGCCGTATCAGCCCTCGCCGCGGGAGCCGCTGCGACAGCCAGCACCACAGGCAAGGAAGTTTTGCCCGACATTGACGAGATCAATTCCACACTGCGCACCAACGCCGAACGCGGTGAGGCTGTTGCGCCGCCGCCAGAGCAGGTGGAAAAGACAAAACGCAAAGGGTTCCGTTGGGGATTTTGGGGGATTCTGTTCCTGATCTTGCTGGCGGTTCTCATATACCTTTTCGCAGATCAGATCATCGGCATGGCACCAGCGTCAGAGGGCGCTGTGACCGGCTATGTCGATACAATCAACGGCATGCGCGGCTGGGTCAATGGTAAGGCCGAAAACGCGATCACCAGTCTTGAAACCGGTGCTGCAACCGTCGCAAGTGAATAAGACCTAGAACCGATCCAGAAGCCTACGCAGGTAATTGCGTTCAACCTCTGGACGGGCCTGATCGGCGGATCGCCGGCGAATTTCCCCCAACAATTCTTCTGCGCGACGATAAACGTCTTCACCTTGAAGTAGGTTTTGATCGGTCCCAGCTTGGCCGGTGTTGCCAACTTGGCGGCCCAAGGGATCGCGCCGTGTTGGTTCCACTTGCGTGCCTGTCGCCTCTCCCTGTTCGGTACCTTGACCAGGCTGTTGATCGTTCTGTGCCAGCGCCTCACCAAGGGAGCGCATACCGTTGCGCAGGGCGTCCATTGCTTCGGCTTGGCGATCAATGGCTTCGGCCAGATCACCTTCGCGCAGGGCCTCTTCGGCGCCTTCCATCGCACCTTCTGCCCGTTCTAGGGATTGGCGCGCAATGTCACCTGCCTCGCCGTCCAGCCCAGGCAAATTGCCGCGCTGGCGTTGCAGCTCTTGGCGCAGGGCGCGTTGGCGATCAGACAGGCCTTCTTCGGTTCCAGCACCTGCGCCTTCGCCTTCGCCGCCTTGACCACCGTCGCCTTGTTGGCCTTGCTGGCCCTCCTGACCGGGAGAGGTACCTTCGCCCTGCTGACCACCGGGTTGCTGACCTTGCTGGCCTTGTTCGCCTTGCTGGCCGTCTTGGCCTTGCTGTCCTTGCTCACCCTGCTGCTGGCCTTGTTGTTGGCCCTGCTGACCCGGGTTTGTCTGTTCCTGAAGGTCGCGGAACGCCTCATCTGATAGGTCTTCTTGGTCGCGCAATGTCTCGGCAAGGTCTTGCATGGATTGCTGACCCGGTGTCTGCGGGCCGCCTTGGCCGGGCTGGCCTTGCGTGATGGTCATGTTTTCAAGCAGTTCGTTGAGCTGTTCCATCAACGCTTCCGCTTCGGCCATGCGGCCCTCTTCCATCAGCTCTTGGATACGATCCATGAGCGCCTGAAGCTCATCTTGCGTAAATTCAAAGTTCTCATTTTCGGCGGACTGCGGTTGATCTGTGCCATCCTCACCAGGTTCCATCTGATCGGCGAGCATTTGCATATAGCCCTTAAAACTTTGGCAGCCCGAAAAGGAGCTGAGACGTCCAGTGCTTTCTTGTGACGCTAAATGGCCAAGCCAAGGATGGTGACTCCAGCAATGATGCCGATCACGACAAAAACTGGAACACAGTGGCGGGGTGGTAGCCAAACTGTTCAATAGTATTGACCGCCTGTTGTACTGGCTGGATCCCATGACGGTAGTTGAAGAGAAACTTGAATGGAGAAGATAAAACAGAATCAGTGTGATAAAAGGAAATAATCAGGTGAATATGGAAATGATTGTGACAGGGCAAAAAGAATTGTCGTCTTTCACTC
>CAKZVL010000168.1 GCA_937922155.1 uncultured Paracoccaceae bacterium | reverse complement strand
GGGACGTTTTCAAGGTCAAGCCGCACGCCCAGCCCGCCTTTGTCGCCCATTTCAACGGCAGAACATGTCAGGCCTGCGGCCCCCATGTCCTGGATTGAGATCACAGCACCCGTGGCCATCAGTTCAAGCGTGGCTTCCATCAAGCGTTTTTCGGTGAAGGGATCGCCGACTTGCACGGTGGGACGTTTATCCTCAATCGTGTCGTCAAATTCCGCACTTGCCATGGTCGCACCGCCAACCCCGTCGCGCCCAGTTTTGGCGCCAAGATAGACGACAGGCATGCCAACGCCGGAAGCGGCAGAGTAGAAGATTTTATCGGTGTCGGCGAGGCCCGCGGCAAACGCGTTCACGAGGCAGTTGCCGTTGTAGGCAGGGTCAAAGCGCACTTCGCCGCCGACAGTGGGCACGCCAAAACAATTGCCATAACCGCCGACGCCGGCGACGACACCGTTGACGAGTTGTTTGGTTTTTGGGTGATCAGGTTCCCCGAACGACAGCGAATTCATCGCTGCAATCGGCCGTGCGCCCATGGTGAAGACGTCGCGCAGGATGCCGCCCACACCTGTTGCAGCGCCCTGATAGGGTTCGATGTAGGAGGGGTGGTTGTGGCTTTCCATCTTGAAAATCACCGCTTGCCCGTCGCCGATATCGACAACCCCAGCATTTTCGCCGGGGCCGCAGATGACTTGCGGGCCCGTCGTGGGCAGCGTGCGCAGCCATTTCTTGGAGGATTTGTAGGAACAATGTTCGTTCCACATCGCCGAGAAGATGCCCATTTCGGTAAAGTTTGGCTCACGCCCGAGAATTTTCAGGACCTCCTGCCACTCATCAGGGGTGAACCCATGGCTTGCGACGACGTCTGGTGTGATGATTGGATCTGACATGTGGGCCCCCGGCGTTTGGACGTCTTTTAGCCAAGGGCGCGGGGAACATGAAGGCCCCTTGTTGAAAGAAAAAAGCCGGGCACAAGGCCCGGCGAAGTCCAACAGGGAGGTGAAGGCAGGGTGGGTTAACCTTCGCTGCCTTCGATTAACGAAATAGTGACGCAAAACATACCGATCAAGAAAGAAACTAGAATTTATTTGCAAACCCGTTATGCGATTGATGCATAGCTTCTTTTGATGCTCTCGCGGGCGGCAAGAGCGCGGCACAACGTCAACTTTGGAACCTCGCGGTGGGATGGTCTTGGGCCTGCGGAATGGATTGTCTCAAATTTGACTTATTTTTCGGCTAGTCAGTTCACCTCCTATAGAATTCGGACTGTTAACCGCTTTCTTAGGAACAATTTTGTAGAGAGAATTAGGATGCCCACTGTTGACTGGTCTGCAATATATTTAGGAAATTTGGCCGATGTAGACACGGACGAATCTGATCGTGTGGCAGAGGGCGCGGCCACGGTGCCGACAACCTTTGGCTCGGTCGCTAATCCGCTGAGCGATAATGTCATCACGCTGCAAAGCGATAGCAATGACGGCAACAACCGCATCACGCGCGACAATGACGCCACAACCGAC
The DNA here is from genome assembly GCA_937922155.1 of uncultured Paracoccaceae bacterium. Lineage (GTDB taxonomy): Bacteria > Pseudomonadota > Alphaproteobacteria > Rhodobacterales > Rhodobacteraceae > Cognatiyoonia. The sequence goes on along the minus strand of CAKZVL010000168.1, from coordinate 7,442 downwards.
ACCATCACCTATGAGACATCGCCCGGCGGAGCAACGCAAACCTCGACGCTGGATACGATTTTCGATGTTAGTTTGAACATCGTCTATGCAGATGGAAGCAACGAAAATACCAGCGGTTACAATATCGTCCAGGATACGGACGGAAACCTGTTTCTTGTGGCCGATGATGCTGCCTTTTTGATCGCTGACATCGCCACAAAAGCCGTAGAAAGCATCTCAATCCTGAGTTTGAATGACGGTTCAAACTTCAGCGTGCGCCAAGACGACGTCGATAATGGCAATTTTGTATCCACAGGGCCTGGACCATCGATTTGTTTTTTGCCGCAAACACGGATTGCAACGCCGCAGGGGGAAGTCGCTGCTGAGGATCTGTGTCCGGGCGATGAAATCCTGACTTTGGATCATGGTGCCCAGCGGATATTATGGGTCGCGCGACAACATATGCGTTTTCAAAACGGTGAGGATGATTTCAGGCCCTATCGGTTCCGTAAGGGCGCGCTGGGGCAAGAATTGCCACGCCGGGATTTGCATGTGTCAAAGCAACACAGGCTGTTGTTGCGCACAGGTGGTGTTGAGTGTCTGGGACCCGCAGTTGGTTTTGCCGCGCTTAACGGGGTCTCAAAAATGACCGCTGCCCGCGACGTGACTTTCATCAATTTTTTGCTTGCAGACCATGAGATCATCTTTGCCGAAGGTGTGGCTGTAGAAAGCATGTATTTAGGGTCTAACTGCATCGCGATGCTGTCAAAATCCGACCGAAGTGAGATCGCAATCGCGATGGGGGTCGATGATTTGACAAGCGTAACCCAAACCCGTGCGCGTCCATTTCAAACGCGAAAGCAGACGGAAATCCTGTTACAGCGACAGGCGCAGGATATTTTCGTTTAAGGCGTCAAATGTAATATCCAAAGGTTGCCAGTTCCTGCACCGTCGCACCGGCGAAGCCACTATGTGCGCCGACGGGCGTAGTAAGCTTTCGTTTTAGCTGTTTTGATGGGCAAGTGGCGTTTTTGCTGCTGGATTACGTGCGACCGCTTCACTGCGCGCCTTGGTGCGCTAAAGACAAGCGTTCAAAGTGCCGCGATTACAGTGCGGCGTCCCGAATCTTTTTGCGGTGGGTGATAATTTCATCCTGCACAAAATCCCGGAACGCACTGATCCGTTTGGATTGTCGCAGTTCTTCAGGATAGGCGAGAAAGACCGGAACCTCGCCGGATTCCAGTTCGGGCAACACCCGCACAAGGTCAGGAAAGTCTTCGGTCAGGTAATCGGGCAGGACGCCGACGCCCAGATTGTTCAGTACCCCTTGCAGCACGCCATAGTAGTTGTTGACGGTGAACAAGGACGGCACCTCATAGCTCAGCAGATGCTGCACCAAGGTGTGACCGGCGGCGACTTGTGTGGAGGACGGGCTTTGGCAAATCAGCCTGTGCATTGAGATGTCCGGGATCGTTTCAAGACTGCCGCGCGAGGCAAGGTATTCGGGGCTGGCGTATAGGCGCATGCGCACCGACATCAGCCGTTTGCGGATCAAGTCCGCTTGCGAGGGTTCTTTCATGCGGATCGCAACGTCTGCTTCGCGCATCGGCAAATCAAGCACCCGTTCTTCGAGCATCAGATCGACTTTCAAGTCGGGATATAGTTCGTACAGCTTGGGCAGGCGCGGTGCCAGCCATAGCGTGCCAAAGCCCGTTGTCGTGGTGACGCGCAATTCGCCGAACACTTCTTCTTCGCTGTCGCGAATACGGGCGGAGGCCGCTTCAAGCCGCTTGTTCATCGACTTGGTGGCGTCGAATAGGAGTTCACCTTGTTCAGTCAGGATCAGCCCGCGCGCATGACGGTGGAACAACGTGGTGTTCAGGCTTTCTTCCAATGCCCGCACCTGTCGTGATACAGCAGATTGACTAAGATGCAGCGTATCACCTGCGTGGGTCAAAGAACCCGCATCTGCGACCGCATGGAAAATCCTAAGCTTGTCCCAATCCATATTCGCGTCGCTCTTTCAGTTGCTGCTACTCGTTATGCGTGTCTGTTACGCCATGCGCCTACAACATTGCAAAAGGAAAGAACGGGGAAAGTTTTTCTTTGTAGGTCAGCAATTATGACCTATGCTGAGATGAGACTCATGTCAGGGAGGACAAGATGGGCCGGGAAGATATTTCGCTGAACGACCGTTATGACCTGAGTAAACGTCATGTCTTGCTGAATGGCACGCAAGCCTTGGTGCGGTTGATGTTGATCCAACGCGCCCGCGATGCCGCCGCCGGTTTGAACACAGCCGGCTATGTAACCGGTTATCGTGGATCGCCGCTAGGTGCGGTGGATATGCACATGGATCGCGCCAGCGAAGTCCTTGTAAAGAATGAGATTACCTTTCAACCCGGCCTGAACGAAGATCTAGCCGCGACCGCCCTGTGGGGCAGCCAGCAGGCGGAACTGCGCGGTGAAGGCAAGTATGACGGCGTCTTTGGCCTGTGGTATGGCAAGGGCCCCGGCGTTGATCGGTCTGGTGATGTGATGCGTCACGCGAACTTTGCCGGAAGCTCTCCCCATGGGGGCGTGATCATGGCGATGGGCGACGATCACACGGGCGAAAGTTCGACGACCTTGCATCAATCGGACTGGGCGATGTTGGACGCTTACATGCCGATTGTCAGCCCGGCGGGTGTGCAAGAAATTTTGGACTACGGGCAATATGCTTGGGCATTAAGCAGGTATGCCGGTGTTTGGGTCGGTTTGAAAACCATGAAAGACACGGTTGAGGTCACATCCGTCGTCGACGGTGACCCGCATCGGTTGCAGTTTGTCGAACCCGATATTGAAATGCCAGAGGGCGGGTTAAACATCCGCCTGATTGATACACCCCACGCGCAAGAGGCGCGGATGATCGACCACAAACGTCAAGCGGCAGAGGCGTTTTCCCGTGCCAATCGCATGGATCAACGCAAGATGGGCAAGGCGGGGGCCAAAATCGGGTTTGTGGCTGCGGGTAAAAACTGGCTCGATCTGGTGCATGCCCTGTCGCTTTTGGGCATCGACGACGCGGAAGCGACGCGTCTTGGCATTACGACCTATAAGGTCGGGCAGGTTTGGCCGCTGGATGTTGAAAGTTTTCACGAATGGGCCGCCGGGCTTGATCTGATTGTCGTGGTCGAGGAAAAGCGCAAGCTGATCGAGGTGCAGATCAAAGAAGCCCTGTTTGATGACCGTGCCGGTCAACGCGTTTACGGTTGGCACAAGGGGGCCTCTGGCGACGAGCTGTTCCAAACAAAGATGGACATCAACCCGATGCTGATCGCCGAAAAGCTGGGCGAGGTGTTGGAGGAAGAGGGCTGCGCCTCGGCCAATGTGACCGCCGGGCTAGAGGCTGTGCGCGCTGCCAAACAGGCCGACAACGCTCCCGAAATCGCGGCCCGCTTGCCCTATTTCTGTTCTGGCTGTCCGCATAATTCCTCGACCAAAGTCCCTGAAGGCTCCCGCGCCTATGCCGGGATTGGCTGTCACTACATGGTGCAATGGATGGACCGTGAGACGACAGGCTTTACCCAGATGGGCGGCGAAGGCGCGAACTGGGTGGGCGAGGCGCCATTTTCCAACCGCGACCACGTGTTTCAGAACATTGGCGATGGCACTTACAATCATTCGGGCGTGCAGGCGATCCGCTTTGCGGTGATGGCAGGCACCAATGTCACTTACAAAATTCTGTTCAACGATGCGGTCGCGATGACAGGTGGGCAAGGCAACGATGGGGGTCTCACGCCCGAACAGATCGTTGCAGAAGTGCGCGCGATGGGCGTGAAAACCGTGTCCGTTGTGTACGACGACAAAGAAGATCTAGACGTGGACGGCTTTCCCAAAGGGGTCGAGGTTGATCCGCGCGAGAACCTTAATCTGGTGCAAGAACGGTTAAGCAAGGTCAAAGGCGTTTCAGTCCTTGTTTACGTTCAAACCTGTGCTGCCGAAAAACGCCGTCGCCGCAAAAAGGGATTGTTCCCTGATCCCGACAAACGTGTTTTTATCAACACCGACATCTGCGAAGGCTGCGGCGATTGCGGCGTGCAATCCAATTGCGTGTCCATCGTGCCTGTCGAAACTGAACTGGGCCGCAAACGTGCGATTGATCAATCGTCCTGTAACAAAGATTTTTCCTGCGTGAACGGCTTTTGCCCATCCTTTGTCACTGTCGAGGGCGCAAAGCTGCGCAAAGAAGCCACCGTTGATTTGGATATTGGTAAGCTACCGGAGCCGGACTTGCCGCAGATCAACGGCACCCACAACGTCGTCATCACAGGCGTCGGTGGTACAGGTGTTGTCACCATTGGTGCCGTCCTTGCTATGGCTGCGCATATTGATGGCAAAGGCGCAGGCATGATGGAAATGGCAGGCCTCGCCCAAAAGGGCGGCGCTGTGCACATCCATTGCCGCATTGGCCAAACGCCCGACGACATTGCCGCCATCCGCGTCGCCACGGGCGAATGCGACGCGCTTATCGGCGGTGATCTGGTGGTGAGTGCGGGTGCGAAAACCCTTGGCCTCATGAAAACCGGTCGCACCAAAGGTGTTGTGAACAGCCATGAAATTATCACTGGCGATTTTACCCGCGACACCGAATTCAAACTGCCAAGCGATCAACTCGCGCTGTCGTTAGAGGCGCGCCTTAAGGATGATTTGGCGATGTTTGACGCCAGCGATTTGGCAAAGGCGGTTTTGGGCGACAGCATTTATTCTAACATGATGGTCTTTGGCGCGGGATGGCAAATGGGCGCGATCCCCGTGACCTACGGGGCGATCATGCGGGCGGTTGAACTGAACGGTGCAGCGGTTGAACGCAATAAGCGTGCGTTTGATCTTGGCCGTTGGGCGGTCTTGAACCCCGACAAGGTCAAGGAGCTGCAACATGCGGATGTGGTCGACTTGCCCAAGTCGCTGGATCAGAAAATCACATTCCGTGAGGCGCATTTGGTGAAATACCAAGGCCCGCGTTTGGCCAAACGCTATCGCAGATTTGTCGATCAATTCCAAAACGCGGAAATGAAAGAAGCGGTCGCAGAAGGCTATCACAAGCTCCTCGCCTATAAGGACGAGTATGAGGTCGCGCGACTTTTGATAGAAACCGAAACCCGCGCAAAAGAAACCTTCGATGGTGATTTGAAACTGACCTATCATCTGGCACCGCCAATGGTCAGCAAGACGGGCCCCAATGGGCGGCCATTGAAAAAGGCTTTTGGCGCAAGAATGGCGCGGATGTTTCCATTGCTGGCCAGAATGAAGCGGCTGCGCGGCACGCCGTTTGATCCCTTTGGTCGCACCGCAGAACGCCGGATGGAGCGTGCTTTGATCAAACAGTTCGAGGGCGACATGAAAGCCTTGATCAAGGCTGGACAGTTGGATGGGGACGCCGCAATCGCGCTGGCGCGCTTACCGCTGTCGATCCGAGGATTTGGCCCTGTGAAAGACGCCAACGCGCAAAAGGCTGCAAAACAGCGAGAGGCGATTTTGGCCGAATTGAAGGCATCCCCGATCAAACATGCCGCAGAGTAAGAAATAATACGGCGAATGTTTCCCAAAGTCTGTCATAGAACCGCCACGCGTCCTATGTAGCGTTACGGAACGCTGAAACAGATCGAAATTCAAATGTCTAAAATCGAACGTCAAGTCGCGCGCGATATCACCTACGCCTCTGAGGCAAAGGGCAAGCCGGGCCGCGCCATGATCCGGGTTATGGAAAACGCCACGGGTCGCCTGCGGTTGATCAAACGCGCGCAAGGCTATTTGGATGAGGTCGCGCAAGGCGGCGACTTTTGGCAGATCATGGCGGACCGCTATGGGCTGTCGTTAGACGTCGTTGGTGGATCGCTGGATAACATCCCAACCACGGGCCCTTTGATCACGGTGGCCAATCACCCCTATGGAATCCTTGATGGGTTGATGAAGGGATATATTCTGTCCCAGCGACGTCAGGGTGAGTTTAAGGTTTTGGCGAATACGGTTTTCAAAAACTCACCCGACCTTGATAAGATCATTCTGCCCATCTCGTTTCATGAAACGAAAGAGGCGGCAAAAGCCAATCTGGCGACCCGCAATGAGGCGATCCAATACTTGCAATCGGGCGGTGCTATTGGTGTCTTTCCCGGTGGTACAGTCTCAACCGCCAATTCCACACGCTCCAAAGCGATGGATCCCACATGGCGCAATTTCACGGCCAAGATGATTGCCAAATCTGACGCCGTTGTCGTTCCGATCTTTTTCGACGGGAGCAATAGCCGATTGTTCAGTGTGGCCAGCCGAATGCACAACACCCTGCGCATGGGGCTTTTGATCCGCGAGTTTAAGCGCAAAACGAACAAACCAGTGCGCGTGGTCATCGGGAAGCCAATCCCGCGTGCGGAATTGGACGCACTGAAATCAAATCCAACGGCATTGATGGATTATCTGCGAAAAGCAACGTATGAGCTAAGCCCAAACCCGATTGATCCAAGTCAGGTCGGATTTGAATTCGAAGAAAAATACAAAGGGCGCGACAATGGCAGTGGGGATATTCGATAGTGGGCTAGGTGGGCTGACGGTCTTGGATGCCGTCCACAAGCGTTTGCCTGATTTGCCGCTTGTCTACTTTGGTGACAGCGCCCATGCGCCCTACGGTGTGCGGGACGCGGCTGACATTTTTGATCTGACCACGAAGAGCGTTGAGCGGATGTTCGAGGAAGGCTGCGATCTCGTGATCCTCGCTTGCAACACCGCCTCTGCCGCGGCGCTGCGCCGGATGCAAGAGTCTTGGGTGCCGCGCGACAAACGGGTGCTGGGCGTATTTGTCCCGCTGATCGAGGCGCTGACGGAACGGCAATGGGGCGATAATTCGCCCCCCCGTGAGGTGGCTGTGAAACACGTCGCGCTCTTTGCCACGCCTGCCACAGTGGCCAGCCGCGCCTTTCAGCGCGAGCTTGCGTTTCGCGCCATCGGTGTCGATGTGGAGGCGCAGGCCTGCGGCGGTGTTGTCGATGCCATCGAAGACGGCGATATGATCCTTGCTGAGGCTTTGGTAAATTCCCATGTGGACGCGTTGAAGCGCAAAATGCCGCATCCGCAAGCGGCGATCTTGGGCTGCACGCATTACCCGCTGATGCACGACGCCTTTCAAAAGGCGCTTGGCGCGGACGTCAAAGTCTATAGTCAGGCCGACCTGGTGGGCGAAAGCCTTGCGGATTATTTGGAACGTCACCCGGACAAGCACGGGACGGGGCAGGGCGTGAAATATCTAACAACCGGTGACCCGATCCGTGTATCCAGCCGCGCCACACAGTTTTTGCGACGAGAGATCAAATTCGAAGCCGCCTAATGGACGCGCAGCTGATCTTTTCTTAAACACCTCGTCGAAGGGACGAACACATGACCTATACCGTCGCCATTTTGGGCGCGTCCGGGTATACCGGGGCCGAACTTGT
>CAKZVL010000167.1 GCA_937922155.1 uncultured Paracoccaceae bacterium | reverse complement strand
CGCGTGATGGAAACCGGCGATACCGAACAGGTGCTCAGCCGTCCAACCCACCCTTATACACGGGCACTGATGGACGCGGTCCCGCCCTTGGATCGTCGCATCGAACGGTTCCGCGTCCCGGTTGAGGGGGACACAGCCCCGCCCGGAACGGTGCAGGGCAACACCGCCGAACGCTGGCTGCTAGAGGGGCAACAACACACCCAACTTGGCCTCACGCTGCGGGACCTAAACCTCAGCTTTCCGGGCACCCGCACATCGCTATGGCGCAAGCCCGACCCGTTTGTGGCGTTGCGAGACATCAACCTCACCATCCGCTCCGGTTCCATCATGGGCCTCGTCGGGGAAAGCGGATCAGGCAAATCCACACTGGCCAAGGCGATCACCGGGCTGATCCCCCCCACCAGCGGGACAATGATGCTGGGCGATAGAGTGCTGCCACCGGGCAAAGCGCGCAAGCGCAACGACCCCTCGCGCCAATTGATCCAAATGGTGTTCCAAGATCCTTACTCCAGCCTCAACTCTCGCCACCGGATCGGCGATATCCTGTCAGAACCTCTGTGGCTTTATGGCTTTGTCGATGACGCTGACGAACGGCGCAGCTTAGCTGCCTCCATGCTGGAACTTGTGGGCATGGACCCAGACGCCATCGACAAATATCCCCACCAATTCTCTGGCGGGCAACGCCAACGCGTTGCGGTCGCCCGCGCGCTTTTGGCCCGGCCCCGGTTTCTGATCTGCGATGAACCAACCTCCGCGCTTGATGTCTCGATCCAAGCGGAAATCCTCAACCTGCTCAAAGATTTGCAATCGGTCTTTGGCCTGACGATCCTGTTCATCAGCCACAACCTCGCCGTTGTGCGTCAAATGGCCGACGACACCGCCGTCCTACGCAACGGCACGATACAGGAACTTGGACCAACCGACGACGTGTTCGAACGCCCGCAAGCCGACTACACCAAAACGCTGCTCGCCCTGACGCCCGTGATGCCCAAAAGCTGGCAACGCTAACGAAAGGGGCCGCCAAATGGGCGAGCCTTTTCGGGGTTCAAAAGGCGGTTTAGGAAACCGTGATCGACCCGCGCATATTCGCATGTGGTGTGCAGCGGTAAAGCGGGCGAAGTTGCCACAAACATCCTCACACCCAGACCGGCTTCACGTGGCAGTTGTAAATATGGGCTCGAACCGGACCGTAGCTGCGCGCTGCGCTAAGATCCGTAAAGGGGGACGAAGCGCCCTTTCGCTGCGCTCGCTCTAATGGCGGCTTTGAATGAGTTAGACGGGAGACATTCGGACCCCCGTCCAGTTCGCTCTCATTGCACGCTGATCCATTCTCGAATTGCCGCGCTATAACCGGCCGGATCTTGGAACATCGCAAAATGGCTCACATCTTCGAGTGTGAGAAGCGATGCGCCTGGAATTGCGTCTGCGATGGCTTTGGAATGCTCAGCCAAGATGGCTTCGTCATATTCGCTTTGGACCACCAACGTCGGAACCGAGACGGCTTCAATCAATGTCAATCCATTCGAGTTGTCAGAAGACCACATCTCGGCGACACCATTTATGAAGGCTTCAAATCCATCCGGCGTTGCCGACATTTTCGCATAGTCACCGGCCATCATGCCCACGTAGTCGCCAAAAACCGCATTGTCATCGACCGCTGGGTCGATGCCCGCAAGCGTTACGTTTCCTGCATGTCCAAAATGGCTGGCCAAACGATCTGGCGCCGTCTTGGAAATTTCATAGCCAATGTTTGCCCCATCGGACCAGCCCACAAGGTGCACCTGTTCAACGTCGAGCGTGTCCAGCAACGCGACATAGTCCGCCGCCAGAAGCTCAATGCTATAGGTACTGCCATCATTCGTGGTCCGCCCATGCCCACGCGTATCCGCCACAATGACCCGATAATCTGCGGATAGATCGGCAACCTGGCTCGACCAGATATCTGCGTAAGCCAAACCACCGTGAATCATCAAGATCGGCGTACCCCCGGCGTCGCCATAGGTCGCGTAATACATTGAAATGCCATTCACGTCTGCTTGGCCGGACTCGACCGCTTCCGGCATCGCCGGAGGGACCGGAATAGACATCCACGCGTCATCCGCCAGAGCACTAGTGGCCAAGCTGACTGTTGCTATCGTTGCTATTGTTTTGAACATTTGATTTCCCCCGTTATTGTGAGCGCAGCGAGCGCCGCTACTTGTGCTGTTAGTCTACGAGGACTAATGGGAAAGCGTCAATGAGCACGCAGGAGATAAGAAGTGCGCATATTATCAAATACTTGCGCACCTAATTACCTGTTAAGCGCAAGTCACGGGATCATCCAAGACGCGCAGTACGACGATTTTGATGAACAGGCTGAACGGCTCGTCGGATTTGATCAAACTTATATGCAGTTAACACCCGATCCTTTTGTCGGGCGCTTTCTATCCTGCTATCTAAAGGCTCGCTGCGCGGACTTAGCAGAGCCCACACCCAGACCGGCTTAGCGTGGCTGTTGTAAATCTGGCTTCTCTTCAGACCTTCATTGCGATCTGACCCAAGGTCCGCTTTTCCGCCCCAAAGTAAAAGCCGCCTGACGTCAAAACACACAGGCCAAACTCCCTGCTTTAACCCGCTTTAAACGAATGCCATCATACCTCGTTAACAATCACACCGTGCGCGGCGTTAATGGGGCTTTCGGGGCTCAAACGGTGTACAGGTTGTGTACAGCTTGTGCGCGTGCTGTGACGTCTGAAATCCCAATAAAGACAGGCATTAACTCCGATTCGCTGTGCATTTGTGCACAGGTCGTCAAAAGGTGTTGCGCGACCTAGCCGCGGCCATGCGGTTCCTGATAGTCCAAATTCGGGTTCGTCGGCAGGATCCGATGTGGGTTAATCGTCTCATGACTGTAATGATAATGGCGCACGATATGGTCCATATTCACCGTCTCTGCCACGCCGTCCCATTGGTACAACTCGCGGGTATAGGCCCAGATATTGGGGTAATCCACGATCCGCTTTCGGTTGCATTTGAAATGCAAATGATAGACGGGATCAAACCGGATCAGCGTCGTCCAAAGCCGCCAATCCGCCTCTGTGATGCGATCTCCCATCAAGTATCTGTTGTCCGCCAGCCGCGCCTCAACCCAGTCCAAACTCTCAAACAACGGCCCAACAGCCGCGTCATAGGCCGCTTGCGTCGTGGCAAAGCCGGACTTGTAAACGCCGTTGTTGATCGTGTCATAAATCCGATCATTCACGGGTTCGATAACTGCGCGCAAATCCTCGGGCCAGTAATCATCAGAATTGCCGGTAATCCCATCGAAGGCACTGTTAAACATACGAATAATCTCAGAAGATTCATTGCTCACAACCGTCTCGCGCGTCTTATCCCAAAGGATCGGAACCGTGACCCGCCCCGTCATGTCAGGCTTTGCCTTGAGGTAAATATCCCGCGCAAAGGGCAGACCATAAAGCGTATCTCCGGTTGCACCGTGGTCGTCGGTTTCAAACGTCCAACCTTCGTTCAACATATCCGGATGCACCGCAGAGATGCTGATATGGTCGTTCAGCCCTTTAAGCGCGCGAAAGACCAACGCGCGATGCGCCCAAGGACAGGCGTAAGAGACATAAAGATGATATCGTCCGCTTTCCGCCTTGAAACCCCCTTCGCCAGATGGGCCAGCGCTGCCGTCCGCTGTGATCCAATTGCGAAACGCCGCTGTGGTCCGCTTGAACGCACCACCTGTTGATTTTGTATCATACCAAACGTCATGCCAGACGCCGTCAATCAGCTGACCCATATCGCGCTCCTTCTTAAGTCGGTTGGTCAATACGCGTTTCAGCGCCAGCCGAATAGACCACCAAAGCGCAGCCCCCCTGCGCAACCGCACATGACGCGCAAATGGGATGGGATGCCGCATCAGCAATTGCCCCTCCCCCCCCATCACGCTATCACCCACGCTGACGAAGCCCAAAATCAAAGGGCCAGAGAGGTTGGAGATAGCGAGGTCGACCCAATGCGGGGCCACGCCATCACGTCGTCAGTCGAACGTCTTCGACCCCCTCTTGATGTGATTGAAACGGAGGAAGCGGCCATGCGGCTTAGTCTTATGAGTGTGATGATTGTCTGGGCCAGCACGGCAGGCGCGCATGTGGGCCATGTCGCGGATGTGGCCGGTCACGGCCATTGGGTGGGGGCCGCGGCGATCGGTTTGGCGGTTCTTGTCGGGCTTTATGGAAAGCGCAAAGACCGCGACCAACCGCAAGCGCAAATCCCAGAAACAGGCACTGATACAGGCGAAATTGATACTGAAGAGGCCACAGCATGAAAACCGGGGTGATGATATGTGGGCACGGTTCACGTAGCAAATCGGCGGTCGATGAATTCGCAGTCTTGGCCGAAAAACTGCCAGCCTACCTGCCCGATGATTGGATGACGGACTATGGCTATCTGGAATTTGCCAACCCCGTGATCCGCGACGGATTGGACAGTTTGCGCCACGCGGGCTGTGAACGCATTCTTGCCGTTCCGGGGATGCTCTTTGCCGCAATGCACGCCAAAAATGATATCCCAACCGTGCTCAACACTTACGCGGTCAAACACGACATCGATGTGCGTTATGGTCGCGAACTCGGGGTCGATCCCAAAATGATCGCCGCCGCCGCCGGTCGCATCCAGGATGCAGTGGCGCAAGCCAATACAAAACATGGTCCGCTGCCGCTAGAGGACACCTGCCTTGTGGTCATCGGGCGCGGCGCCTCTGACCCAGATGCAAATGGCAACGTGGCAAAAATCGCGCGGATGCTGCAAGAAGGGATCGGCTTTGGCTGGTGCGAGGTCGGCTATAGTGGCGTGACATTCCCTCTTGTCGAACCTTGCCTGCAGCATGTGGCGCGACTGCCCTACAAACGGGTGATCGTGTTTCCCTATTTCTTGTTCTCAGGCATCCTGATCGACCGCATCTATGGCTTCACCGATCAAGTCGCCGCACAATATCCCGACATCCAATTCGTCAAAGCAGGCTACCTTGGCGATCATCCAAAAGTGCTTGAAACCTTTGCCGAACGCATCCTCGAACAGGTTGGCGATACACCGCCGCCGAACTGCGGCATCTGCGGCTATCGCAGCCAAATGCTCGCGCTGGAGGATGGAAAAACCCATCAGATCAGGGCCGAGGATCGCGCGCATCCGGCGTTTGGCGATGTTCCACCGCCGACCTGCGTGCTGTGCAAATACCGCACCGTCGTCTTAGGGTTCGAGGGGGAGGTTGGTACCATCCAAGAAAGCCATCACCATCATGTCGAAGGTCAAGGCGCAAACGCACCCGGCTCTAACGTGGCCGATTGCACCTATTGCGATACGTTCTGCACCGGTGTCTGCCGCCTAGAAGCAACGCATGATCACCACCATGATCACGACCACGCGCATGATCATCACCACCACCATCATGCGACCTACCCACATGCCAAACATCCCCACGGCCCCGAAAGCGCACGCAAATCAAAAAAACGCAGCTAACGATCATCTTGCCTAAAATACTCCCGCCGGAGGCCCCTATACCCTCCACCCAATCCAAAAGGCTTCCCATTGCGCCCCTACGAAAAAGACCCCTCAGCCATCTACGCGGCGTCCTTTGCGACCGTCGCGCAAGAGGCGCGTTTGGATCGGTTTGATGCCGACATGCATCCGCTGATCACGCGGGTGATCCATGCCTGTGGGATGGTGGAAATTGCAGATCGTCTTGCCTGGTCGCAAGGGGCCTTTGTGGCCGGGCAGGCGGCTCTAACATCGGGCAAACCGATATTTTGCGATTGCGAAATGGTCGGGGCGGGGATCATCCGTCGCTACCTTCCGGCAGGCAACGATGTGATTGTCACTTTGAATAATCCAAGTGTGCCCGACCTTGCAGCCAAAATCGGTACGACGCGATCCGCTGCGGCTGTCGATCTTTGGGATGACAGGTTAGAGGGCGCTGTCGTTGCCATCGGCAATGCGCCCACTGCCTTGTTCCACCTGTTGGAACGGATGGAGGCCGGTGGCCCGCGCCCTGCGGTGATCCTTGGGTTTCCAGTTGGCTTTATTGGGGCTGCAGAATCCAAAGCAGAATTGGCGGCAAACCCACGCGGGGCGCAGTTTGTCGCGCTGCGCGGACGGCGGGGCGGGTCTGCCATGGCCTCTGCGGCTGTGAATGCGCTTGCAGCAGGCTTGGTTGAGGTCGCGACATGAGAGGCGCACAAATTCAGACACAGAATTTGGCACAGATTTTTTCAAAAATCTGGACAGCGCAATGATTGATGCATGGCTCCATATCGTCGGGATTGGCGAGGATGGACTGGACGGGCTGACGCCAGCCACCCGCGCGGTTGTTCAAGCGGCAGAAGTGATCCTCGGCGGTGATCGCCATCATGCCCTTGCCATTAACCCAACCGCAGAGCGGATCGCCTGGCCCTCTCCCTTTGATGCGATGATCGAAACGATTAAGGGCCTCAAAGGGCGCCGCGCAGTCGTGCTGGTGACCGGCGACCCGCTTTGGTTTTCCGTTGGGGCGCGGATTGGGCGGCATATCGGCCCGAGCGAGATCATCTATCACCCGCAGCTTTCCGCCTTTCAATTGGCAGCCGCTCGCATGGGATGGAGCCTGGCAGATGTTGAAACCCTGACCGTGCATGGCCGCCCTGTGGAACAGATGATCGCCTTTATCCAACCCGGTGCGCGACTTTTGGTTCTCACAACCGGGGCAGAAACGCCTGCGCAAATCGCGGCATTCCTGAACGAACGCGGCTTTGGCTACTCCAAAATGACCGTGCTTGCTACTATGGGCGGTGCGGATGAATGCCGCTTTGACGGTTTGGCGGCAGATTGGTCCCATCAGGTGCCTGCCTTTAACACGCTGGCGGTGGACTGTATCGCCGCCCCGGATGCAGCCCTTATTCCGCGTGTGCCGGGGCTTGAAGATGCCTTGTTTCAATCAGATGGCACAATGACCAAACGCGAAGTGCGCGCCGCGACCTTGGCGAAACTCATGCCAATGCGCGGTGCCTTGCTGTGGGATATTGGATGCGGCTCTGGCTCTGTCGCGATTGAATGGATGCGCGCGGCCCGTTATGCCCGTGCTATCGGGGTCGAACCGCGCGCGGATCGTCGCGCGATGGCCGGGGCCAATGCCCTCGCGCTTGGTGCGCCAAAACTGGAACTGGTGGACGGAACCGTGCCACAAGCCTTGGCGGGACTAGAGGCCCCTGATGCGATTTTTATCGGTGGCGGATTGAGCCGGGCAACCTTTGATGCGTCATGGGCAGCCCTACGCCCGTTGGGTCGATTGGTCGCCAATGCCGTGACCTTGGAATCAGAGGCGGAACTGAGCGCGCTTCATGCGGCCTTTGGTGGTGACCTTGTGCGCCTGTCGGTGCACCGCGCCGAACCTGTTGGACGCCTAACCGGTTGGCGCCCGGCGATGCCCGTCACTCAATGGAGCTTGATAAAGCGATGAGCAATCCGACCCTCCGGGGGGAGTTTACTGGGCAAGATGATGCCGGAACGCTGTTTGGCGTTGGCCTTGGGCCGGGCGCGCCTGATCTGATCACCCTGCGTGCGGCGCGTTTGATCGAGCGTGCAGATGTGATTGCCTATCCGACCCTGGCGGGTGGGGCGAGTTTTGCGCGATCCATCGCGGCGGATCTGATCCCAAGTGGCGCGTTGGAAATCGCGATGGATGTGCCCATGAGTGTTGAGCGCGCCCCGGCGCAGGCGGCTTATGACAAAGGCGCGTCGCAGATTGTTGCCGCTTTGAAGTCAGGGCAAGACGTTGTCTGCCTTTGTGAAGGGGATCCGTTCTTTTACGGATCATTCATGTATATTTTTGCCCGTCTTTCAAATCGGTTTCGTGTTGAAGTGGTGCCCGGAGTGACCTCTGTCACCGCCTGTGCGGCACGGGCGGGCATGCCACTTGCGGCGCGCAATGAGCGGTTGAGTGTTTTGCCTGGACCTTTGCCAGCGGAGGAATTGCACGCTCGTATCGCTGGAGCGGAAAGCGTGGTGATCATGAAAGTTGGGCGGCACCTGACCAAGATCCGTGCGGTGATTGATGACCTTGGGCTGATGGAGCGCGCGGTTTACGTTGAACGCGCGACCTTACCGCAAGAAAAGGTTCTGCCCTTGAAAGACGCGCCGCAAGAGGCCCCTTATTTCTCAATGATCCTGCTCACGAAAGGCGCTGATCCATGGCTGTAACCCCTGTCGTTGTTGCCCTGTCCCGATCTGGTGAAGCGGTGGCGCATCGCGTTGCGGCCCATCTTGGTGCGCCTGTGCATGGTCGTGCGGGCCGTGTGGATCAGGCCGATGCTTATTTCCCCAATGCGCTGGATCATGTCCGCGATCTGTTTGCGGCAGGCGTGCCGGTGATTGGTGTCTGTGCCGCAGGCATTCTTGTGCGTGCTGTGGCGCCGATCTTGTCAGACAAGCGGGTCGAGCCGCCGGTTGTTGCGGTGTCCGATGATGGGGCGGTTGTTGTGCCCCTGTTGGGCGGACATCGTGGGGCCAACCGATTGGCCGCTGGCATTGCTTTCCATTTGGACGCCGTCGCGGCGGTGACTACGGCGGGGGATGTTGCCCTTGGTGTGGCGCTGGATGAACCGCCGCAAGGTTGGACGTTGGTGAACCCAGCCGATGCCAAGGACGCGATGGCGATTTTGCTGTCGGGCGCAGGGGCGCGGTTGCAGGGCGCGCAAGCGGGCGATGCGGATTGGTTAAAGGGTCTGCCCGTGGGGGAGGGCTTGACGATTTCTTGCGATCTCAAACCGTCTGCCAAGGTTGGATCCGATCATTTGGCCTTTGTCCCAAAGCGTGCTGTTCTTGGCGTTGGCTGTGCGCGCAATTGCCCGCCTGAAGAGTTATCGCAGTTGGTGGCAGAGGTCCTGTCGGAAGCTGGTTGTGCGCCGCACGCTGTGGCGGCGGTTGGTACGTTGGATTTGAAGGCGGATGAACCTGCCGTTCTGGCCTTGGCCCATGCGCTAGATGCGCCATTGCGCCTGTTTGCGGCCCCTGAGTTGGAAGCGCAGGCCGACAGATTGGTCAACCCGTCTGATGTGGTCTTTGCCGAAGTGGGCACCCATGGGGTGAGTGAGGCGGCGGCCCTCGCCCTTGGTGGCGAAACCGGCGTGATGCAGGTGAGCAAACGCAAGACTGCCAATGCGACCTGCGCTTTGGTCTTGGCCCCGGAGCCGATTGTCGAACTGGCCGGGCGCGCGCGTGGGCGGCTGTCGATTGTTGGGATTGGTCCCGGTCAGGCGAGCTGGCGCACGCCTGAGGTGTCCCAGCTAGTCGCGCAAGCACAAGAGCTGGTTGGGTATGGCCTATATATTGATCTGTTGGGACCGTTGGCCGTTGGTAAAGAACGATCCGATTTCCCGTTGGGCGGGGAGGAGGACCGCTGCCGCTATGCATTGGAACAAGCGGGCTTGGGCAAGAATGTCGCCTTGGTCTGTTCGGGGGATGCGGGTATTTATGCGATGGGGGCCCTCGTCTTTGAACTGATGGACCGAGGACCTGATCAAATGGGGGTCAGCGACGCCGCACGTCGGGTGGAGGTTGTGTGTTCCCCCGGGGTAAGTGCGCTGCAAGGGGCGG
>CAKZVL010000166.1 GCA_937922155.1 uncultured Paracoccaceae bacterium | reverse complement strand
CATCAGGCCAAGTCACCCAACCGATGTCATTGTCTTGGCAATAGGCGTTGTTGTTGCCACCTTGCGAATTGCTCAACTCATCCCCGGCCAACATCATCGGCGTGCCTTGCGACAGCATCAAGGTCGCAATCATATTGCGCTTGCGCCGTGTGCGGGCGGCGATGATCGCCGGATCATCCGTCGGCCCTTCAACACCCATATTGTCAGAATGGTTGTTGGAATGCCCGTCCCTGTCATCTTCCTGATTGGCGAGGTTATGCTTTTTCGAATAACTCACCGTGTCTTCCAACGTGAAACCATCATGGGCCGTTAGAAAGTTCAGCGATGACGTCGCCGCGCGGCCATCATGATCGAAAAATTCCGCAGACCCCGCCAAACGCGCCGCAATGGCGGACACCTTTCCCTGATCCCCACGCCAAAAACTGCGCGTGTCATCGCGGTACTTGTCATTCCATTCCACAAACGGCGCCGGATACGCCCCCAGCTGATACCCGCCGGGCCCAATGTCCCAAGGTTCTGCAATCAGTTTCACGCGGTTCAAAACCGGATCCTGACGGATCGCGCGAAAAAACGGACCATCCCGCTCAAACCCATGGCGCGTGCGCCCAAGGACGGAACACAGATCAAATCGAAAGCCATCCACATGCATGACCTCAACCCAGTACCGCAGACTGTCCATCACCAAACGAATGACAAACGGGTTCTCAAAATCCAACGTATTGCCGCAGCCCGCGTCATCCACGTAATAGCGCGGATCATCCGCCAGCCGGTAATAGCTCGCGTTGTCCAAGCCGCGAAACATCAGCGTCGGCCCCATCTGGTTGCCTTCGCCGGTGTGGTTGTAAACGACATCAAGAATGACCTCGATACCCGCCCCATGAAACCGCTGCACCATCTGCTGGAACTCAGCGATCTCATTGTTCTGCATATATCGCGGATCGGGGGCAAAAAACCCATAGGTCATATACCCCCAGTAATTCGTCAGCCCGCGATCCAGCAAAAACTGATCGTTGATAAACGCTTGCACCGGCAACAGCTCTACAGCCGTTACGCCAAGGTTGTTGAGGTGATCCAATATCGGGTCCGCCGACATCGCCAGATAACTGCCCGTATGCGCCACATCCTGGCGCCCCGCGGTCAGACCCTTCACATGAGCTTCATAAATCACCGAGTCTTCTAGGGCATGCCTTGGGCGATCTGCATCCTGCCAATCAAACGCTGGGTCCGTGACGATGCTGCGTGGCATGAACGGTGCGCTATCTGTCTTGTCAAAACTCAGATCACGATCCTTGTGCCCGGCCTTGTACCCAAACAACGCATCATTCCAAGTCGGGTGCCCCGTCAGGCGCTTGGCATAGGGGTCAATCAACAGCTTGAACGGATTAAACCGATGCCCCTCTTGAGGCTTGTAAGGACCATCCATGCGATAGCCATAATGCTGGCCCGCCTTCAGGCCCGGCAAATACCCATGCCATACATGCCCCTCGCGTTCGGGCAGCGCGATGTTCTCAATCTCATTGCTGCTCTCATCGAACAGGCACAACACAACCTTGGTTGCATGCTGCGAAAAGACGGCAAAGTTCACGCCGCCCTCGTCCAGCGTGGCCCCCAGCGGATAAGGATGGCCCGGTTGAATGCTCGCTATTGATGTGTTCACGCTGCTGCTGTCCTCAACTGGGCATAAATCCCAGCATATTCCGCAGCCGATGTATCCCATCCAACCGCTTGTTTCATTGCATTGCTTTGCATTTTTTTCCAAACCGTCGGCTGCGCATAAAGCGCGCATAATCGCCCAAACGCATCCCCAAGGGCCTGCGCTGTAATCGGGTTAAATTGAATGCCCGTAGCCACACCGCTTGACAACGCAGCGGGCGAGGCATTGATCACCGTATCCGCCAAACCACCGGTCAATGCCACCAGCGGCAACGTGCCATAACGCAACCCATAAAGCTGGGTCAGCCCGCAAGGTTCAAACCGCGACGGCACCAAAATCGCATCGCCGCCAGCCATCATCTTGTGGGACAGGGCCTCATCATATCCGATCTTTACCGCGACATTGGGGTGTTCACTCGCCGCCTCAAGCAAGGCAACCTCAAGCTCCGGCGCACCAGAGCCAAGCAGCGCTAATTGTCCGCCACCGGCCAAAAGCTCTGGCAAGGCGCGCAGCAACAGATCAATCCCCTTTTGTTCTGTCAGGCGCGACACTAGCACGCACAACGGGCCATCCGATTTCCCCAGACCAAAGGTCTTTCGCAGCGCCGTCTTATTGGCCGCTTTACCCGCAGCCGTCTTGTAGGGTTTGATGTCGGGGTCCGTCGCTGGGTTCCACACATCCTCGTCAATCCCGTTCACGATTCCCAAAAGATCACCGCGACGAGCGCGCAAAATACCGTCCATGCCAATGCCAAACTCAGGCGTCAGCAATTCTTGGGCATAGGTCTGCGACACCGTCGTAATCTTTGCAGCCCCGGCAAGGGCGGCCTTTAGCGCCGAAATCTGCCCCCAAAACTCAAAGTGATCCGCGTCAAAACGATCCGAACTCAGCCGCAAATCCTGCAACCGCTCCGCGCTTGTGTTGCCATGAAACGCAATGTTGTGAACCGTAAACACAAACGGCACCGCAACGCCCAAGGCGTGCAAATATTCCGGCGTTAGCCCCGCCTGCCAATCATGACCATGCACAATGTCCGGCACCCAACCAGCGGCACCCTTATCAGCGATCATGGCCGCAACATAAGACAGCGCCGCAAAACGTTCCGGGTTATCCGGCCAATCAAGGCCCGCCGCGTCGCCATAAATCCCGCCATCACGGTCAAACAAATGCGGCGCATCTACGATCAACAGATCTAGCCCGTGAACGGAACAGGCGCGCAAGGTCGCCGGCCCGCCAAACAGATCATCATAGCGTTCAACCACCTTTGTCTTGCCCAGCCCGCCCATAATCGCGCGATACCCCGGCAACACCGTGCGCACCTTACAACCATGCGCCGCCAACGCCTGCGGCAAAGCCCCTGCCACATCGGCCAAGCCCCCCGTCTTAATCAGGGGGGCGCATTCCGATACAACAAACAGGACTTGCGTCATAAACTGGCGGCTCTTTTATCTAGCATATCTTGGGTAATCAGCGTGATCCCACGCTCAGTGACCCGGAAATACTTAGCATCTTCAGAAGGGTCCTCGCCTACCACAAGGCCCTCGGGGATCACAACACCGCCATCGACTACAACGCCACGTAACCGGGCACTACGCTGAACGACCACGTTTGGCAGTAAAACAGCTTCTTCCAAAACCGCATAGGAATTGGTGCGCACATTGGTGAACAAAACCGAATTGCGCACCTCTGTCCCGGAAATGATACAGCCACCCGACACCATCGACGAAATCGCAATCCCACGCCGATCACTTTCGTCATGAATGAACTTTGCAGGCGGCGCACTTTCGTTATAGGTCCAGATCGGCCAATCGCGATCCCACAGGTCCAGCTCGGGGGTAAAGTTGGTCAGATCAATATGCGCCTGCCAGAACGCATCGACGGTTCCAACATCCTTCCAATACGCCGGCGCACCTTCCTTGCGCACGCAGCTTTCATCAAACCGGTGCGCCATCGCGCGGCCATTGGCGACAATCTCGGGGATCAAGTCATTGCCAAAGTCATTGGTGGAGTCCGGGTTGGCCGCATCCTTTTCCAACAAGTCCCGCAAAAACGCCCAATCAAACACATAGATCCCCATCGACGCGAGGGCTTTGCTCGGGTCCTCAGGCGTCCCCGGCGGATCAGCAGGCTTTTCCAGAAAGCTGGTGATGTTGCCGTCCTTATCGGTGTCCATAACACCAAACGCCGTGGCCTCTTTGCGGGGCACGGTCAGACAACCGATTGTGACATTGGCTTTTGTTTCCACATGCTGGCGCAGCATGATTTCATAATCCATCTTATAGATATGATCGCCCGCCAGGATGATCACATAATCCACACCATAACTGTCCACGATGTCGATATTCTGCGTCACCGCATCCGCTGTGCCCTTATACCAGCTTTCGGTGCCGCCCCGCTGCGACGCAGGCAAAACGTCAATAAATTCATTACGCTCTGCGCCAAAGAAATTCCAACCGCGCTGCACGTGCCGGATGAGGGAATGCGCTTTGTACTGCGTCGCAATCGCCATCTTGCGAATGCCCGAATTCATCGCATTGGACAAAGCAAAATCAATAATCCGCGCCTTTCCACCAAAAGGAACGGCCGGCTTAACGCGGCGATCTGTCAGTTCCTTCAGACGGCTCCCCCGTCCACCTGCAAGTACGAAAACCATTGATCTTTGTGTCAGTCGCTGTGTCGCCATCTCGTTTCTCCATCCCGTTATCGTTCAAGTACGTAGCCGCAAAACCACCACCGACAACGGTGGCAACGTCAGCGTGACAGACTGCGCGTGCCCATCCGCGGGTATATCTGCGGCGTCTCCCCCGCCCAGATTCCCGCGATTGCCGCCCCCATAAAGGGCCGCATCGGTGTTAAGGACTTCCTCCCAGAACCCCATGCTCGGGACACCAACCCGAAACCCTGTGCGCTCCACAGGGGTAAAGTTACACATCACAACAACCGGCGCGTCGCCGTCATTGCCAAACCGCGCAAACCCAATCGTTGATTGGGTCGGGTCATTGTTCAACCAGCCAAAGCCATCCGGCACGCAATCCTTCACGTGCAGCGCAGGGGTGTCACAGTAAAGCGCGTTCAAATCGCGGATCAATTGCGACATCCCTTTGCGGGCAGGCTCCTCAGCCGCACCCCAGTTTAGCTCCGCATTGTGGTTCCATTCCTCAGGCTGGGCAAATTCACAGCCCATAAACAACAGCTTCTTACCCGGCTGCATCCACATAAACGCGTAATAGGCGCGTAGATTTGCAAACTTCTCCCACTGTGTCCCCGGCATCTTTTCGATCATCGACCCCTTGCCGTGCACCACTTCATCATGGCTGATCGGCAGAATGAAATTCTCAGTAAAGGCCCAGTCGATGGGAAACGTCATCAAATGATGATCATGCTGGCGATAAATCGGATCCTTTTCCATGTAACGCAGCGTGTCGTTCATCCAGCCCATGTTCCACTTATAGCCAAAGCCAAGGCCACCGGTATGAACAGGTTGCGAAACGGCGGGAAACGACGTGCTTTCCTCTGCCACGGTCACAACGCTCGGATCGGCCCCATAAACAGCCGTGTTCATTTCTTGCAAAAACGCGATGGCCTCGTAATTCTCGCGACCGCCATTCTTGTTGGGCACCCATTCGCCTTCTTTGCGCGAATAATCCCGATACAGCATTGATGCCACAGCATCCACGCGCAGCCCATCCAGATGGTATTCCTCCATCCAATAAAGGGCATTGGCCACAAGGTAATTTTTCACCTCGCGCCGCCCGTAATTATAAATCAGCGTGTTCCAATCCTGATGGAACCCCTCGCGTGGATCGGCGTGCTCATATAGGGCCGTACCATCAAATTTTGCGGGCCCATGTTCATCCGTCGGGAAATGCCCCGGCACCCAATCAAGCAGCACACCAATCTCAGCCGCGTGCGCCGCCTCTACAAAATCGCGAAACTCATGTGGCGGGCCAAACCGGATCGTCGGCGCATATAGGCCAACAGGCTGATACCCCCACGATCCATCAAACGGAAACTCGGAAATCGGCAACAGCTCAATATGGGTAAACCCCATATATTTGACATAATTCACCAAATCCCGCGCCAGCTCCTGATACGATAGCGGGCGACCGCCATCATCATACCGCCGCCGCCACGATCCTAGATGCACCTCATAAATCGACATCGGGCTGGCACGATCAGCACGCGCAGCACGGGTTTTCATCCACGCCTTATCTTTCCAACCATAGCCTGCAATGTCGCGCACCACAGACGCCTTTTCCGGCGGATGCTGCGAACCAAACCCAACGGGATCGGCCTTCAGGCCAACACTGCCATCAGCGCCAATAATCTCATACTTATAGAGCGTACCCTCAACGACGCCGGGCAAAAACACTTCCCAAACACCCGTCTGCCCTGCCGGGCGCATCGGGTGACGCCGTCCATCCCACCGGTTGAAATCGCCCACGACACTGACACGGCGGGCATTGGGCGCCCACACGGCAAAATGCACACCGCTCACCTTTTGGTGCGCCGTCACATGCGCCCCAAGAACGCGCCAAAGTTCCTTATGCGTGCCCTCACCCACCAAATACTGATCGAAATCGGTCAACACCGGATCAAAGGCGAACGGATCAAGGCTGGTGTACTCTGCCCCATCGCCATAGCGCATCGTCAGCGTATAGGCCTTGCCCGCGACAGGGGCGGCAAACACGTCACCACTGATCCGGGGCAAGACAGTCTCCTTGCCCGCAACTGTCGCGCAGACCTCAGCGGCATCAGGCTGAAACGTGGCGATCCACCGTTTGTTGCCGCTCTTGTGCGGGCCAAGCACCGCAAAAGGGTCAGGGTGGTTTCCACTGTTAAGGGCATCAAGATCGGCTTGGCTAAGGAACGAAGGCAGCGTAACTGCTGGTGACGGATCTGGCTTTATCTTCCGCATCTTCACTCCATATATGGTTCCCCAAGGCCGTGACCCTAAGGTCTTCAACTCAACCACGTGCAATGTAAAAGGTCAAACAAACCTTGCCCGCTGCCTCTGTTTTCCTTTCAATCCTATACGGATACAAAGAAATCTTATTTTCGGAGTCGACGACATGACCGACGCGACCACGCACGCACACCAACAGGCGGCAATCCGGGCTTTTGTCCGCTCCACCTTTGGCCTGCGCGGTACGCTGCGTCTCCACCGCCATGCCTTTGGGGCGGACCTTATGCGTGCACCCATAAACGTCCTGCTCGCCCCGATCCTCTTGCTTGTGCGGCTCCTCGGGCTTTTGGCGAAACTGCTGCGGCTCCGCTCTGCATCCAATTGGCTCTTGCGGCGCAAAATCTTGCTCCAAACCAATGTCGCAAAACAGGTCAACATGCGGGTTCGCACATTGCTAAGCGAACTCGACGATAACGGCATCGGGGTGACAGCCACCAATGCTGTCTTGGACCATGAAATCGCCGAATACACCGGCGTGCGCAGTGCCGTGGGCGAAATCACCACAACCATTCTGATACTCTTCGCAGGCATCGTCATCTTCCAAACGGCAACCCCCGGCTTGATCTCCCTCACAGGCCCCATCGCAGAACTGCGGGCCCACACCCTCGCCGTTGAAGGGTTCCCCCTCGGCCAACGATTGGGCAGAATGTATTACGGCGTTTTCTCAACCGACCTCACACCATGGCAAGTCATCCTCACCGGTGTCGCTTTGGCGTTGATCGCATCCATCGTGGCCACCTTCGCAGGTGTCATCGCCGATCCAATTCAGGTCGTGACGGGCATCCATTGCCGACGCCTCACGCGGCTCTTGCGCCGGCTCACCGCTGACCGTGTTGAGGGCGCAGGCTTAGCCCGCGAACACATCACAGCAAGGGTCGCAGACTTAGGTGATATCGTGCTGAACCTCTGGCGATTTATCCGCGGCTAGCCCGTCGACTTTGGCCAATTTACCACATTTTAACCGGTTAGGACCGTTCGGTCGGTTAACCACCACCGGACGGTGCGTTAACCCGCCAAACGGCACAGCGTCAGTGTACAGGGTGTGTACAGCCTGTGCGCGCCGTGTGACCCGCCAAACCCCAATAAAACAAGGGCGTTAACCAGAGTTTCAGTAGAACCGCGCCTAGGGTCGCAAATTCAACGCGACGACAGATAATCCGCAGACACAAATCCCTCGATCCCCGGCCCATCCACAGGCGACACTTGGCACCAAAGTTGCCCCTCCTCCGTCACGCAATCTTTGCGACGTAAAACCGTTCCCTCCGGCAGCCCCATCAGCACCCGAAACCCAAGCCCCGGCCCCGCCCGCAGCTTGAGCAATTCATCAGGCCCCGTGCCCTCAACTACCGTGCGTTCCCACGGCAAGGCAACGCAGCCAGCCGCCAACAGGAAAGCAAGGGTGATTGGAAAAGAAGTGCGATACATGGCAAAGCCTCCGTCGGTTTTCCAACGCATAGACCAACGCGTGCTAACCAAACAATGCTCTGCAAGTCTTTAGGTCAAATGCTGTGGCCTGAATGCGATGGACTTTGCAAGCAGACCCTCACGCCAACTCACCTGCCACCATCCGAGCCACATCCACCAACCGATGGGCATAACCCCATTCATTGTCATACCACGCATAGATTTTCACCTGCGTGCCATTGACCACCATCGTGGACGGCGCATCAACAATACTGGACCGCGGATCATTGGTATAATCCGCACTCACCAACGGGCGGGTTTCATAGCCAAGGATGCCGTTCAATTCCCCCTCCGACGCCGCTTTGAACAGCGCGTTCACCTCGTCCACTGTCGTCTCACGCTCCACCTCAAAAACGCAATCGGTCAGCGACGCGTTTAGCAGTGGAACCCGCACAGCATGACCGTTCAGCTTACCGGTCAGCTCTGGATAAATCAGCGTAATCGCCGTGGCAGAGCCGGTTGTCGTCGGGATCAAAGAATTCAACGCAGACCGCGCCCGGCGCAAATCCTTGGCAGGTCGATCCACGATCGTTTGGGTGTTGGTCACGTCATGGATCGTAGTGATCGACCCATGCTTGATCCCCAATCCTTCGTGGATGACCTTCACAACCGGGGCCAGACAATTCGTCGTACAACTGGCGGCCGTAACGATGTTTTGTCCTTTATAATCATGGTTGTTCACGCCAAAGACGATGTTAGCAGCACCCCCATCTTTCACAGGGGCAGACACGACCACCTTTTTAACACCCGCGTCAAAATAGGGCTGCAACTTCGCCTCTGTCTTGAACGCGCCCGTGCAATCAAGAACCACATCGACACCGTCCAATGGCAGCGCGTCAATGCTGCGGGTCTGATGCACCGGGATACGCGTCCCATCAATCGTGATCGCACCATCATCAACCTCAAACGACGCAGGCCAGCGCCCATGTACCGTGTCGAATTCCAACAAATGCGCATGCATCGCAGGATCGCCCACAGCATCATTCACAAAGGCAACCCTTGCCCCACTTTCCAGCAAAGGGCGCAGCGCCAGTTTTCCAATCCGGCCAAGGCCGTTAAGTGCATAAGTTGTCATGTGTCAGGCCCTTCATGTTTCGCCGCCATCTATGGTGGGTGAATGTAACAGATTTTTGCGGCTATCCAGCCCCCACATCCATCGGCGCGACAGACGTCGCCTTAAGGATCGCAAACACCTCTGCCCCTTCCACCAGCGCCATCTCGCGCGCCGAGCGCGCAGTTATCCGCGCCAGCAATGGCACACCACCACAGTCAAGGCCAACAGCAACGCCCGGTCCGCGTCCTTTGGTCAGTTTGGTGATTTTCGCAGGCAGGATATTCAGCGCGCTTAATCCCTCTGGCTGTGTCCGCGACAAGATCACATCTTGCGCCGGAATACGCAGGCGCAGCTGCGTTCCAACCTGACCAAGCTGCCCGGGCAGCGTCAACGCCCCCCCAGCAAAACTCAGCGTTGTGAGCTGATCCGCCGGGTCAACGTCCGTCACGGTCACATCCAACAACGCGCCCGCGTCCCGCACCCCGATCAAGGGCACGGCAGCAGGATCAGACATAACATCCGCCACCGGACCCGCCCGCGTGACCCGCCCATCGCTCACCAACGCGAGGGTTGAGGCAAGCTGCGCAACCTCAGACATCGAATGCGTAACATACAGGATCGGTAGATCCGCTTCATCCCGCAACTCTCTGAAATACGGTATGATTTCCGATTTTAACCCTGCATCAAGCGCGGCCAATGGTTCATCCATCAGTAAAATCTCTGGCCCACACATCAACGCCCGGCCCAGCGCGACACGTTGCTTTTCCCCACCCGAAAGGTCCCTTGGTCGGCGCTGCAAAAGCGGGCGCAGCCCAAGCAGGTCGATAATGCGATCCTCGTCCTTGCGCCCGCCATAGCGCAGGTTTTGCAACACAGACATATGCGGAAACAACCGCGCATCTTGAAAGACGTACCCAACACGCCGCGCGTGCGCATGAATGTTCGTCGCGCCGTCAAACAGCACGCGTCCATTCAACGTGATCTGCCCCTGATCCGGTTGAAGAAGCCCCGCAACAGCATTGATAAGGCTGGTTTTTCCCGATCCAGATGGTCCAAACAAAACAGTAATCCCCGCTGGTGCCGCCAACGTCGCATCCAGCGTAAACGCGCCGAGGCGCTTGCGGATATCAACCTGCAACATCAGCCGCGCACCTTTCGCGCCAAATATTCAGACAAGATCAACGCACCCATCGCCAACACGATGGACACAAGGACTAGCCCCAAAACAGCAGGTTCCGCCCCCGGCACCTGCAACAACCCGTAAATCGCGGATGGGATCGTCTGCGTCTGTCCGGGGATCGCCGCGACAAAGGTGATCGTCGCGCCAAATTCACCCAGCGCCTTGGCAAAGCCAAGCACGGCCCCTGCCAACACCCCCGGCAAGGCCAGCGGCAAGGTAATGGTGCGAAACACAGCCCAGCGCGACTTGCCAAGCGTGCTCGCCGCGTCTTCCAACCCCGGCTCCACCGCCTCAATGGCCAGCCGAATGGCCCTGACCATCAACGGAAACGCCATGATCGCCGCGGCCAGCGCGGCCCCCGTCCAGCGAAACGCGAAAAAGCCGCCAAAGCCACCCAGCCAGCCGTTGCCACCAAATAGGATCAACAACAGATACCCCGTGACAACAGGCGGCAGGACCAACGGCATATGGACAAGCCCGTTCAACAGGGTTTTCCCCGCAAAATCCTTACGCGCCAGAATATACGCCACCCAAATGGCCAATGGCAGGCTCACCACTGTGGCGACCAGCGCCACGCGCAGCGACAGCAAGACCGCCTGCCATTCTTCCGCGCCCAGCATTATGGCACCGGCGGCGGCAGGAACCCCGCCTCAACAAAAATCGAAGGATCGTCGAACTGCGCCAGAAACGCACTGGCGTCCTCACCCCCTGCGATCTGTGCGGCTTCGTATCGGATGACAGGATGCGCCTTGGGCGGGAACGCGGCGACGATATGTACGGCGTCACTGGCCTGCGCGTCGCTTGCGTAAACCAGCGCCAATGGCACCTCCCCCCGCGCGGCAAGGATCAGTGCGGCGCGCACGTTGTCGACCTCAGCCAGATGCGGCGCGGCAATCTCCCACAGCCCAAGGGTGGACAGCGCGGCCTTGCCATATATCCCCGCGGGCACAGAATTAATGCGCCCGATGGCCATACGGCCCGAGGCAAGCTTTTCGCGCAATGCCGCAGGCGTCAGCTCAACCTCCGCTGGGTCAGCAGACACCAGAACCAACCGATTGCTCAGGATCGTGCGCCGCGTTGCCACATCAATGCGATCCGCCTCGGCCAGCACATCCATCCAGACTGTGTTGGCCAAGATCACAACATCCGCTGGCGCACCCTGTTGGATTTGCCGCGCCAAGGTGCCGCTGCCCGCATAGCTGATGGTCACGTCTGGCCCTGCCAGCTGGTCAAGCGGCCCCTTAAGGCTCGCCGCTGCAAACACGACCAAAGGCTCTGCCGCCGCAGGGGTGGTGAGCATAAGAACGGTCGCTAAGCTTTTGATCCACATGGCTCCTATATCCTTTGGACCGCGAAAAAGGGCAAGGGTCACAGCCAAACCCTAGAACGCTCACTCAGGTTGCGCAGGCGCGTCTTGATTGCATCCGACGGCGGCCCCGGCCGATACGCATCCCGCAGTGTCGTCAGCCAATGCTCTGGCGGAACCTTTACCCGCCGTTGCCCCTGCCATTCCAGCCCGCGCAAAACGTCTTGACCCGCAGGCGGTAGATGGTCGGGAATATCCTGCCCCGCCAGCGTCGCCCAGACACCCGTCCAGCAACGCCCAACGGACCAAGGATTATATCCTCCGCCACCCAGAACAAGGTAACGATCGGCAAGCGACCTTAGCGCCGCAACAATTGACCAATGGGCAGTGTTGGACAGGGCCAGCCGCGATTGCGGATCCTCAAGCAAAGCATCCGAACCGCATTGCAGCACAATTGCATCGGGCTTGAACGCGGCGACCCTTGGCAAAATCAGCTCATCTTGAATGCGGGCCATATCATCGTCGTGCGTACCTGCAGGCACAGGCAGGTTAAACACCTGACCCGCGCCGCGATCAGACAAAGCACCTGTGCGCGGCCAGCGATTTTCCTCATGGATGGATATCATCAACACGTCAGGGTCCTGCGCAAAGGCGTGTTCGACACCGTCCGGATGATGGGCGTCAATGTCAACATAGGCGACCCGCCGCGCACCATTGCGCTGCAAAGACTGGATCGCCAAAACCGGATCGTTGAGGTAACAAAATCCGCCTGCCCGATCGGGAAAACCGTGATGGGTCCCGCCCGCAGGCGTGTAAATAACGCCGCCGTCTTTAAGCAACTCCCCCGCCAACATCGCAGCCCCGGCTGATGTCGCAGGTCTGCGATACATTTCCGCAAAAATCGGGTTCATATGCGTGCCAAGCCCGTGGCGGTGGCGCACATCATCGCTCACGGCTTGATCCGCCTCTGCCGCCGCTAGTGCTGCGACATATTCAGGCGTGTGATAGGAATAAAGCGCGACAGGCTTTGCACGAGGGCTGTTGATATATTGCCCGGGGTCAAGCCAGCCCAGGGCACGGGCCAAATCCATCACGGTAGAGACCCGAGGCACCCGCAAAGGGTGATAATCGCCATAACTTGATTGGCGATAAATCTCTGACCCGATAAACTTTGGCCCCGTAGACTTTGGCGCGTTGCCGTTTGAATTGACCATCTGCTTCCTTGAAGTCGCGCGGTCCGCATGGAACAACCACCCGCAAAGGATGTAAATCGGATGGCAAAGCAGACCAACCCCAAGAAGACGCAAAAGGCAGATCAATTGCCACTGAAACTGCCAACAGGCAGCAAAACAGAGGTGCGCACGCAGTTTGCCGCGCTGTGTTATCGCGGCAAAGGCAAAACGCTGGAAATCTGCCTGATTACGTCGCGCCGCACCAAACGGTGGATCCTGCCCAAAGGCTGGCCCATGCACAAACAAACGCCAGCGGACGCCGCTGCCACCGAAGCCTGGGAAGAGGCCGGTTTGACCGGCAACGCCATTGACCGCTGCTTGGGCGTTTATGCTTATGTCAAAGACCTACGCGCCACGATAACACCCGTGATCGTCATGGTTTACCCCGTGAACGTTACCCAAGAACACGACGATTGGCCAGAACGCGCAGAACGCAAACGCAAATGGCTGCGTCCGAAAAAGGCCGCCAAACGCCTGGCCGAACCAGAATTGCGCCGCCTCGTGCGCCGTTTTGACCCAAGCCAATTGCCGGGCAAGTAAGGCCGCACTAATTACGAACAAATCCACGAAAAAAAGGGCCGCCAGTGATCCGCTACACGCTTACCTGCAACAACGACCACCGGTTCGAAAGCTGGTTCCAATCCAGCGCGGCCTACGACAAATTGCGCGCAGCCGGAATGATCAAATGTGAAACGTGCGGCTCGGCAGACGTCACAAAATCCCTGATGGTCCCCGGCATCCCCAAAAAGGGCCGCGCGTTGGCAAGCGATGCACCGACACCACTGGAAAAGATACGCCAAGACGTCGAAGCCAACTCTGAATACGTTGGCACCAGTTTTGCCGTGCGGGCAAAAGACATGCACGACGGGGTTGAGCCGCCACAATCAATCTACGGTGAGGCCAATCTCAAGGAGGTGAAATCCCTCGTCGATGACGGCGTGCCCATTGTGCCCCTGCCCTTTGTCCCCAAAAAGAAGACCAATTGATGCGCCTTCGGATCACCGGGGCGAAGCGCTCTATCTCGCACCACCGCTCAACTGACATTGGACAATACCAAGGGTTTTAGGGATTTCCGCCTCCGGCGGGAGTATTTTTGGCAAGATGATACAACGCGCGCATTGCCCTTCGTACGACCAGTCCTTAAAGAACCTTCGATATTAGGCGTTTGGGGCTGTCATGCCGACACTTGTGATGAAATTTGGCGGAACATCCGTCGCCAACCTTGACCGGATCCACCGCGCGGCCAAACGTGTCGCGCTGGAGGTTGCCAAAGGCTATGATGTGATCGTCATTGTCTCTGCGATGTCAGGGAAAACGAATGAGCTTGTCGGCTGGGTCAATGAAACCTCACCGCTTTATGATGCGCGCGAATATGATGCGGTGGTTTCATCGGGCGAAAACGTAACCGCTGGCCTTATGGCGTTGCGGCTGCAAGAAATGGACGTTCCAGCGCGATCTTGGCAAGGCTGGCAGGTTCCGGTCAAAACCACCTCTGCCCATTCAAACGCCCGTATCGAAGAGATCCCAAGCGACAACATCACCGCCAAATTTGGCGAAGGCATGCGCGTTGCTGTTGTGGCCGGTTTTCAAGGCGTCAGCCCCAAGGGGCGGATCACCACACTTGGCCGGGGCGGGTCGGACACAACAGCCGTCGCCTTCGCCGCCGCCTTTGATGCAGAACGCTGCGACATCTACACCGATGTAGACGGCGTCTATACAACCGATCCACGCATCACCGCCAAGGCCCGCAAGCTGGACAAAATCAGCTATGAGGAAATGCTGGAACTCGCCTCCCTTGGGGCGAAAGTTCTGCAAACGCGCTCGGTTGAGCTGGCGATGCGATTTAAGGTGCGCCTGCGCGTGCTATCATCATTCGAAGAACCCTCAGACGCGGCAGGAACGCTCGTCTGTGATGAGGAGGATATCATGGAATCCAATGCAGTTGCCGGCGTCGCCTATTCCCGCGACGAAGCCAAGATGACACTGATCTCGGTCGCAGACCGCCCCGGCATCGCCGCCGCGATCTTTGGCCCGCTGGCCGAGGCAGGCGTGAACGTTGACATGATCGTGCAAAACATCTCAGAGGATGGCCGCACGGACATGACGTTCTCTTGCCCGATTGATCAGGTTTTGCGCGCTCGCGAGGCGATGGAAAAGGCCAAGGCGGACGGCGAGATCAATTATCACGACCTCGTCGCGGATGAGGACGTGTGCAAAGTCTCCATCGTGGGCATCGGCATGCGCAGTCACGCAGGTGTCGCCGCCAAGATGTTTGAAACCCTGCGCGATGAGGGTATCAACATCAAGGTCATCACCACATCTGAGATAAAGGTCAGCGTGCTAGTCGACCGCAAATATATGGAACTGGCGGTGCAGGCGTTGCACGATGCCTTTGATCTGGACAAAGCGGCCTGATGAGCCCGGCGCATTCGCTGAGTACACCACCACCCGCGACCAAGATGCCCTGACCGTCAACCGCCGTTGAAGCAATGTTGAACTTGCATCAATCCCCTGCGCCACACCTACCTGATCAGATTATGATCGACGTGATCGGATACCTTGAACGCGATGAAATCGCGCCATCGGTCGCCGCGACATTCCCGTTCCAAGACATCCACGCCGCCCAAACGGTCTTCCTATGCAAAGCCCACGTCGGCAAAATCGTTTTGACGCTGGATGACTAGGCGAACCCTATTGGCGGTTTGACCTTCCACGTTCCGGGCCCATCCCTTATAAGCAAAATCAACCGCTAGGGGACAAGAATGCCAGACCGCATCGAAAGCGAAAGCCGCAAACTGCTTGGTCGTCTGCGCACGGCATTGGCTGAGGACAACGCCGGTCAGGCCCGGCTTGACCGGGTCGTGGACCTTATCGCGAACTCGATGCGCACCGAAGTCTGTTCCATTTATCTGTTCCGCGACGCGGAAACGTTGGAACTTTGCGCCACACAAGGCTTGGAAAAATCCGCCGTTCACCAAACCCGCCTGCGTTTGGGCGAAGGTCTGGTCGGGCGTACCGCCCGCACCCGGCGCGTGGTAAATACCGCTGATGCGCCCAATGAAAAGGGCTTTCGCTATATGCCCGAAACGGGTGAAGATCGCTATTCATCCTTTTGCGGCGTGCCGATCCAACGTTTGGGCAACGCGCTGGGCGTCTTGGTCGTGCAATCCAAAGAGGCGCGCGAATTCACCCTTGATGAAGTTTATGCCCTAGAAGTCGTCGCTATGGTCATCGCTGAAATGACTGAATTGGGCGCCTTTGTTGGCGAAGGGGCGGCCCTGTCTGCGCGTCACCAACAGGCGGTGATGTTCAAAGGCACCATCGGACAAGAAGGCGCAAGTGAGGGGCAGGTTTATCTGCATGAACCCCGCGTTGTCGTCACCAACATCATCTCTGACGATCCTGAAAACGAATTGATCCGCCTCAAGGAAGCAGTCGAAAGCCTGCGCTTGTCTGTTGACGAAATGCTAGCTGACACAGGCTCTGCCAACAAAGAGCAAAAGCAAATTTTTGACACCTACCGAATGTTCGCCAATTCCAAAAGCTGGATGCGGCGCATGGAGGAAGACGTGCAAAACGGTCTCTCCGCCGAAGCCGCCGTTGAAAAAGAACAATCGCTGGCCCGCACCCGCCTAAGCCAAGCGGATGACGCCTATATGATCGAACGGCTGCACGATCTGGATGACCTATCCAACCGCCTGCTGCGCATTCTGACGGGGCAAGGATCAGACACAGGCGCGGAAATGCCGGATCATCCGATCCTTGTGGCCCGCAACATTGGGCCGGGCGAACTGCTTGACTATGGCAAGACCCTCAAGGGTATCGTGCTCGAAGAAGGCTCTGTTGGGTCACACGCCGCCATCGTGGCGCGGGCTTGGGCCATCCCTTTGATCATCAACGCCAAAGGCATCACAACTGAGGCGCTGAATGGCGATCAAATCCTTGTCGACGGCGAACAGGGCATTGCGCATTTGCGCCCCGACGAACAGGTGCAATCCGCCTTTGCCGACAAAATCGCGATGGCGACAAAGGCGCAAGAACGCTACGCCACGATCCGGGATGAACCAGCGGTGTCAAAATGCGGGACGACCATCGGCCTGTATATGAACGCAGGTTTGATGGCCGATCTCCCCTCTCTTGATGGGTCCGGTGCTGAGGGCGTGGGATTGTTCCGCACAGAGCTTCAGTTCTTGGTCCGTAACAAAATGCCCAAACGGGCCGAACTTTCCGCGCTTTATTCCCGTGTGCTGACAGCGGCGAAAGGCAAACGCGTGGCGTTCCGGACGCTGGATATCGGGTCTGACAAAGTCCTGCCCTACATGAAACCCAACGATGAACCTAACCCGGCGATGGGCTGGCGCGCGATCCGGGTCGGGCTGGATAAACCGGGCGTTCTGCGCATGCAACTGCAGGCGTTGATCCGGGCCACAAATGGCGGGCCACTGACCGTCATGTTCCCTTTCATCACCATGCGCTCAGAATTCCGCGACGCCAAAGACGCGCTTAACACTGTCCTAGCCCGCGAGGAAAAGCTGGGCAATCCGCTGCCATCGAGAATCGAAGTCGGCGCCATGTTGGAAACACCGTCCATCGCCTTTGCGCCAGATAGTTTTTTCGAAGAGGTGGATTTCATCTCTGTCGGCGGCAACGATTTGAAACAGTTTTTCTATGCCGCCGATCGCGAAAACGAACGGGTGCGCCGCAGATACGATACGCTCAACGTCAGTTTTCTGGGGCTCCTCGAACACATCGTGCACCGCTGCGACGCGGCTGGAACGCCACTGTCATTCTGCGGCGAAGATGCTGGCCGCCCGGTCGAAGC
>CAKZVL010000165.1 GCA_937922155.1 uncultured Paracoccaceae bacterium | reverse complement strand
CAACACGGCGCGTATGTCTGCATTGATGACCGGCCAAGTTGATACGATCAACCGGATCGACTTTAAAACCGAAGCATTGCTGAAGGCGAACCCTGCGTTGCGCATTCAGGAAGTGACGGGCAACCAGCACTATACCTTCCCTATGTTGACCGACAACGCGCCATATAATGACGTGAACGTCCGCAAGGCGCTGAAATACGGCATCAACCGTCAGGAAATGGTCGACAAGATCCTGTTGGGTCATGGTGCTGTTGGTAACGACACGCCAATCGGTCCTGCGAACCAGTACCAGAACACCGAGATGGAGCAGTTGGCATATGATGCCGACAAGGCGAAGTTCTATCTGCAGCAAGCAGGTCTGGACAGCGTTGACATCAGCCTGTCTGCGTCAAGTGCGGCGTTTGAAGGTGCTGTGGATGCAGCGCAGTTGTTCCAGGCGTCTGCGGCGTCTGCGGGCATCAACATCAACGTGGTTCAGGAACCGGCTGACGGATACTGGTCCAACGTTTGGCTGAAGAAGGATTTCTGTGCCTGCTATTGGTCCGGTCGTGCGACTGAGGATTGGATGTTCTCTACCTCATACGAAGCTGGCGTGCCTTGGAATGATAGCCAGTGGGATGAAAAAGACAG
Organism: uncultured Paracoccaceae bacterium; assembly: GCA_937922155.1. Classification (GTDB taxonomy): domain Bacteria; phylum Pseudomonadota; class Alphaproteobacteria; order Rhodobacterales; family Rhodobacteraceae; genus Cognatiyoonia. The sequence continues at coordinate 13,171 of CAKZVL010000165.1, read as the reverse complement.
CGCCCGTTTCCAAGAGCTGTTGTTGAGCGCGCGTGCTGAATTGGATTCAGATAAGCGCCGTGAGCAGTACCACGAGATGCAGGTCATTCTGCGTGACGAGGGCGGTGTTCTGGTGCCGATGTTTGCCAACTATGTTCAGGCGGTCAACAACCGGATCGCGTCACCTGATACGGTGGGTAACCTTTGGCAGATGGACAACGCCCGTATGGCGGAGCGTTGGTCTGTGGCGTAAGCAACCCAACGTTTGAAACAATGGTCGCCCCGCAGAAATGCGGGGCGGCTTTTTTTTGGCCCTGTCATTTTGGGCAGTGCGAACTGGCGCTAATTTTCTATGATTGTGCAACGTTGGATGGGGTGCGTGACACCGTTTCGTCGATTTCGTGCTTAACGCCTTTGTTTGTTGGGAAATCCAGAGTCACAGCCTGTACACAGTGCGTACACAACCGGTACACCGAGAGGCGCTATTTGGGTGGGTTAACGCACCGCGCGTTGGATGTTGGTTAACAACGCATGAATGGGCATTAGGCCAGTGTTTTTGCGCGGCTTTGGACCATTGGATTTTGAGTTTATTTGGCCAGATGAAGAGGGGGCTTGCAGACTCAGCCAGCTCATCATATGTCACTGTCAACAGCGGCGCAGGCTTCCACCCCCTGCACCACCGAATTTGCAACGGGCCGCGCGCCCGTTTTTTTGTGCCTGATACCTAGAGCGCGAGAGATATGAACGATTTGATTGCCAAGGCGGCCATTGACCGCCGCATCACCGAGATCATTTCCCCTGTTGTGGAAGACATGGGATTTGAGGTCGTGCGCGTGCGTTTGATGACGGGCAAAGAAAGCACGCTTCAGATCATGGCGCAGAAGCCGGATGGCACGATTGAGGTTGATGAATGTGGTCAGATCAGCACGGCTGTGTCTGCCCTTTTGGATGTCGAAGATCCGATTTTAGATGCCTATACTTTGGAAGTGTCTTCCCCCGGAATTGATCGCCCGCTGACCCGGCTCAAGGATTTTGAGCAGTGGGAAGGCTATGAAGCCAAGATTGAAACCGATGAGCTGATTGATGGGCGTCGTCGGTTCAAGGGCCAGTTGGCTGGTGTTGAAGGGGATGATGTTTTGATCACCATCGCAGAGGGCACGATTGGTTTGAAGTTTGAGTGGCTGTCAGATGCCAAATTGGTTCTGACGGATGAGTTGATCCGCAACGTGTTGCGCGGACGCAAAGATAAGGGCGAGATTGACGAAGCCCAGTTTGACGAAATTGAAACCATCATTGATGGCGAGGAGAAGAATTAATGGCGATTACATCTGCCAACCAGCTAGAGCTGTTGCAAACCGCAGAGGCTGTGGCCCGCGAAAAGATGATTGATCCTGAGCTGGTAATCGAAGCGATGGAAGAATCGCTGGCCCGGGCGGCCAAGTCGCGTTACGGCGCAGAGATGGACATTCGTGTCGCGATTGATCGCAAGACGGGTCGCGCGACATTTACCCGCGTGCGTACGGTTGTTGAGGAAGAGCTGCTTGAAAACTATCAGGCTGAATTCACCGTTGAGCAGGCCCGCGAATATATGGACGCCCCTGAGGTTGGTCAGACCTTTGTTGAGGAAGTGCCCCCTGTTGAGTTGGGCCGGATTGCCGCGCAGTCTGCCAAGCAGGTAATCCTACAGAAGGTTCGTGAAGCTGAGCGTGACAAGCAGTACGAAGAATTCAAAGACAAGGCAGGCACCATTATCAACGTGCTGGTCAAGCGCGAAGAATACGGGAACGTCATTGTTGATCTAAACCCTGGCGAAGGTGTGTTGCGTCGCAATGAAAAGATTGGTCGTGAGGCCTATCGCCCCAATGATCGCATTCGGTGTTTTATCAAGGACGTGCGCCGTGAGCCGCGCGGGCCGCAGATTTTCCTCAGCCGTACAGCGCCGGAATTCATGGCCGAGTTGTTCAAGATGGAAGTGCCGGAAATTTATGAAGGTGTGATCGAGATTAAGGCGGTTGCCCGTGATCCGGGATCGCGCGCGAAGATTGCGGTAATCTCGTTTGATAATTCCATCGATCCGGTTGGGGCCTGCGTTGGTATGCGGGGTTCCCGTGTGCAGGCGGTTGTGAATGAATTGCAGGGTGAGAAGATTGATATCATCCCTTGGAACGAAGACATGCCGACGTTTCTGGTGAACGCGTTGCAGCCTGCGGAAGTGTCCAAGGTTGTTTTGGACGAAGAAGCGGGCAAGATCGAAGTTGTTGTGCCTGAGGAGCAGTTGTCGTTGGCGATTGGTCGTCGAGGACAGAACGTGCGTCTTGCGTCGCAGTTGACGGGCTTGGATATTGATATTCTGACCGAGGAAGAAGAATCCAAGCGTCGTCAGGCCGAGTTTGAAGTGCGCACCAAGCTGTTTATGGAAACGCTGGATCTGGACGAGTTCTTTGCCCAGTTGATCGTGTCTGAAGGGTTCACCAACCTTGAGGAAGTTGCCTATGTTGAGGTGAACGAACTGCTGGTTATTGAAGGCGTTGACGAGGCGACAGCGAGCGAATTGCAGGCCCGTGCCCGTGACTATCTGGATGCGCAGAATGCCAAGGCGATGGAAAATGCTCGTGCGTTGGGTGTTGAAGATAGCCTTGTGAATTTTGAGGGTTTGACCCCGGTGATGATCGAAGCCTTGGCGGAGGATGGCGTTAAGACGTTGGAAGACTTTGCGACCTGTGCAGATTGGGAATTGGCTGGCGGCTGGACCATTGTGGATGGAGAGCGCAGTAAAGATGAAGGTGTTCTAGAAAAGTTTGAGTTGTCTTTGGAAGAAGCTCAAGAGATGATTATGACGGCCCGCGTTATGCTGGGTTGGGTTGATCCGGCTGATTTGGTGTCTGAGGAAGATGACGCCGAAACGGAAGCCGCGCAAGAAGGGGCTGAGGCCTGAATTCAGGCCTCAGTAGGTACTCGCCATGACGCGGGGCGGCCAACCCAAAGATCGGACGGATGGAGCGGAGCGTAAGTGCATCGTTACCGGAGAAGTCCAGCCTAAGGACGGTTTGATCCGCTTTGTGATTGGTCCGGATATGTCTGTTGTGCCTGACGTCTTGGGAAAATTGCCGGGACGTGGTATGTACGTGACCTCTACCCGGGCGGCGCTAGATGTTGCTAGCCGGGGTCAGTTTTCGCGCAGTGCTAAGCAGGCTGTGTCTGTGCCAGATGATCTGGCGGCATTGGTGGAAAAGCAGATGGCGCGTCGCGTTGTCGATTTGATCGCATTGGCCCGAAAGGCCGGACTTGCGGTTTGTGGGTTTGAGAAGGTCAAAGGCTGGCTTGCTGGTGGCGAACGGGTTCGCGTTCTGATGCAAGCCTCTGATGGGTCGGAACGGGGAAAGTCAAAACTTTGGACGCCGGAGGGCGCGCGATATTTCGGGTGCTTGACGTCTGCGGAATTAGGTTTGGCATTTGGCCGCGGAAGTGTGATACATGGCGCGCTTGCGACTGGTGGACTCAGCAACCGTGTTGTAGATGACGCCACAAAGCTACGTGGCTTACGTGAGATGGACGGCGGTGTGATGCCAGCCGGGAAGGATATAGAAGCTCAATGAGTGATAGTGACGGCAAAAAGACTCTCGGTCTTGGCGGTTCGCGCCCTAGCAATGTAAAGCAAAGCTTTAGCCATGGGCGGACCAAGAACGTGGTTGTGGAAACCAAGCGCAAGCGCGTTGTGGTGCCAAAGCCTGGTGCGGCCAAGCCAACGGGCGGCGTTGTGGCGAGTGATCCTTCCAAGCGTCCTGCTGGTATTTCTGATGTAGAACTTGAGCGACGTATGAAAGCGCTTGCCGCGTCAAAAGCGCGCGAGGCTGAGGATGCGGCCAAGCGGGAAGCTGAAGAGAAGACGCGTGCGGCTGAGCGTGAGCAACGTCGTTCTGAGCAAGAAGAGAAAGAGCGCCGCGAGAAAGAGCGGGAAGATGCGCTGAAGGCGAAGGAAGAAGCTGAAGCCAAGAAGCGTGCTGAGGCTGCCAAGCCCAAAGCGGCAGCGCCTGCGAGCCCTGATCCGGCGTCTGTTCCGGGTGAGGCTGCGGTCACGCGTCCGTCTGCGACGCCGCGCAAGACTGATCGTGAGCGCGAAGCACAGGATCGCAATAGCAAGGCCAAGCCGGGTCGTTCTGATGATGGCCGCCGGTCAGGTAAGTTGACGCTGAATGATGCGTTGTCGGGTCGCGAAGGCGGACGCCAGCGATCTATGGCTGCGATGAAGCGTAAGCAGGAACGCGCGCGTCAAAAGGCGATGGGCGGGAGTGTTGAGCGCGAAAAGGTTGTTCGTGACGTTCAACTGCCAGAAGCCATCATGGTGAGCGAGCTGGCCAACCGGATGACTGAAAAGGTGTCTGACGTTGTGAAGGCGCTGATGACCAACGGTATCATGGCGACGCAGACCCAGACGATTGATGCTGATACAGCCGAACTGATTGTCGAAGAATTTGGCCACAAGGTTGTGCGTGTTTCTGACGCGGATGTGGAAGATGCGATTGAGCAGATCGAAGATGATGCGGCTGATCTGCAAGATCGTGCGCCGATCATCACCATCATGGGTCACGTTGATCATGGTAAGACATCGCTGTTGGATGCGATCCGCAAGACCCGCGTTACAGCTGGTGAAGCGGGCGGCATCACGCAGCACATTGGTGCCTATCAGGTGACAACGGAAGGTGGGCAGGTTCTGTCGTTCCTCGACACGCCCGGCCACGCGGCGTTTACGTCGATGCGGTCCCGCGGGGCGCAGGTGACGGATATTGTTGTGCTGGTTGTGGCTGCAGATGACGCGGTTATGCCGCAGACCATCGAAGCGATTGCGCATGCGAAAGCGGCCGAAGTTCCGATGATCGTTGCTATCAACAAGATCGACCGTGAGGGCGCGAACCCTGACAAAGTGCGCACGGATTTGTTGCAGCACGAAGTGATCGTGGAAAAGATGTCTGGCGAAGTTCAGGACGTTGAGGTGTCTGCGATTACCGGTGCTGGCCTTGATACGTTGTTGGAATCTATTGCGCTTCAGTCTGAAATTCTGGAACTGAAGGCGAACCCAAATCGTGCTGCCTCTGGCGCTGTGATCGAAGCACAGCTTGATGTGGGCCGTGGGCCTGTTGCGACTGTTCTGGTTCAGAATGGTACGCTGCGCCAAGGTGATATCTTTGTTGTAGGTGAGCAGTGGGGTAAGGTTCGCGCGCTTGTTGATGATAAGGGCGACCGTATCAAAGAAGCGGGGCCGTCTGTGCCAGTTGAGGTGCTGGGCCTGAATGGGACGCCGGAAGCAGGCGACGTTTTGAACGTGGTTGAAACCGAAGCGCAGGCCCGTGAGATTGCGGATTACCGTGCGCAGGCTGCCAAGGACAAACGTGCGGCTGCGGGTGCGGCTGTGACCCTTGATCAGTTGATGGCGAATGCCAAAGCTGACGAAGAAGTCAACGAACTGCCGATCCTTGTGAAGGCGGATGTTCAGGGCTCTGCTGAGGCAATCAACCAAGCGATGGAAAAGATTGGCAACGATGAGGTGCGCGTGCGCGTGCTGCATTCCGGTGTTGGTGCGATTACCGAAACGGACGTGAGTTTGGCCGAAGCATCCGGTGCCCCGGTCATCGGATTTAACGTGCGTGCCAATGCCACGGCCCGCAACACGGCCAACCAAAAGGGTGTAGAGATCCGGTATTATTCCGTCATCTATGACCTTGTGGATGATGTGAAGGCAGCGGCTTCTGGTCTGTTGTCTGCGGAAATTCGTGAGAACTTTATCGGTTATGCGAAGATCCAAGAGGTGTTCAAGGTGACGGGCGTTGGCAAGGTTGCTGGTTGTCTGGTGACCGAGGGCGTTGCCCGTCGTTCTGCTGGAGTGCGTTTGCTGCGTGATAACGTGGTTATTCACGAGGGCACGTTGAAGACGCTGAAGCGCTTTAAGGATGAAGTGGCTGAGGTTCAGTCGGGTCAGGAATGCGGGATGGCGTTTGAAAACTACGACGATATCCGCGCGGAAGACGTGATCGAAATCTTTGAGCGCGAAGAGATCGAGCGGAACCTTTCATAGGAAAATGGGGCGGCCTCAAGGGTCGCCCTTTTTTGTGGTGCTTTGTCACGCCCGGGACAAGCCGAAGGCGCCGGGCGAAAACCTGACCGTCCCGACGGGCTGGTGTTTTGGTTTCTGTGGCATGCCGAAATTCTGTTCGATGTATGTGGCCGGGATAAAGCGCCCTCGAATTGTCGTTAGACACCAGCCCACGGTCAGGTTTTCGCCCGGCCCGTGGCCTTACAACCAATCCCGCAGGATTGGGATCAGGGGAATGTCTGCGGCGGGCATTGGGTAGTTTTTTAGATCGTTCGCGCGGACCCATTTCAGCGCTTGGCCTTCGCGGGACTGCGGTGTGCCTTCCCATTTACGGCAGGCGAAGAGCGGCATGAGCAGGTGGAAGTCGTCATAAGTGTGGCTGGCGAAGGTTAAGGGGGCGAGGCAGGATGCCCATGTGTTGATCCCCAATTCTTCTTCCAACTCGCGGATCAGCGCGACCTCTGGCGTTTCGCCTTGTTCGATTTTGCCACCGGGAAATTCCCATAAACCTGCCATGGATTTGCCTTCGGGGCGCTGGGCGATGAGCACGCGGCTGTCGATGTCGATCAGTGCGACGGCGGAGACAAGAACGGTTTTCATGGCGACACACCCCGTACACAGTTGGTACACACAGCGTACACCATCATGATCGATAATCGGCGTTTATGGTGATGTAACCGTGGGTCAGATCGCAGGTCCAGATTGTTGCTTTGCCATCGCCGATGCCGAGGTCGACGTTGATGTCGATGTTTTCCTGCGTCATGTAATTTGCCCCCGCCTCTTCGGTGTAGCTGGGGGCGACCCAGCCTTTTTCTGCGACGAGGATGTCACCGAACCTGATCGTGAGCTTATCACGGTCTGCCTTTGCGCCCGACTTGCCCACAGCCATGACGATGCGGCCCCAGTTGGGGTCTTGCCCCGCGATGGCGGTTTTGACGAGGGGGGAGTTGGCGATGGACAGGCCGATGGTTTTGGCGTCGCTGTCATTGTCGGCACCTGTGACGTTTATGGTGACGAATTTGGTCGCCCCTTCGCCGTCGCGGACCACCTGATGCGCGAGGTCGAGCATGACTGTGTTGAGCCCTGCGAGGAAGTTGGCGTCATCTGCAACGTTGATTCCAGAGGCCCCGGTTGCGCAAAGCATGAGGGTGTCGCTGGTAGAAGTGTCGCTGTCGACGGTGATGCAGTTGAACGAGGTTTCGGTCAGTTCTGACAGATGCAATTGAAGGGATTCCTGATCGCATAGCGCGTCGGTAAAGATGTAGACCAACATCGTGGCCATATCTGGCGCAATCATGCCGGAGCCTTTGGCGATGCCGACGATTTTGACGGGTTTGTCGCCGATGACGACTTCGACGCCTGCGCCTTTGGCAAAGGTATCGGTTGTCATGATTGCGCGGGCGGCGTCTTCGATTCCCGCTGGGGATTGCATTGCCGTTAAACCATCGAGCTGTGCGATAATTTTATCGTAAGGAAGTGGTTCGCCGATGACCCCGGTTGAGGCGGTAAAGACCCGCTCTTGGGGGACGCCTGTCGCTTTGGCGACGGCTTTTGCATTTTCCTTTACCGCCTCAACGCCGCGCCCGCCTGTGAAGGCGTTGGAGTTGCCGGAGCTCACGAGGATCGCGGCGGGGCCTTGGGTGATGTTGCCAAGCTTTGCCTGGCAGTCGAGCACGTTGGCGGAACGTGTGGCGGATTTCGTAAAGACGCCTGCGACTGCCGTGCCCGGTGCGAGGAGGGCCAACATGACGTCGGCCCTATCGCTGTATTTCACCCCCGCCTCAGCCGTAGCGAAAGTGACCCCGTCGATCACAGGTAGCTTTGGAAAGTTTGCTGGTGCTAGGGGGGAGGTTTTCATTCTGATGCGGGTTCGAGCAGAGAGAGATCAGACAGGATGTTGGGGTCGAAATCGCCTGCTTCGGGGCGGGTGATGTCTGCGCTTTCGGTGAGCTTAGCGATATGGTCCGCGACGGCGGTGCGCTGGACCTCTTCTGTCAGCTCTGCGCGCATGTCTTCAAGGGATGGCGCGGCTTGGGTGCGGGTTTCCAAAAGCGTGACGACGTGCCAGCCGAACTGGGTTTGCACAGGGTCAGAGACGCCGCCAACGTCGAGTGCCATCACGGCGGCTTCGAATTCGGGGACCATTTGACCGGCGCCGAACCAGCCGAGGTTCCCGCCATTTGGACCCGTTGGCCCGGTGGAGACATCGCGCGCGACGTCTGCGAAGAATTCGCCACCGTTGATACGATCAAGGGCTGCTTGTGCTTCTTCTTGGGTTCCGACGAGTAGGTGAGAGGCGTTGAATTCCTCGCTTGGTTCTGCGTCGGCAAAGCGGGCGTCGTAGGCGGCTTGGATGGCTTCTTCGGTGGTGACTTCGCCCATCAGGGTGTTCACGGCCTCACCCGCGAGAAGCGAACGGCGTTCATGTTTAAGCGCAAGTTCGACGCGAGCAGGCACGCTGGTTGTGGTTTCGGCCAAGAGCGCCTGTTGGATGATTTGGTCGATGATCCCTTCCCAAAGTACGTCTGGCGGGAATTGGTCATATTGCTGGGGCAATTGCGCGCGTGCGACGATCAATTCACCAAGTGTGATTTCAGTTTCGCCCACTGTTGCGACCACATCATTTGCAGATTGCGCAAGCGAAGAGGTGACTAAACCGACAAAAAGGGCGGTTGCCCCAAGAAAAGTGGCGCGTTTTTGCATTATAAACATTCCTTGATAGGTCGGCACGGGGCGCGACGTTGACACACATCCAGTGGCCCCTTACATGCCAATAAGCCTTCGAGGGGGCGTCTGATTTGACCCTGTTTAGGCGTCTGGTTTGATACGGGCAAGCAACCTCCTCTCAAATAGATGTTAAGTGGGCGACGCCGCTCGGCTATTGGAGACGTGATGCTAGGGTTCTCGACGATTGCGAAAAAGGTCTTTGGTTCAGCTAATGACCGCAAAATCAAATCGGTTCGGTCATTGGTGGCCAAGATCAATGCGTTGGAACCTGAATTCCAAGAGCTGTCTGATGCGGGCCTGAAGGAAAAGACCGAGAGTTTTGCAAAACGCGCGATGGAGGGTGAGCCGCTTGACGCGATTTTGCCTGAAGCCTTTGCCAACTGTCGTGAAGCGGCCAAGCGGGCCTTGGGATTGCGTGCCTTTGATACGCAGTTGATCGGTGGGATCATGCTGCATCAAGGTAACATCGCTGAGATGAAGACGGGTGAGGGTAAGACCCTAGTTGCGACCTTTCCGGCGTATCTGAATGCGCTGACGGGTAAGGGCGTTCATATTGTAACCGTGAACGATTATCTGGCGAAGCGTGACGCGGAATGGATGGGTAAGGTGTATTCCGCCCTAGGGTTGACCACGGGAATTGTGGTGCCAAGCCAGCCCGAGGACGAAAAGAAGATCGCCTATGCCGCGGATGTCACATATGCGACGAACAACGAGCTGGGTTTTGATTATCTGCGCGACAATATGAAATCAGAGCTGAGCCAGATTTATCAGCGTGAGCATAATTTTGCGATTGTCGACGAGGTGGATTCGATTCTGATTGATGAGGCGCGGACGCCTTTGATCATCTCTGGTCCGGCGCAGGATCGTTCGCAGATGTATCGCGACATTGATCGGGTGATCCCTGAGGTTGCTGAGGAGCATTTCACGCTGGATGAAAAAACCCGGCAGGCGACGTTTACGGATGAGGGTAATGATTTCCTAGAAGAGCGTCTTGGACAGCTTGGTTTGTTGCCCGAGGGGCAGAACCTTTATGATCCGGAAAGCGCGACGCTGGTTCACCATGTTTCGCAGGGTTTGATGGCGCACAAGATGTTTGCCAAGGACAAGGATTACATCGTTAAGGATGATGAGGTCGTTCTGATTGATGAATTTACGGGCCGTATGATGACGGGTCGTCGTTTGTCCAACGGGTTGCATCAGGCGATCGAGGCCAAAGAGGGCGTTTCGATCCGCCCTGAAAACGTTACGCTCGCCTCTGTTACGTTCCAGAACTATTTCCGTCTGTATAACAAATTGGGTGGTATGACCGGGACGGCGCTGACGGAAGAAGAAGAATTCCGTGAGATTTACGGTCTGGGCGTTGTTGAGATTCCGACCAATCGCCCGATTGCGCGTCAGGATGACCATGATCAGGTTTATCGCACGGCGCGTGAAAAGTTTGATGGCGTTGTGCGTGAGATTAAGAAAGCCCATGAGACGGGTCAGCCTATTTTGGTTGGGACCACGTCGATTGAGAAGTCCGAGTTTTTGCGCGGGCTTTTGGTGGCTGAGGGTATCAAGCATGACGTGCTGAACGCCCGTGAGCATGAGCGTGAGGCGCAGATCATTGCGGACGCGGGTAAGTTGGGCGCTGTGACCATCGCCACAAACATGGCCGGGCGCGGGACCGATATTCAGCTTGGCGGGAACGTTGAGATGAAGGTGCTGGAAGCGATGACCGCTGATCCGGGTGCTGATCCTGAAGCGCTGCGTGCTAAGATCGAAGCGGAACATGCGGATGAAAAGGCCAAGGTTCTTGAGGCGGGCGGTTTGTTCGTTTTGGCGACAGAGCGCCATGAAAGCCGCCGTATTGACAACCAGCTGCGGGGTCGTTCGGGCCGTAAGGGTGATCCGGGCAAGTCGTCGTTTTTCCTGAGCCTTGAAGATGATTTGATGCGCATTTTCGGGTCAGAGCGATTGGACAAGGTGTTGTCGACGCTTGGCATGAAAGAGGGTGAGGCGATTGTGCACCCTTGGGTCAATAAATCGCTGGAACGGGCGCAGGCGAAAGTTGAGGGTCGTAACTTTGACACGCGCAAACAGCTGTTGAAGTTTGATGACGTGATGAACGATCAACGAAAGGTGATCTTTAGCCAACGTCGTGAGATCATGGAAAGCCAAGACGTTTCAGAGATCACCGGCGATATGCGTTATCAGGTGATTGATGATCTGGTCGAAGAATTTATGCCGCCGAAATCCTATGCTGATCAGTGGGATATGGAAGGGCTTTATGCGGCTGTTATCCAGTCGCTTGGCCTTGATCTGCCGGTGATCAAATGGGGCGAAGAGGAAGGCGTTGATGACGCTGTTGTCCGTGAGCGTTTGGAAGAAGCCAGTGATAAGTTCATGGCGGAAAAGACCGAAAGCTTTGGCGCGGAAACGATGCGCAATGTGGAAAAGCAGGTTCTTTTGCAGACGATTGATGGTAAATGGCGTGAGCATTTGATCACTTTGGAACATCTTCGTTCTGTTGTTGGTTTCCGGGGTTATGCCCAGCGCGATCCGTTGAATGAATATAAGACCGAAGGTTTCCAGCTGTTTGAACGGCTGTTGGATGGTCTGCGCAATGATGTTACGCAAAAGCTGTCGCAAATTCGCCCGATGAGCGCGGAAGAGCAGCAGCAGTTGGTCAATCAGATGCGTCAGCAGCAGATGGCCGCAGCGGCAGCCGCAGAGCAAACAAAAGCGCGCGCGACGTCAGATCCGAGCGGTGTGGGTTCGACCCCGCGCGAAGGGTTTGTTGAAGACGATCCAACCACATGGGGAAGTCCTGCCCGAAACGATGCCTGTCCGTGTGGATCTGGCAAAAAGTTCAAGCATTGCCACGGACGGCTCGCCTGAGTCCTGCCATATTAACGGCAAGGTAACACCTTAAAGCTGACCTTCTCTCGTCATTGGGAGATGTCATTCGTTTGTTGAACTCTTTCAAGAGTAGGGACGACTGATGACGCGATTTACGAAGAAACGTTTGGCAACCATTGGCGTGACCTTTTCGGTCGCTTTGGGGACTGGATTTTTGGTGCAATACGGCGATGCTGTTGCATCACGCTGGGGAAATGATGCCCCGGTTGGTGGGCCAAGTATCCAGAGCCGGTTGGAAAATCTGGACTATACACCGATCACAGCGACGGTGGCGCCGCGCGGGTCGTTGACTGTGCCGGATGGTGCCGATGTTCAAGAGACCGCTGTGTCGCTGAGCAATGTTCCTGACGAAGAACTTGTCCCATCCTTTGATGCGACGCCGCTGGATGTTGCGGATGATTCTGCCTGTGATATTTCGATGGCGGCTGGCAGTATGAAGCTTGCCATTGTTCAGCTGCAATTGTTTGCGCCGTGCCATACGGATCAGGTGGTTGCGATTCATCATGAAGGGTTGATGTTTAACGCAAAGACCGACGACCTTGGCCTTTTGACGGTTGATGTGCCTGTTCTTTCGGCTGATGCATTCTTTATCGCCGCCTTTGACGGTGGCGTGGGCGCAATTGCGCAGGTCTATGTTGATGAATTCGCGTTGTATGATCGTGTTATTCTGCAATGGCAGGGTGATACTGGTGTTCAGCTTCATGCGTTGGAATTTGGTGCCAACTATGGGGAAGACGGCCATTTGTGGTCAGGATCTGTTGGCAATTTCGCTGGCACGATGACCGGTCAGAACGGGATGATGAACATTTTGGGCGATACTGAGGTTCTTCAACCGATGTTGGCTGAGTCTTATACATTCCCGACTGGGTATTCTTCGTTTGATGGACGCGTTGATTTGTCTGTTGAAGCGGAGGTCACTGCGATGAATTGTGGTCAGTCTGTTACGGCGCAAACCATTCAAATTCGTCCGGGCCAAGAGCCGTTGGTGACGGATCTGTCGCTTGAGATGCCAAATTGCGATGCGATTGGTGAGTATGTGCTCTTGAAAAATGTGCTTGAGGAGCTGACACTCGCGTCGAAATGACACGACGTTTATTTGGACCCATATTTGGACCTTTGAAGCGTGCGGCCGTTTGTGCCGCACTTTTCGTTTTTGGAACCGCCCTTATGGCGGAGGATGTGACGATTCAATCTCAGGGCGGGGGGTTGACTCTGGCTGGGCCATTGCTGGATTTTGATGGCACCTATTTGCAAATCGGGTCAGAGCATGGGCCTGTGAGCGTTATTTATGACCGTGTTATCTGTGCTGGCGTTGATTGTCCGGTGGATGGTGAATTTATCCCCCGGATCAGAATGTCGGCTGTTCCTGATGTGGCTGAGGTTTTATTGCCCGCGTTGACCCAGCGGTTTGCGACGATGGAAGGCATGCGGTCGCGCACGGAACAGGCAGACAACGGGCATTTTATTCTGACCCTT
>CAKZVL010000164.1 GCA_937922155.1 uncultured Paracoccaceae bacterium | reverse complement strand
GGCCAAGAAGAAAAGCTGATATAAAGAGAGCGACCATGATACATCCTGTTTTTTTAAGAACGTAGACGGCCCAGCGATTGTGGTCTTGAACGCTATTTCATTTGCTTGAAAGTTGAAGGCGTCAATCCAGTTGCCGCTCTGAAACGCCTGTGAAAGTGCGGCTGGTCGGCATACCCCAGATCGAAAGCAACATGGGCAAGTGGGCGGCCGAGCCGCAACTGTTCCCGCGCAACGTTAACACGATGTAGGTTCAACCATTCAAAAGGTGGTAGTCCATACGCCCTCTTAAACGTACGCACTAATGAAACTGAGCTCATACCAAATTGATGCGCGACATCGCTGAGGCGTGGCGGTTCGGCCATGTTGTCTAGAAGCAGTTCTGCTACCGTGCGCATTTGAAAATCAGAAGGACCTTCCAGCCGCGCAGGCGATGAACCTGAGGCTTCCAGCAGGTTGATCAACAGGTTCCCAAGCTCCAGATCCAAAAGATCTTCTTTAGCAAAAGGGCTCATAGAATTACGCACAAAACTGATAACAGATTTGGACAGAGAAGGGGATGTTGGGACTGGCTGATCGAAAGTAGTGTTTTCTGGTACCTCTGCGAGAATCGCGAAGTCAGAGGGCTTGATGTAGATTGAAACAAACAACCATTCAGCGGAAATGGCTTGGCTGCTTTGAAACTGTGCCGGGTTGTACAATGTAAGCTGATCAGTCGTTGCCTCGAATGTCTGACGATCAAGGGTTATAGTCTCACGGCCTGTGAGGTTTGCCCCCAGCACGAATTCATCGTGAGAGTGCTTGGGGAAAACGTGTCCGGGGCAATCGAATTCTGCGACCTCAAACTTGTTAAACCGACGAAATTTATTTTGCATATCGAACACCAACGACCTCGCCCAAATTGAACAAATCACAATGTATCGTCAAACAAAAGCCGCCATTGGCGCAGCCGCGACGAAATGGCACTTCGTCCGCTCAGCGGACCTTGAAAAAGTGCGCAGCTAGTGTCGGCTGTTAGACGGCGCTTGTCGCGCTTGTTCCGGTCTGGATTTGGGCACTGCACACGGCAGCATGGTCTACTCAGCTGTCGTCGTCCGATTAGATCACGATTTCGACAGCAGGCTTTGGCCGTGGTCCATTTTTGTTGGCAATCAGGCTTTGCTGATTATGGTCCGTGGCACGTTTATTGGGGCTGTTTGAAATGAGGACGTATTCATTCGCATTGGGGGTGCTGTTGGCCAGCGTGACGGGCGCTGTGGCGTGCCCGGATTTTGATTTGCCCGGGGTGGAGGCCTATGAGATCACGGGGCCGAAGATGCGTCATCCGCGATTTTATAATGTGGTGGCTGGGGGCGATTTTGACTTGCGGCTTTGTCGCGATATTCGTGCGCAATCGGATGTGGGCAAGGGTGTCTTTCCCGATGTTCCGGATTTTTCATTTGAGGTGAGCGAGCTGTCTGGCTTGCGCCTTGTCGTGAGCGTTGTCAGCGAATGTGAGAGCGTGTTGCTGGTTCACGCGCCTTTTGACGGGTGGTTTTATGATGCCGATGGCACAAGGCACCGGGATGCGCAGGTTTCGATCCCCCGGCCAATGGATGGCCCGTTTGATGTTTGGGTGGGCACGTCTGACGGGGCGCTTTGCAATGCGCATTTGCGGATGGAGACCTTTGCGCGTTAACCAACTGCCGCTTTGCGTTGTTCGATCAGTTTTGTTGTGACCTCTGCTGCATCAGCGCCGAGGTCATCAAGGTTCAGCCACGGGATTTTGCCATTCGTTACGATGGGGTTGCCAGCGACGAAGCTGTCGCGCACCACGGCGGCCCCTGTGATGATGGGCGCAAGCGCGGGGTCGTGCAGGCCCATGTTGCGCGGGTGGGATATGTCAAAGATCGCGATGTCGGCGGGGCATCCGGGGGCGAGCAGGCCGAGGTTTTCAAAGCCGAGCACTTTGGCCCCGCCTTGCGTTGCCCAGTGCAGTACGGTTTCCGCTTTGGTGGCGGCAGCACCTTTGGTGGCGCGGTGTGTGGTAAATGCCGAATACATGGCCGCTCCCATATCCGCCGCCTCATTCGCGCCAGCGCCATCGACGCCGATGGAGACTTTGCCACCTTTGGCGTGCAAGATATCGGCGGGTGCGATGCCAGATCCGAGGCGCGCGTTGGCTTGGGTGCAATGGGCCATGCCTGTGCCGGTTTCGACCAGTTGGTCGAGTTCGGAGGCGTCGAGTTCGACGAGATGTGCGAACCAGACGTCAGGCCCCAGCCAGCCCCGTTCGGCGAGCCATGGCACGGGGCGTTGGCCGTAGTTTTTCAGGGTGTAGTCGACGTAGGTTTGGTTTTCGGACAGATGCGAGTGCAGGCGGATGCCCATGTCGCGGGCGGCCTCTGCGAAGGTTGGCAGCTCTTCCGGTTCAAGGTTGAAGATTGGGGTGGTTGGGGCCATCGCCATGCGTGTCATTGCGCCCTCAGAAGGATCGTGCCAGCGGTTGGCGGCGGCACCGACGCTGTCGATGAAGTCGCGCAGGGGTTCTTTGAACGCGGGGGGCAGGGATGGGTCGTCGAAATATTCGCGCCCTTTTGTGTTGCCACCACGGGCCAAGAGGAAGCGTACGCCGAAACGCGCCGCTTCGCCAAAGACGACTTCGGCGGGGTCGTAGTCGTATGTGGGCGAAAACAGATAGTGGTGATCGCCGATCGTTGTGGCCCCGGTAAGGACGAGTTCGGCGATACCAACGCGGGCCGAGACTGCAAGCGCGTGTTCTGTCATGAAGGGCCAAAAGGCGTAGGGGCATTTTTGCAGCCATATGTCCAACCCTTCGTTCAGGCCGTCGGGCACGGCTTTCATCACGGATTGAAAGAGGTGGTGGTGGGTGTTCACCAAACCGGGCGTCACGACGCCGCCTGCGGCATCCACAAGGCGTTCGCCTTGTTGGGGCGTGAGGTTGCCCATTTCGGCGATCACGCCGTCACGGACCCGGATTGCGCCGCTAAAGCGGGTGCCGTCTGCGGCACCGGTTAGGCCGTGGGTGATGTTGTGGATGAGAAAGTTGGTCATTTAGCTGCCCTGCGTAGTGGTTTGGCGATGACGGACACGAAAAAGGCCGCGCTGGTGTCCCGGCGCGACCTTAAAATGATATGAAGCGAAAGGCGACTTATTCGTCGTCTGAGGCGTCTTCTGCGGCTGGCTGTTCGTCTTCGCTGGATGGGACGAGTTCGTCGTCGTCCATCTGCGCTGCGCCAATATCGTCAAACAATTGTTCAATCTCAAATTCTGCTTCGGCTTCTTCTTCCGCTGCGAGTTCCTGGATTGATTTGCCAGACGCCTGAAGCTCTGCTTCTTCTTGGCTGCGGGCCACGTTCAGCGTGACCTTGCATTCGACTTCGGGGTGCAGGCGCACCATAACGTCGTGCAGGCCGAGTTCTTTGATACCGGCAAGCATGATGACCTGACGCTTATCAACGGAGAACCCTTCGGCGGTGGCTGCTTCGGCGGCGTCGCGTGTTGTGACAGAGCCGTAAAGCGCACCGGCATCAGAGGCCGAGCGAATCAAGATGAACTGTTGTCCATCGAGTTTGTCCGCGAGCGACTGTGCTTCGTTCTTGGTTTCGAGGTTGCGCGCTTCCATCTGAGCTTTTTCAGCTTCGAACCGGGCGAGGTTGGCTGCGTTGACACGAAGCCCCTTACCTTGTGGCAGAAGGTAGTTGCGTGCAAAGCCGTCTTTGACTGTGACGACTTCGCCCATCTGGCCGAGCTTTGCGACGCGTTCAAGTAGGATGATATCCATGTGTCTGGTTCCTTACTTTACAGCGTAGGGCAGCAGCGCGAGGAACCGGGCACGTTTGATCGCGCGAGCGAGCCTACGCTGGTTCTTGGCACCAACAGCGGTGATACGGGCGGGTACGATTTTGCCGCGCTCAGAAACGTAGCGCTGCAATGTACGTGTGTCTTTGTAGTCAATCTTTGGGGCGTTGTCGCCTTCAAAGGGGTCAGACTTACGACGGCGGAAAAATGGTTTAGATCCCATGATTTACGTCCTTTCCTAAGCTAATTAGCGGCGTTCGCGACGGGTGTCGCGTTCGTCACGTTTTTGCATCTGGATGGAAGGCCCTTCTTCGTGGGCGTCCACTTTGATCGTTAGAACACGCATCACATCTTCATGCAGGCGCATCAGGCGTTCCATTTCCTGAACGGCAGGTGCAGGGGCATCTGATTTCAAAAAGGCGTAGTGCCCTTTGCGGTTCTTGTTGATCTTATAGGCCATCGTTTTGACGCCCCAGTATTCATGTTCCACAACTTTCCCGCCGTTATCGGCAAGAACAGTAGAGAAATGTTCGATGAGGGTTTCGGCTTGCGTGTTGGACAAGTCCTGACGCGCAATCATCACATGCTCATAAAGCGGCATGGCGTTCCTTTTCTTTTCTTTCGGCGCATTTCAAAGGCAGGGCTGTTCATCCTTCTACGCCCGGCCACGAGAGACTACGCAGTTCAAATGTCTGCAGAAGGAAGTCGCCTTATACATCCCTGCCGTTATTGCGCAAGAGAGATGGTTGGTGGGGTGTTCACGAAGAACGGCGTCAGTGCTGGCCAGAGTTTTTCGCATTAGGCCAACTGGCATTCTTTAATGAATTCTTAACACTTCCTTATGAGTGCCCCTTTCGTGACATTTTTTAAGGTGAAATCGGTTGCACACACTCACATCGGGACACACACATGACCTATATTTCAACAGATAAGTTTTCAGCCAGCTCAACCTCAACCGCGGCGCAAAAGCCTGCCCGATTTAATGTGCAAGAGACGCATTGGGGTTATGTTGTTGCATCGACGGACAAGCCGCGGTTTGCGTTGCAGGTGACACAGCTTGCGGCGATGTTGTCTGGCGGGACCTTTGCTGCGGCGTCGCTGAGCCTGCTTTTGTTGCCTGATTTCCTGAGCGACGGTGCGACCTTTCCATTGCGCGCCGGTGCTGCGGTGATTTTTGCAGCGCTTGCCGCCTATCTGCTGTGGTATTCAAGCCGTGGGTCGCAGGTCGAGTATCAGATTGATACCAACCAAGGGCAAGTGCGTGAAATCGTGCGCAATCGTGCGGGCCGTCCGTCGTTGATGGGGGTTTATGGGTTTGACTGCATTGGTGGCGTTTACATTGAACGATCCAACCAATCATCGGGAAATGCTGCCTTGTGCCTGCGGTATCGCAACACATCACAGGTCGTTCCTGTCGCATTTGGATACGCGCCTGACCTTGAAGCGTTGAAAGATCGTTTGGGCCAAGATTTGATGATTGGTGAAAAACCGACTTCTTAGGAGCGGTAATGGTCGCTAAGCGAACACGAACAGGTGATGTTCGCTAATGCTGCATTGCAATTCTGAGGGCGCGGCGCATTTATGGCTGTCATCTTATCCTTGATAAAGTTGGAGCCTTTTCATGATCCGTACCTTGACCGCCGCAGCTGTTGCTGCATCCACAATGATCGCAACGTCCGCAAGCGCCGCACCAGAAGCCTATACGCTTGATTCCAGCCATAGTCAGGTTGTGTTCAGCTATAACCACCTTGGCTTTTCCACGACCTATGGCATGTTTTCTGGATTTGCCGGTGACATCATGTTTGATCAGGAAGACCCGTCTAATTCGTCGGTGACTGTATCTATGCCTGTGATGAGCATGTTTACAGGTTGGGAAGCTCGTGAAGGTCATTTTATGTCTGATGACTTCTTTGGTGCATCTGAGGGTGACATGATCACGTTCGCCTCTACTGGAATCGAAGTGTCAGGCGACGATACAGCCATGATCACCGGTGATTTGACGATGAATGACGTCACTAAGTCTGTCGTGCTGGACGCAAAGTTAAACAAAGTGGCGGATCATCCAATGGCTGAGAAGCCATGGGCCGGGTTTGATGCATCTGTGACGCTGTTGCGGTCTGATTTCAACCTTGGTGCGTTTGCGCCGTTCGTCAGCGACGAGGTTGAGGTTCTGATTTCGATTGAAGCGCAAAAGGCGGAGTAATCGCCACGTTTGAATTTTGGGGCCGCGCAGGAGACTGCGCGGCCCCCTTTTTATGTGCTGGTGGTTAGGATTGTTCGGCCACCAGATCGACGGTCACTGCGACGTTAAAGCCTAAATTCGCCTCCCCACTGTCATCACCGATGCCAAAGTCGCGCCGATCAAGGTTGGTTGTGCCTGACATTGTCCAAAGCCCGGTTGTTTCGGTGAGCGTAAAGGATAACGGCACTGTGACGCTGGCGCCCTTGAGGGTGAGGGTTCCGTCAGATTGATAGCTGTCCCCGTCGATGTGGGTGATGGGCCCTGCGAACGTGGCGGTTGGAAAGCGTTCTACGTCGAAATAGGTGGGGCCCATTGCATCCGCGGTGACAGAGCCGAGGGTGAGTGAGCCGATTGCGATTTGCACCGTGACATCGCCGCTTTGTGTGTTGGGATCAAAGGTGATTTCGGCGGTCCAGTCGGCAAAGCTGCCGTTCACATCGCTGCCGAATTGTTTGATTGTGATGCCCAATGTGCCGTCTGTGACGGTCCAATTGGAACTGACGCTGTCTAGGGCTGCGGCTTGGATGTTGTCGGCTTTTGCGGAGCCAAAGGTGCCAATGGCTGCCCCGGAGAAGACGAAGATCGCCAATGCGACGAAGGGGGCGGACAGTCTTGGGGTGTGTTGTGCGACCAGTGGGGATTGGATTGTGCCGAACCACATGCGCGCCAATGTGCTGTCCTGATCAATGAATTGATGTTTGAGCGCACCTGCGACGTGCAACAGGATCGCGGCTCCCATGATTTTTGTCCAAATCCAGTGTAAACCGCCCAAGGTATGCGCGAGCTCTGGGTCTTTGGCGATGAAGGGCAGTGATTGTCCGAAGGGCCACCAAATGGGTGCGAATCCGGTTGTGGCTGCGTGGTGCATCCATCCCGATAACGGGGCCGCGACAAGGGCACCGTAGAGGAGCCAGTGAACGAGGTCGGCCAGAAAGCTCTCGACGGTGCGATCTGGGTGCAATTCACCGGGTTTTTCTTGCGTCATGGCCCAGAGGATGCGCAGGAGCGCTACGAAAAAGACGAGTACACCCAATGTCTTATGTAGTGAAAATAATGTCGCTTTGCGGGTCAGTTGCGCGTCGGTTTCATAAGGGAGCTGGTGTGCAATCAAGCCCAAGGGGATGATCAGCAAGATCAGGAGCGCGGTTGCCCAGTGAAATACCTTGGCTACGGAGCCGTAAGATTGGGTGGTGTTGGCGAAAGTCATTGGGTTCTCCGGCTTTGGTTGTTTGGACTCTAGCGGGCGGAGGGAGGAGTGCAAATCCACAAACTCTGCACCTTGCCTGTGCGCGGGGCGCAAGTTATCCCTGATGCAAAGAAAATAAGGAGGGGCAAAAGGGTGAAGGCATTTGTATTTCCCGGACAAGGGGCGCAGGCGATTGGCATGGGTCACGCCTTGGCGCAGGAATTTCCAGCGGCCAAAGCGGTATTTGACGAGGTTGACGAGGCTTTGGGCGAAAAGCTGTCTGCGCTGATCTGGGAGGGTGAGATTGATGCGCTGACTCTGACGCAAAACGCGCAGCCTGCCTTGATGGCGACATCGCTGGCGGCGATGCGGGCCTTGGAAGCGGAGGGCGTTTCGATCACGGATGCTGATTTTGTGGCTGGTCATTCGCTGGGTGAATATAGTGCCTTGGCTGCGGCGGGTGCGATCAGTGTCGCCGATACTGCGCGCTTGTTGCGTATCCGGGGCAGTGCCATGCAAGAGGCTGTGCCTGTGGGTGTCGGGGCGATGGCCGCGCTTTTGGGTCTTGATTTTGAAACCGCGCAAGCGGTGGCAAAAGAGGCCGCGCAGGGTGAGATTTGCCAAGCTGCCAATGATAATGATCCCGCGCAAGTGGTTGTGTCGGGCCATAAGGCGGCTGTGGAACGTGCGATTGATATTGCAAAGGCCAAGGGCGCAAAGCGGGCATTGTTGTTGCCAGTGAGCGCGCCGTTTCATTGCGCATTGATGGCCCCTGCGGGCGAGGTTATGGCCGCGGCGTTGGATGATGTAGAGATTTCAGCGCCTGCGGTGCCATTGGTTGCGAATGTGCGCGCTGACGCGGTGAGCGATCCTGCGACGATCCGCGCTTTGTTGGTGGAACAGGTGACAGGGTCGGTGCGGTGGCGCGAGAGTGTGGCCTGGATGGCGGGTAACGGCGTGACGCAGACCTATGAAATTGGTGCAGGTAAGGCGCTGACCGGGATGATCCGCCGGATTCACAAAGAAATGGCCACGGCCACTGTTGGCCTGCCTGCGGATGTGTCTGCGGCGGTGGTTCAGATCAAGGAAGGCTGATATATGTTTGATTTAGAAGGCAAAAATGCGCTTGTAACGGGGGCGTCGGGTGGCATTGGCGGCGCGATTGCGAAGGCGTTGCATGGCGCCGGCGCGACCGTTGCGCTGTCGGGGACGCGGGTTGAGCCATTGGAGGCTTTGGCGGCGGAATTGGGAAGTCGTGCCCATGTGTTGCCGTGCAACCTGTCGGATGCGGCGGCTGTTACCGAATTGCCCAAACAGGC
>CAKZVL010000163.1 GCA_937922155.1 uncultured Paracoccaceae bacterium | reverse complement strand
CAGGATGACAGCGCCATAAAACAGCTGCACATAAGGTCCGACAAACCGGTTCCCGAGGGTCTGTGTGCCCCAAGTCCCAAGTTCAGGCCAAATGACTGTAGCCGCCCCCCAAAAGAACGGGATCAGACCAGCAAGGCCAAGGATCAGTGGGGCGCGGGGTATGCTTTGGATCATGCTTTCAAATCGTCGATCAGTTTGGCGATGCGTGCTTGCCGGGTGGCTGCGCGTTTGGCGGTGTTTATCTGATGCAGATGCCCTCTCTGCTTGCCCGGGGTCAAGGTATTCCACAGGTCAGTGGCGTTGTTTTGGCGCAATGCGAGCAATAGATCGTCTGGCGTCTCGACTATATTTGGATCTGCTTTGCGTAAACGCACCTCTATCCATTCCCCCGGTTCGATCCCGCAGTCCGCCAAAAGGGTTTTCCCGGCCCATAGGAACGTACCCTCAATCACTGGAGCTTTGGTGAGCGCGAGGTTGATGGGGTGATCATTGATCTCTCCCTCCACCCGTTTGGCGCCGGCCGCTTGCAGGGTTTGTGTGATATCTTCTGGCAAGGGGAGGACTGTGTAGGTGCTGTCGCCCCATTCCATCGGCACGACCCGGCCTTCAAAGCTGATGTAATCCGTCATGGGACTGACCTAGCGTCTTGTGGCTGTTTGGCAAAGGCCTGCGGTCATTATTGCTTTATCAGTGCGATAATATCTGTAAGGCTCTTGTCATACCGTCAGCTTAGGAGAATGCGCTGATGTCGGACAAGCCAATCAAAGGGTGGAACCACGCGCCGCCTGTGCCGATCGAAGTGTCACCGTTTTTTCGCTGGCCGCTGCGCCCCTTGGACATGCTGGCGTGGGTTTGGAATTCTTGGCTGTTGATCAGTGAAAAGCTGATCATCGTCGGGATCGCCTTCATCTCCTTTTACTGGTTCCAGCCGCCGCTGGAGGAAACCAAGACGCTGGCCTTTGGCTGGATCGCCCAGATGTATCTGCGCAACCTCGTCTTGATGTCCGCTGTTGCCGGTGGACTGCACCTTTATTTCTATACGTTTTCCAAGCAAGGGCAGCGCCTGAAATTCGATCCGCGCCCGCTGATGAAGGCGGGAAAGCAGTTCACCTTGGGCGGGCAAATCCGCGACAATATGTTTTGGACGTTGGCCAGCGGTGTCACGATCTGGACCGCTTATGAAGCTCTGATGTTCTGGGCGATGGCCAACGGCTATGCCCCGGTTTTGACCTTTGCGGCGCATCCGGTTTGGTTTGTCGCATTGTTCTTGCTGATCCCGGTTTGGGAAAGCTTTTATTTCTATTGGATCCACCGTTTGCTGCATGTACCGTTCCTATACAAACACGTACATGCCCTGCATCATCGCAACATCAATGTCGGGCCTTGGTCGGGATTATCCATGCACCCGGTGGAGCATGTGATCTACCTTGGTACGGTCCTGATCCATTGGGTGGTAGCGGCGCATCCGGTGCATATTCTGTTCCATCTGCAGTACTACACCCTAACGGCGGCCACGACACATGCGGGGTTCGAAGGGCTGTTGGTGAAGGATAAAAACCGCCTCAAGCTGGGGACATTTCACCACCAGATGCATCACCGCTATTTTGAATGCAATTATGGATCGCTTGAAATTCCGTGGGACAAGCTGTTTGGGTCGTTTCACGACGGGACAGAGGACGCAGACGCCCGTATCAAAGAGCGTCGCAAGCGGATGGCCTAGGCCGGTTCTCGCAACACGCGGGGCACTTTGAATTCCACGTTTTCTTTTGCGGTTTCAACGACTTCTACAGTGACGTTATAGCGATGCTTGAAGGCGTCAATCACTTCGTTAATCAACACTTCCGGGGCCGAGGCCCCAGCCGTGATCCCCATGCTGGCGATCCCATCCAAGGCGCGCCAGTCGATGTCGGTTGCCCGTTGGACCAGCTGCGAATAGTTGCAACCCGCCTTTGATCCAACCTCGACCAGCCGCTTTGAGTTCGACGAATTGGGCGCGCCGACCACAAGCATCGCGTCGCACTTTGGCGCCATGGCCTTGACCGCTTCTTGGCGGTTGGTGGTGGCATAGCAGATGTCTTCTTTGTGCGGGCCGACGATGGCAGGGAAGCGCGCCTGCAATGCCGCAACGATGTCGCTTGTGTCATCTACAGACAGCGTGGTTTGTGTAACAAAGGCGAGCTTGGCCGGATCGCGCGGCGTGACAGTTGCAACGTCGGCAACTGTTTCGACCAGCAGCACTTCGCCTTCGGGTAATTGGCCCATGGTGCCAACGGTTTCGGGGTGGCCTTCGTGACCGATCATGATCATTTGCAGGCCGTTGTCGTGATGGCGTTGTGCCTCGATGTGGACCTTGCTGACAAGTGGGCAGGTGGCGTCAACAAAGACCATCTCACGCTTGGCGGCGGCGGCGGGCACGGCTTTGGGCACACCGTGGGCGGAAAAGATCACAGGGCGATCATCGGGGCATTCGTCCAGTTCTTCGACAAACACCGCGCCCTTGTCGCGCAGGTCATCGACCACGAATTTGTTGTGTACGATTTCATGGCGCACGAAGACTGGCGCGCCCCATTTTTCCAATGCCATTTCCACGATTTTGATCGCGCGATCCACGCCCGCGCAAAATCCACGCGGGGCTGCAAGGTAAAGAGTCAAAGGGGGCATCGTCATTCGTATACTCCG
This sequence comes from uncultured Paracoccaceae bacterium, assembly GCA_937922155.1. GTDB lineage: Bacteria > Pseudomonadota > Alphaproteobacteria > Rhodobacterales > Rhodobacteraceae > Cognatiyoonia. The sequence continues at coordinate 31,446 of CAKZVL010000163.1, read as the reverse complement.
GCAATTCCGTTATAGGGGTATTGCTTTGTGCCTTACAGGTAAAGGTTTAGGGGAGAATTTGCGACCATTCCCCTCACAATAGCCTGTAGTTGCCGCTACGAAAAGGAGCGCTACAAAGATGATATCAACTGGCTTTCAGGGGTCACTTTGAAGTTCATGTCGCAAGACATTTTTGTTGGCTGCGGGTTCATCGTTTGTGTGTCGTAGAACTCGCAGCCAGCTTATCCATCGCTCTTACTTGACCATTTCTGGATCGGCAGGTTCTGCATCAGCCGTTTCCGCCTGTTCAGGCATCGGATCACGCGGTGGGCGTCCCACTACGTCGCGCAGTTCGTCCAGCTCAATGAAATTATCGCATTGGCGACGCAATTCGTCTGCAATCATAGGCGGTTGGCTGCGGATCGTTGAAACGACAGACACCCGAACCCCCTGACGTTGCAGGCTTTCGACCAGCGGGCGGAAATCCCCATCACCTGAAAAGAGGACCACATGATCAACATGCGGTGCCAGTTCCATCGCATTGACTGCCAATTCGATGTCCATGTTTCCTTTGACCTTCCGGCGGCCCATACTGTCGGTGTATTCCTTGGCCGGTTTGGTGACCATGGTGAACCCGTTGTAGTTCAGCCAGTCCACCAAGGGGCGGATGGGTGAGTATTCGTCGTTTTCCAGCAGGGCGGTGTAGTAGAAAGCCCGCAGAAGCTTGCCGCGGCGCATGAATTCGGTTCGCAGCAGTTTGTAATCGATGTCAAAACCAAGCGCCTTACCAGCCGCGTAGAGGTTTGATCCATCAATGAAGAGCGCAAGACGCTCATCACGATAAAACATTATTTCAGTCCCTTCGGTCGTCGTCTTGCAGGTGTCCGTGAGTGGATTTGTAATATAATATAAGTCCAAGACGATACCGATATATTAAGGCGTATTAAAAAGTGAGACAAGCCCAGCAAGTGGTGGACAAAGGCCATATCACGCTGATTTCAGTAGGAAGTAACGTACCGTCAAATTGGGGTGACCCAAGGGAATCTGTTCGTAGAGCCGCGCATTTTCTGCAAACATCATTGGGTGTGGATGTTGTGGCCAGCCGGTTTTATGCGACCCCTGCTTTCCCAGCTGGGGCGGGGCCTGACTTTGTTAATGGTGTCTTTGCGCTGCACACGGATAGATCGCCAACCGCTGTTATGGCCGTCCTTCACGATATTGAGGCGCAGGCAGGTCGCGAACGGCGCCAGCGTTGGGGGCCGCGCGTTTTGGACCTTGATCTATTGGCCTGCGGCACCAGCATTTTGCCGGACGCGAAGGTTTGGCGCGCGTGGCATGATCTGGATACTCAGGCCCAGACAGAGGTGGCGCCGGATCAATTGATCTTGCCCCATCCGCGCATCCAAGATCGCGCCTTTGTGCTGGTGCCAATGGCGGACGTCGCCCCCGATTGGGTGCATCCTGTATTGGGTCTGTCAGTGGTTCAGATGTTGGAACGCTGCGCGCCAGACGATGTGGCGAGCGTCGTGCCTTTGCGGTGAGGAGACCAAGCCCTAGGGTTTGGTGGCGTCATTTAACCGCTGTTCGATTGCGTTCAGCTTGGCCATGACATCATCGCGATAGGCGTCTGTGGCGGCGTTGTCTTCGGCGTGATGCGCATCTTGCATGGAGTTCACGATAAGACCGACGAGCAGGTTCACAACGGCGAATGTTGTCACGAGGATGAAAGGCACAAAGAAGGCCCATGCATAGGGATATACCTCCATCACGGGGCGCACGATGCCCATCGACCAGCTTTCTAATGTCATGATTTGAAACAAGGAATAGACGGACGCGCCAAGCGTGCCGAACCATTCTGGAAAGCTTTCGCTGAACAGTTTCGTGGCCATGACGCCGCCGATATAGAACATCATTCCCATCAGCACGAAGACCGACCCCATGCCGGGCAGGGCAGTGATGAACCCTTCGACGACGCGGCGCAACGAGGGCGCGACGGAGATGACCCGCAGCAGTCGCAAAATGCGCAAGGCCCGCAGAACCGACAGCCCGCCTGAGCCGGGCAAAAGTGAGATGCCAACGATGATAAAGTCAAAGACGTTCCAGCCATTCCTGAAGAACGATAGCCTGTAGGCAAAGAGCTTTGCCAGCAGTTCAACCACAAAGATTGCAAGGCAGAGATAATCAAGAAACAGGATCAAGGGGCCAGCGGCGGCCATGATGGGTTTGGAGGTTTCCAATCCCAAGATGATCGCGTTGAAGACGATCACCGCGAGGATGCCATTGCGCACCCAAGTTGATTCAATCAAATTTGTAACTTGTGCGCGCATGACTGACCCTTTTCGCAATCCTGCGTTTGATATGTGACAGCTTGCTTGCAGCGCAAGAGGGTGGGGGCAGTTGGTACGAAATTAGATGTGGCGTCCGCCAAAGCTGCGCGGTGCAGGGCGGTTTGGTGTACGTCGGACCCGCGCTAACGGAAAACAGGGTTAGCGCCCTTGTTTATAAGGAAAATCGCGGATCACAGCCTGTACACAGCGCGTACACAACCTGTACACGGAAATTTCGAATTTGGCCGATTAACCCACCGTTCGGTTGCCTTGCATCGCAAATCAGGCGGATGTGGTTAAAATCGGGTTAATGGCCATGTCTGCGCGGGTGGATACAGCCGCAGGTGACGCGCAAGCGCCCAAGGCCATCAGCAAAGCCGCCGCCAGAAGTGGGGCAGGTGCATGTCAATTCGGAACCAAACGCATTTTCGGTATTGGGATAACGTTTCCACACCAATTTGCCCTACCCGTGTCAATGTTTCGCCCAGAACGAGCTGCAGTGTGTTTTTTATTGGCTAAAACATAGGAATTTTCCAAATGCGCTATATCGTCCCGATCGTTTTTCTTGTTGTTGCCGTAGGCGGAATTTTTGGCCTCACGATGTTTCAGGCTAGCACGAAAACGGCTGATGCCGGTGAGGATGGTGCAGGGCTGATGGGGTCGATACTGGACAAGGTTGTAAGTGATTTTACGCCATCGGCGAAACCAAAGGATGTGGACGTTGCGCAATTTTTGCCTGTGCATCCAGAAGGTTGGTTTGGGTCACCTTACAAGACAACAGATGGGGAAGAATTGACCAATGCGACGTATCGCAACAGCATGGTCGTAATTGATACAACCAACACCCGTCTTGCCCGTTTTGAATCAGCGAAATCTGGCCGCCTTGGCGCGGCGATGACGTATTCGCGTGGAAGCGAAAAAGTTCTCGTGGCAGTCAATGCCCGTTCTGATCGCGATATGAAGTCATTGCAGGGGTCGATGATCACGGCAATTGCCGGCAACATCAGTGCGATGTCGGGGATCAATGGTGGTTCTGGTGGTTGGGGGTCTAATGACTTTGCCCGTCTCTATGGGATTACATTTACCGAAGCCGCACAAAAGAACACCACGATGGCGACGCGGACTGACATGCCGGTCAATTATCGCAGCTTTGGTGCATCCATGGGTGGCCAAGTGTCGTTTGATATACTGACGAACGCGAGCGACGCTTCTGTCGCGGCGATCATTCGTGAAATAGATATACAAGGATTGAACGCGGCCATGACGGAGCCTGATCCGCGCGTGACACCTGCCACCGGGTTCGTCACACGACAGGAAGGCCAGTTAAGTACAGCATTGCCAGAACCGTCACCGGCTTACAAAGCTTATCAGATGTTGCGATCCGGGACGCAGGTGTCGCCCATTGATGCGCGGTTTTTGACAATGGTAGCTGAATTTAAGTTTACAACGTGGTTCGACGTTTTTGACGAATATGGTCATGTGGATGAAATTTCTGCCGATGCGCTGGCCATTCTTGGCGCCCAACCAGAGCTTTCGCCAGAACAACGCCGCAAGAACCTTGCCACGTACTATTTGCGCGATGTGCTCCGCTGGGAAGACCACGAAACGAAGGTACTTGAGGCGATAAGGAGCGAACGCTTGCAGTATCAGTCAGAGCGCCCGAACTATTTTGATATTGATGCGGTCTATGCGCCAGAAATCATGGTGATGTTGCAGGAATTGCCAGAAAGGCCGCCGCGCGATCCACGTCACGTCAGTCAAGCGCGGCAGTATTTGGCTACGCCGGATCGGTGGCATCCGTTTGAAAATGCAATCCTGCGAGGGATCGTCGATGGTGAGGTTACATCGCGGCAACAAGCCTCTGCCATTTCGACGGCAGCGATGACGGCGACGGGCACAGGCATGATGCATGGTGAGATTGTCGATTTGCTGCGGAGCCTGCCGGACAATCCAACCCAAAACCAAGCGGCCTTGGCCCAAAATGGAAACGTCCCGGTTGTTCGCCGAGGTGGGCAGGTTCGGCAGGGGGAATCCCTAGGCGGAAACTGTACCAAGAATGAGCTTGGCGTGCGCCAATGTGTGTTGGGCGCGGAAGAGCCGCAAAGGACTGACTAAGGGAACTGGCGCGGGCCGCTATTCGCATTTTGCCCGTCGCCTTGATGTCACTACCCATCAAGGCGTCGACCCCTTAGCCTGCAAAGGTCGGTTTCGCGCTATATCAGGTCGGCCCATTCAGCCAGCCTGCGCAATTTTCCCGGCACATAGATATAGCAGCGCAGTTCGGGGATTTGGGCGATGAAAACACAAGTCAAAGCATTGGTTGTTGGTGGTGGCGCCGTTGGCACATCGATCGCGTATCATCTGGCACGCGCCGGTTGGGACGATGTGATGTTGTTGGAGCGGGACGAACTCACCTCAGGTTCTACCTGGCACGCGGCCGGGCTTTTGCCGCTGTTCAATATGTCCTACGCGACGACGCACATCCACAAATACTCTGTCGATTTTTATAAATCGCTAGAGGCGGAAACAGGTCTGAATGCTGGATTTGCCGTGGTGGGCAATTTGCGCATGGCGCAGACCGATGAACGCATGGACGAATATATGCTGTATGCGTCTACGGCTGAAACTTGCGACGTGCCCTACGTTTGGATGACCCCTGACGAGATCAAGGCAAAGTGGCCCCTGATCCGCACCGATGATCTGAAGGGGGCGTTGTACCATCACACAGATGGCTACATTAACCCCGCCGATGTGACGATGGCGATGGCCAAAGGCGCGCGGCAGCGCGGTGTGATGATCGAGCGTAAATGGCAGGCGGATGCGTTTCATTGGAACGGTGATGCTTGGGACGTGACTTGCACCAAGATGATCGAAAAGGGCGGCAACCTGGTGCCGTCGGATGAGCAGGTTGTTGTCACCGCTGAGCATGTCGTTACCGCCAGTGGCAACCATGCCCAAACCACGGCCAAAAAGCTGGGCATCAAAATACCTGCGATCCCGGTAGAGCATCAGTTCATCGTGATGGATCAAGACCCCGCGCTGGTCGAATGGCGCAAGGACAACCCTGAACATCCTGTCATTCGTGATGCGGATGCGCAGTCTTATGTACGCGAAGAACGAGGCGGTTGGATCTTGGGTGTTTACGAGAAAAACGCACCAGCGCAATTTGAACATGGTGTGCCGGATAGTTTCCGCGCTGACCTTTTCCCGCTCGATCTGGAGCGGATTGAGGCACAGTATATGGCGATGATCCACCGGGTTCCGTCGTGTGAGGAAAGCGGTCTAAAGGACGATTTCAACGGCCCGATTTGTTACACGCCTGATGGCAATCCGCTGGTGGGTCCGGCACCGGGACTGACGAATATGTGGCTGGCCGAAGGGTTCTCTTTCGGGATCACGGCGGCGGGGGGCACTGGATATTATCTGGCACAGATGATGGTGGACGGCGAGGCAGAGATCGACATGGCCTCCCTTGATCCCAAGCGGTACGGGTCATGGATGACGACGGAATATGCGGCCCGCAAAAACGAAGAGGCGTATGAACACGTCTATATCCTGCATCACCCGGACGAGGAACGCCCCGCTTGCCGCCCCTTGCGCACATCGCCTGCCTATGATCGGCAAGCGGCGCGTGGTGCGCAATTTGGCCAGGTCAACGGGTGGGAGCGTCCGAATTACTTTGCGCCTGCCGGGTTCAATGATGCCGAAAGCCGCAGTTTTCGCCGCGGCGGCTGGTGGCAATATGCGGTGGAAGAGGCGAAGGCGATCCGCGAAGGTGTCGGCCTGATCGACGCCACCGCCTTTACCAAGCATCGCATTAGTGGTCCGGGCGCGACTGCTTTCCTTGATTGGTTCACCACGAACAAGCTGCCCAAGGTCGGGCGCATTAACCTGACCTATGCCTTAACGGCGGCCGGGACGACCCGGACGGAATACACCATCGTTCGGCTGGCTGAGGATGATTATTACCTCGTGAGTGCTGGGGCATGGCATGCTTATGATCAGGATTTTCTGTACAAAGCGATCAAGGAGAAAGAGGCCGCGTTCGGCCGCATCAATGAGCAGGACGTGACCACGCAATGGGGTGTTTTTGCCATCGCTGGGCCGAAGGCGCGGGATGTTTTGAAAGAAGTGATCAACGATCCTGACCCCGAAACAGCGCTTTCCAATAAACGCTTTCCTTGGTTAAGCGCGCGCCAGATCGAACTGGGCATGTGCCCGGTGAAGGCGATCCGTGTCGCTTATACGGGCGAGTTGGGGTGGGAATTGCATCACCCGATTGAGATGCAGAATTACCTATTCGACCTGCTGGAAAAGGCGGGCGAAAAACACGGGATGAAACTGGTCGGCGCGCGGGCGCAGAACTGGTTGCGACAGGAAAAATCCTATCGTGCTTTTGGTAATGAATTGGGTCGAGACGCGACACCGCTAGAGGCGGATTTGCCCCGGTTTGTTGATCTGAGTAAAGATTTTCAGGGCAAGGCTGCGATGGAAAACATTGGTGTGCGATCCACTTGCGTGACGCTGTTGATCGACGGGCCGGATGATGCAGACCCATGGGGGCACGAAGCGCTTTATGCAGGTGAAACCCGCGTTGGGCGTTTGACCTCGGGTGGGTATTCCGTGGCGTTTGGTAAGTCGATTGGCATGGGTTATGTCGCGCCGGAACAGGCGGTGGCGGGCACCAAGTTGCAGGTTAAGATGTTTAATAAGCTTTGGCCTGCTGAGGTTGTGCAAGACAGCCCTTATGATCCCAAGAATGAGGTTATTCGCAAGGACGGTTGAGGCAACTGAGACGGGCCAACAACTGCCCGCCGGGGTGGGCAGGTGTTGGCCCGTCTGACTCATTGACCTTTGCCCCCGTTCCAAACAGGTTGCGCGCATGGCTTATGTATTTCCACCCACGCAAACCAAGTCCCTTCAGATTGAAGGGACAAGCGACCTTTACCCAGTGCGCCGCATCTTTTGCGTCGGGCGCAACTATGTCGCCCACGCGGTCGAGATGGGCGGCGAGGTCGATCGCGAAGCGCCGTGGTATTTCATGAAATCGGCGGAGGCATTAGCACCCTCTGGCCAAACCCTGCCTTATCCACCGGGGACAGCCAATTACCATTATGAGATGGAGATGGTGGTCGCACTTGGCGCGGATCTGTTCAAGGCGGACACAGCTGTCGCCGAAAACGCGGTTTATGGCTATGCCGGTGGGTTAGATATGACGCGCCGGGATCGTCAGCAAGATGGCAAAGACCACCGCCGTCCTTGGGATCTGGGCAAAGACATTGAACATGGCGCTATCATTGCGGCGCTGTCGCGCAAGGTCGCCCCGGATGCCCGAATTCATTTGTCGGTGAACGGGGCATTGCGCCAGGATGCGACACTGGCGGATATGGTTTGGTCAGTTCCTGAAGTGCTGTCCCATCTGTCCAACTATTATCATCTTGGCCCCGGTGATATCGTCATGACAGGCACACCAGCGGGCGTTGGCCCGGTGGTTGCTGGCGATGTCATCCTTGGCGGTATCGATGGGTTGGCCCCGGTTGAACTGACATTGTCAGAACCGGAGTAGGGCGCGGGGCGACGATCGTTTAGGTGTGAAACCGCATTGGTGATAAAGCCGCGACAACGTCTTGGTCGAGCAACGGCGTTTGCCCGCCAACCAGATCGGCAAGCAGTTGGCTGGCCCCCGGACTGGATTGCATGCCGTATCCGCCTTGCCCGGCGCACCAGATGAAATTTGACCGTGCGGGGTCGGGCCCGATGACCAAGGTTCGATCTGGCGCAAAGGTGCGCAAACCGGCCCAAGAGGAAAGCAATCGCGTCACGGGTTCTGTCACATAGGTTTCGTACCTTGCAAACCCCTCTGCGAGGGTCATGTCATCGGCGTAGGCGTCGTGTGGCATGACCGGCGTTTCTTCGGCGGGTGACACCAGCAAACAGCCTGCGTCAGGCTTTGCGTACCAGTTTTCACCGGGGCCAAACAGCAATGGCCACGTGCTGACGTCATGCCTGCCGGGGGCGGGGATGCGCCCCATAGATCGGCGCATGGGCTGCAAACCGATCGGTGCGACAGAGGCCAGCGTTGCGATTTGATCTGCCCAAGCGCCTGCGGCATTTACGATGATGCGGGCCTCGTAATCGCAATCAGCGGTCACGATCCATCCGGTTGAGGCGGGCCTGATCTGCGTGACCTCCGCTTTGGCAACGATCTTGCCGCCGTTTCCGCGCAGTGTTTTAGCAAAGCTTTGCACCAGCATGTCGGTGTCGATATCTTGCGCGTTGGTTTCGTGGGCGGCGTGGGTAATGACGGATGTGTCAAGGATCGGGATCATCGAGGAGGCTTCTTGGACGGTGATTGTTTTCAGCGCCATTGTGTCCTGATCATGAAGGAACGCGTCTTTGTTGTCCTTGGTGGCGACCAAGAGAAGCCCACGTGGGCTGAGCACATTGGCCTTTTGATGATACTCTAGGCTGACTTTGTTCAGCGCTATGGTTGAAGGCTGACCATAGTTGGGTTCATAGACGGCTGCGGAGCGTCCAGAGGAATGGTAGGCCAATGCGTCTTCGGCCTCTAGCACTGTGACTTGGCCCAGTTTGGACAGGCGTGCGCCGGCAGAAAGACCCGCGATGCCACCGCCGATGACGAGAAAGTCGATCACTGTTCTTCGCTCCTGTTGGTTGTGCCAAGGCGTTCTCGTGTTCCGCTGCAACCAACGGCCATGCTTCAACGGAGGTAGCCGTTATTGCGGCTGGGTCGCAAACAAAAAAGGGCCGCACCTGATCGAAACAGGTGCGGCCCCAAAAGCCCGAAGGCCTAATTCTTACTTGGCAGCTTTTTTCTTGCGTCGCGCGATTGCGCCCGCGCCTGCAAGACCGCCGATCAACAACAGTCCGGATGCAGGGACAGGTACCGCTGCGATCGAGATGTTGGTCAAAAGGTCCTGAGTGCCATTTGCATTCAAGATCAGGAAGTCATCCGAAGCTGTCCAAACGTTGTTTTGGACGTTGTCCACCCAAGTTTGTGCCAGAACTTCGGCTTGGTTGGATTCAACCTGTGCGCCGGTGATTTTGAAATGGCCAGTGTCGATGTCGAAAACAGATGCTGTTTCTGTCGCAATTTCCCAAACCGCCATTTGGAAAGCGCCAGCTGTATTGTCGTCCGTCACCAGTGCCCAAGCGTTGGACGCCAAAGCCTGAATGTTTTCGGTAATGGCGCTGGAGAACAAGCTGCCCATTTCGTAGTCGTGAGGCAAAAGCAATGGAACGGCTGGTTCCAGGCAGAATGCCAAAAAATCACTGATCGTGTTTGACACATCTGTCAGGCGGAACGCGCCCGCGAGGGTCAGATCGGATTGGAACGAGCCGACCATGAATTGTGTCGGGACATAAAGATCGTTTTCACCGTTGGCGTCCGCAAAGACGTTGATACTATTGCTTTGTGCTTCAAGTGACACCGTCGTAGCGGTTGCCGATGTAGCGGCGAAAATTGAAGTGGCAGCAAGTGCTGCGATGACCGTACGTTTCATTGGTACTCTACCTTTTAACTACTGTTGCGCACCGGGCTTGATGCACTGGCGCGCGGTTTGGTGCTGGTAAACGATAAGTGAAGTGGGTGTGACTGAAAAGGGGCAAAACAAAGACAACACTCCCCTTTACCCTAGGTCAACTTGAACGATGATGGTCAATCATGGGGGATTGTTTCTAAAGCAAAGACAAAAGGCCCGTTCTAGGACGGGCCTTTCAGATCGTTCAGTGATTCCCGTTCAATTATTCAGGAATTTCGCCGCTCACACCTTCGACATAAAAGTTCATGCCAGCGAGGCCATCATCGCCATAGTCTGACGCGACTTCGCCTTCGGCAAGCCAGACAGAACCGTCCTGCTTATTGATCGGACCTGTGAACGGGTGATAGGCGCCGGTGCGCATTGCTTCGACCATTGCGAGGGCTTCGGCCTTTACATCAGCTGGAACAGCGTCCGTGATTTCGCCAATTTCAACCATGCCGGTGTCGATGCCGTCCCAAGTGCTTACGCTTTCCCACGTACCATCCATGACAGCCTGTGTGCGGGCGATGTAATAGGGCGCCCAGTTGTCGATGATCGAAGACACCCGTGGCACTGGGCCAAACTCTGTCATGTCCGAGGCTTGGCCGAATGTGTAAACTCCGCCGGCTGCTTGCGCGGCCGCCTGAGGGGCAGTGGAATCGGTGTGCTGCAGCACAACATCTGCGCCCTGTTCGATCAGGACGTTGGCGGCTTCTGCTTCTTTGGCGGGATCAAACCACGTGTAAACCCAAACGATCTTGAACTCGACATCTGGATTGACCGCTGCGGCATGCAGGTAGGCTGCATTGATGCCACGGATAACCTCAGGGATCGGGAAAGATGCGATATAACCGACGATGTTTGATTCAGTGATGTTGCCAGCAATATGCCCTTGCACAGCGCGTCCTTCGTAAAAGCGCGCGGAATAGACAGATACGTTGTCGGCCTGTTTATAGCCTGTCGCATGTTCAAATTTCACATCTGGAAATTTCGCTGCGACATTGATTGTTGGGTCCATATAGCCAAAGGACGTGGTGAAAATGAGGTCTGCACCTTGCAGTGCCATTTGCGTCATCACGCGTTCAGAGTCCGGGCCTTCGGGCACGTTTTCAACAAAAACGGTTTCGACCTTTTCACCAAAGGCTTCTTCGACGGCGAGACGCCCTTGATCGTGTTCATAGGTCCAGCCGCCGTCGCCAACAGGTCCGACGTAGACAAAGCCAACGGTCAGTGGTTCGTGGCCATCTGCAACAGCCCCGCTGGTTAAACCAGCGGCAAGTGCAGCGCCCGCTAGGATCGTTCTAAGTGACATAAGTTCCCCCTTATGAGTATGTGGTCCCCGCTAATGCGAGGCATGAAAGATTCGCCCAAGGCTCCCCGGGGCACGTCCTGCCGACATAATAACCAGAACGACGATGGTGGCCAGATAGGGTGACATGGAAAGATATTCGACAGGGATCGCAACCCCGGCTGCCTGTAGATTAAGCTGCAGGACGGTGACGCCGCCGAACAAATAGGCGCCCAGCAACAGCCGCCAAGGTTTCCAGCCCGCAAAAACCACAATCGCAAGTGCGATCCATCCCGCACCTGCTGTCATGCCTTCGGTCCATTGCGGGACACGCACAAGGGAAAGGTAGGCGCCGCCAAGCCCGGCACAGGCGCCCCCAAAGGCCAGCGCCATCAGCCGCACGCGGATCACCTTGTACCCAAGCTGGTGCGCGGCATCGTGGTTTTCCCCCACGGCGCGCAAGATCAGACCCGCGCGTGTTCGGTTCAGAAACAGCCCAGTGCCAAGAACGATCAAGAGGGCGATATAAACCATGGGATCTTGTTGAAACATGATGGGACCAAGCACCGGGATGTCACCAAGAATTGGGATATGCCAATCGGCGAACACAGGTCCCTTAATCCCAATGTAACCTTGCCCCATCAATGCAGACAGGCCGAGCCCAAAGAGTGTGAGCGCAAGGCCAGTGGCGACTTGATTGGACAGCAGGCATTGGGTGAGCACGCCAAACAGCAAGGCCAACAAAGCCCCGCCCAAGGCGGCGCCAAGAAAGCCAAGCCAAGCTGACCCTGTGTTCACCGCCACAATGAACCCGCAGACCGCACCAAGGATCATCATTCCCTCAACACCAAGGTTGAGCACTCCGGCACGTTCAACGACGAGTTCGCCGATCCCGGCCAGAATAATCGGGGTCGCCGCCACCATAAGGGAGGCAAAAAACAAAATGGGGTTGATTGCAGAAAGGTCCATTAAGCGCGCCCTCTTTGCCAAGTGATCCGATAGTTTGTCAAAACATCCACCGCGAGTAGGAAAAACAACAACATCCCCTGCAAAAGCTGGATCGCCGCCCCCGGCAGGCCGAGGTTTGATTGTGCAATTTCGCCGCCAATATAGGTCAGCGCCATCAATCCCGCAGCCAGCAGAATGCCGATGGGATGCAGCCGACCCAAAAAGGCGACGATGATCGCCGTAAAGCCATAGCCCACATTGAAATCAATACTGATTTGTCCAGCGGGTCCGGAAACTTCGAACATACCCGCAAGCCCGGCTAGGGTGCCCGACAGACCAAGACAGATCAGGATCAGGCGGTTTGGGTTCACGCCGGCAAAGTTGGCCGCACGCGGAGCTTGGCCGGCAAGGCGAACGTGAAATCCAAATAGATGCCGCGCCAAGGCGACATAGGCAAAAATCACCGCGATAAAGGCCGCAACGACACCCCAGTGCATGGCGGACTCTTGGATCAGTTCAAGGTTTGCCGCTGATGGATATTGCGACAAATTGCGCGATCCGGGAAAGCCCATGCCATCAGGATTGCGCAACGGTCCAAGCGCCATGGAGGCAAGCAATTGTTCGGCCACATAGACCAGCATCAGACTGACAAGAATCTCATTGGTTCCAAACCGGGTGCGCAAAATACCCGGTATCATCGCCCAGGCCCAGCCGCCCAATGCGCCAGCAAGCACCATCAACGGAAAGATCAGCCACCGCGCCTCCATCGGATAAAAAGCAAGGCCTACGGCGGCGCCGCAAATGGCACCAATGATGTACTGCCCTTCTGCACCGATATTCCAAACCCCGGCGCGAAACCCAAAGGACAAACCAATCGCGATCAAGACCAACGGCGCGCCTTTGATAAAGAGCTGTGGACGATAAAACCAAGAGAATTCCGAAAACAGCGGATCGAGAAAAATCGTGCGCATTGCGACAAACGGATTTTGACCCAAGGCGGCAAAAAGCATCCCACCGACAACCATCGTCAGCAAGACAGACAACAATGGTGTTGCAAAAACCCAAAACTGGCTGGGCTCAGGACGTTTTTCTAAGGTGATCACGTCGTCCTCATCATCTTGCTGAAAATACTCCCACCGAAGGTGAGATTTTTTCCAAAAAATCTGATCCAATTGCTGCAAGCGGTATGCGTAGTGTTCAAATCAAACATGCGCATCGTCCATCTGTTGCGCACCGCCCAGCATCAAACCAATCTGTTCCACGCTCAGCCCTTGCGCGGCGACTGGTTCAGAAAGCTGTCCTCCGTTCAACGCACAAAAGCGGTCCGAAATCTCCATCAGTTCATCCAGATCCTGAGAAATGCACACCACTGCGGCTCCTTTGGCAGTCAAATCGAGCAGTGCTTGGCGGATTGCTGCCGCAGCAGAGGCATCCACGCCCCATGTCGGCTGATTGACCACAAAAACGTCCGGGGCCTGAAGTATTTCGCGCCCTATTACGAATTTCTGCAAATTCCCGCCCGACAGGGATCGCGCCATATTGGCAGGTCCTGGTGTGCGCACATCAAAAGCTTGGATCACATCTTTTGCGAACGCGCGCGCAGCGGGCCAGCGCAGAAACCCCCGATGGCTAAGCCGCTTTCGCGCAAGGCCTGTCATCAGTGCGTTTTCCGTCAGGCTCATGTCCGGAGCGGCGGCGTGCCCCATGCGTTCCTCTGGTGCGGCCAGCAGACCCATTTTGCGACGCGCATTCACCCCCAAACGGCCAATGTCGTCGTGTTTCAGCTGGATCATCCCCGCAGGAACTGTGACCTCGCCTGATAAGGCAGCGACCAATTCATCCTGACCGTTGCCTGCCACGCCACCGATGCCCAAAATCTCGCCGGCTTTTACGTCAAATGTAATGTCGCTTAAGGCTGTGCCAAACGCATTGGGGGCGGGGGCTGACATGTTTTTGAGTGACAGAACAACCGGTCCCACATCGCCCGCTGCCCGCTCGGGCACATGCAAGACGCGACCCACCATCATTTCCGCCATTTCTCCGGCAGATGTTGTGCGTGGATCGCAGGTGGCGACGACTTCGCCGCCGCGCAGGATCGTCGCGGTTTCACAAAGCTCTCGGATTTCTTCAAGCTTGTGGGAAATATACAAAATGGCTGTGCCTTCTTGGGAAAGCTTGCGCAGCGTCTTAAACAGGATTCCCACCTCTTGAGGTGTGAGCACACTGGTGGGTTCATCCATGATCAAAAGCTTGGGGTCCTGCAAAAGACAGCGAATGATCTCAACGCGCTGGCGCTCTCCCGCGGATAGATCTCCGACGATACGATCAGGGTCCAGTGGCAGGCCATAGCGGTTGGACACCACGCGCACTTGTTGTGCAATCTTGTGTTGGGGCGGCGGGCGTTCCATGCCAAGGGCGATGTTCTCTGCGACGCTGAGAGCGTCAAACAGGGAAAAGTGTTGGAACACCATCGCGACACCCGCGCTGCGCGCCACGCGCGGTTCTGCCGGGGCAAAAGGTGCGTCATTTAAGTGCATGATGCCCGTGTCCGGTTTCACCAGACCATAGATCGCCTTAACCAATGTCGACTTTCCCGCACCGTTTTCCCCCAAAAGCGCATGAATTTCGCCCTGTTGAATATCAAAGCTGATGTTGTTGTTGGCGATCACGGCGGGATAGGCCTTGGTCAGCCCATCGATTTTCAAAAGGGCGCTCATGCCGTACCTTTCGCATCAAAGCATCCGGTGGACAGCAATGTATGGGCGACGGATATTGCAATCGCTTGCGGTGCTTTTCCCAGTGCCGGATTCCCAATCGGGCAGACGATCTGCCGGACCTGTGCAGCGTCGTGCCCTATGGCAATCAACCGCTTTTGAAACCGCGCCCATTTTGTCGTCGATCCGATCAAGCCGATCTCCCCAAACCCATGGGTAAGGAGCATGTCACAGAGCGCAAAGTCAATGTCATGCGCATAGGTCAGGATCAAATGATGTGCATCTTGCGGGGCGTGCGCGACCAAACGGGTTGGATCTGTCGCCACAAGGGGCGTGATGGCGCTGTTCAGCGCATCTGGAAGTCGATCTTGCGTGGTGTCGATCAAAGTCACCTCAAAGCCCTGAAGTGGCGCAATCACAGCCGCGATGGCGCGACCAACGTGCCCCGCACCCCATATCCAGAGATTTCTGCCCTCTGGTTGGTGCCCATTTGCGCCACGTTGAAACTGCAACGTTACAGCCCCGCCGCAACATTGCCCAAGCTGAGGACCCAATGGCATTGAATGTCGGGCTGCGGTTTGGCCGGCCGTTATCATCTCGCGCGCTGTTTTGCTCGCCTCCCATTCCAGCGCGCCACCTCCGATGGTGCCGGTTTGATGATCCGGCCAGATCTGCATCGTAGCGCCGACCTCACGCGGGGCAGATCCTTTGACGGCGACAACGGTCACGACCATCGGCTCAACCATGTGCGCGTCCAATCGCCTGCAACACCTCTTGGGCTGTGGCGGGGGCTTGCAAGTTGGGATAGCGCGGCCCGCAAGCCCCGCAGGCCATCGACAAGGCAAGATGCGCTGAAATCCCTAACATGAACGGTGGTTCACCTACTGCCTTAGAGCGATAGATCGTTTGCGCGGGATTGGGGGTGTCCCATAGGGCCACATTGAAAATGTCAGGGCGGTCTGAACAGGCAGGAATCTTGTACGTCGCGGGCGCATGGGTGCGCAAACGACCCTTGTCGTCCCAAACCAATTCTTCGGTCGTTAGCCATCCGGCGCCCTGCACATACCCGCCCTCGATCTGTCCGATATCCAGCGCTGGATTCAGTGAGGTTCCCGCATCATGCAAGATATCGGCGCGCAAAATGCGGTTCTCTCCGGTCAATGTGTCTACCACAACCTCGCTCACAGCTGCCCCTTGCGCAAAGTAGAAAAACGGACGACCCGTGCCTTTTGTGCGATCCCAGCTTAGGTCCGGGGTCTTGTAAAAGCCTGTTGCCGATAGGCTGACGCGGTTCTGATAAGCGAACATTGCGGCCTCAGCGAAACGGATCGACGTGCCCTCAACCAGAACCTGACCGTCGCAAAACTGTACCTCTTGCGGGGACGCGTTGTGCACCTCGGCCAAACAGGTGGCGATACGCTGCTTGATTTTGTCACAGGCATCCGCAACGGCCATCCCGTTCAAATCTGATCCCGAAGAGGCCGCAGTGGCCGACGTGTTGGGCACTTTGCCAGTATCGGTCGCTGTGATCTTAACCAGTGACACATCGACACCAAACCGATGGGCTGCGACTTGAGCAATCTTTTGGAACAAGCCTTGTCCCATTTCGGTACCGCCATGATTCAAATGGATCGACCCATCTTGATAGACATGCACCAGCGCACCAGCTTGGTTTAGATGGCTCAACGTAAAGGAAATTCCAAACTTCACCGGACTATAGGCAATTCCCTTTTTCAAAATGGGATTGGTGGCATTCCAATCCTTGACGGCTTTGCGACGCTGTTCATAGTCGGATGTGATCAACAAAGCTTCAGTCATTTCATGCAGAACAAAGTCTGTAACCGGCATATGATAGGGGGTGCTATTGTCCATCATCTTGCTAGATAAACTCCGGGGGGAGGCCAGAGGCCGGGGGGCAGAGCCCCCGTCGACGCTCGCCGCAGGCGCATAGAAATTGATGCGGCGGACGACAACCGGATCAAGATCCAAAGCATGCGCCACGTGATCCATCACGCGTTCAATCCCCAGAACACCTTGTGGGCCGCCAAAGCCGCGAAACGCGGTCGCGCTTTGTGTGTGAGTTTTCAATCGGTGTGATGTGATGCGGATGTCCGCCAGCAGATAGGCATTGTCGCCGTGCAGCATCGCGCGATCCGCAACTGGCAATGACAAATCCATCGCCCAACCGCAGCGCGCAAGTTGCGTGAAATCAATGGCCAAGATCCGACCCTGATCATCAAAGCCCACGTCATAGGAAATGCGAAAATCGTGACGTTTTCCGGTGATCATCATATCGTCGTCGCGGTCGTAACGCATTTTGCACGGGGCGCCCGTGGCATGGGCCGCGATGGCGCAGGCCACGGCGAGCGCGTTGCCTTGGCTTTCTTTGCCGCCGAAACCGCCGCCCATTCGGCGCACTTCGACGCGGACAGCATGCATCGTTTTGCCGATGGCATCTGCCACCTTGTGTTGAATTTCGGTCGGATGCTGGGTGGAGCTATGGACCAGCATATCACCGCCTTCTTGCGGCAAGGCCAAGGCGGCTTGGCCTTCTAGATAGAAATGTTCCTGCCCGCCCATATCAATCTGACCTTGCAGGCGATGCGGCGCCGTCCCAAGTGCCTGATCGGGCTTGCCTTTGGTCCAAACCAAGGGGGCGTCCTCAAAACGGCTATCGACACGCAACGCGTCGTCAATGGTTAGCACCGGCGTTTCTGCAGTGATTTCAATCTGACCTAATCGCGCGGCTTTGCGCGCGGCCAAATGGCTTTGCGCCACGACCAAAAACAGCGGCTGCCCGATATAGTGCACGCGGTTCGTTGCCAACAGAGGCTCGTCATGGGCAGAGGGGGACACATCATTGGCGAAGGGCAGATCGTCAGCCACCAAGACGGCCACAACGCCGGGGGCTGCGCGCACCTCGTCAAGGTCCATTGATTGGATCACACCGCAGGCAATGTCGCTCAGGCCAAAGGCCAGATGCAATGTGTTCACAGGGGTTGGGATGTCATCGACGTAACGCGCCGTTCCGGTCACGTGCTGGAGGGCGGCGTCATGGGGCAGGGGTTTTGCGACACTCATGCTTGCACCCCAAGCACAGAGGTTGTCTGCCCATTCATTTCAGCAAAATAACGGCGCAGCATGTTTTGCGCTGTTGTCATGCGATACTGAGCGGAGGCGCGCATGTCGGATAGCGGCGAAAAGTCGTCTGCGATGGCGGCTGTTGCATTTTTGATTGTGGCCTCGTTCCACGCCTTTCCAACCAATGCGGCCTCTGCTGCGCGCGCCCTTTTGGGAATCCCGGCCATGCCGCCAAAGGCAATGCGCGCAGACGCGATTTTATCGCTCTCAAGCGATATGTTGAAGGCCCCGCAAACGGCAGAGATATCTTGATCGAACCGCTTGGACACTTTGTAGACGCGCAGCGCGTTTTCGCCTTTTGGTAGGGTGATGCCAGTGACAAGCTCGCCCGGTTTACGATCTTGTTTTTGATAGTCCTGAAAGAAATCTTCGATCGCCAATGTGCGGGTTTGATCTTTGTGGCGCAGATGCAAAGTTGACCCAAGAGCGATCAGTGCCGGAGGATTGTCACCGATGGGGGAGCCGTTGGCGATATTGCCGCCAATGGTTGCGGCATTGCGCACTTGGACAGAACCGTAACGGCGGATCATTTCGCCGTAACTTGGATAATCATGCCTGACGGCGTTGAGCACATCTGTCATCGTGACCATTGCACCAAAATGCAGCGCCTCCTCCGTTTCTGTGATTGTGCTCAGTTCTGGGCAACGGTTCAGAAAGGCGACCTTGGGCAGGTCGCGCAATTGCTTGGTCACCCAAAGACCGATGTCGGTGGCACCGGCGATCAGGATTGCATCTGGGTTATTGCCATACCACTGCGCAAGTTCGTCAAGGGAGATCGGGGG
Source organism: uncultured Paracoccaceae bacterium (assembly GCA_937922155.1). Taxonomy (GTDB): domain Bacteria; phylum Pseudomonadota; class Alphaproteobacteria; order Rhodobacterales; family Rhodobacteraceae; genus Cognatiyoonia. The sequence continues at coordinate 12,726 of CAKZVL010000163.1, read as the reverse complement.
CGCTGCCCCCGCTGCCTTTTGCAGCTCCCCCGGAGTATTTTTGGCAAGATGATGGGCATCATTGAGCCAGTTTGGAACCGGCGCGTCCCTAGCGGCCTGAGCGGCGCGGATGATCGGGGCATAGCCTGTGCAGCGGCATAAGTTCCCTGCGAGTTGGTCATCAAAATCGGTGTACCCATTGAGATGTGCGGTGGCCATGCTGACCACGAAACCTGGCGTGCAAAACCCGCATTGGCTGCCGTGAAGATCGACCATCGCCTTTTGGACGGGGTGCAATTCACCCTTTGGTCCGCTGATGCCTTCGACGGTTCTCAACGACTTTCCGTCCAGTTGCGGCAGGAACAGGATGCAGGCGTTGAGGGTGCGCGTGCCGTTTTCGTCCGTCACCATCACGGTACAGGCACCGCAATCGCCCTCATTACACCCTTCCTTGGTTCCCATGAGCATTTGCTCTTCGCGTAACCAATCCAGAACGCTGACCGTCGGGGCTGCGTTGATCGTTACGGTCTCTCCATTCAGAAGAAACGTCACATCCATGTGTTTAACCTGCCGCCTTACCACAATGGCTCGTTAGCCCTGCATGTCGATGCGGCGTAGACATCCAGAGCGTTGTGGTGAGCAAAGCTGGCTGGCGGCAAATTTGCAAGACCTGTGAGCGGGTTTTTTGCTGCTGCGGCGTGGTATTTTGAACTTGGGTGTTTGTGGCCGGGGTAGAGCCACAGGCGGGAATATTTGAGCAAGATGATCTTTTGTCAGGTCCCCATTGCGTGGATGTTTTGCAGGGGGGATGGAACGTGCTTAGTTTTCCTGCCCTTCGCGTTGATCCCAGATGGTGCGTTGCCATGCCAACCAGCCTTGCGCTTCGAACAAGGGGTGCGGGTTGAGTTGGCATGTTCTGATGCGTCCTTTCTTGGCGCTGCGTATCAATCCTGCTTCTTGGAGGATTTGGATGTGGCGCAGGAACGTGGGCAATGCCATGTCGTGCCCTTTGTGGAGTGCACTGACGCTGGCCCGACCGCTGACCAGTTTTTCGATCACGGCCCGGCGCGTTGGGTCGGACAGGGCGGCAAAGAATTTGTCCAGATCGCTTTTCATGTGGGGTGTCCTGTTGGTTTATGTAACTTAGTTCATGGGCTAAGTGATGTCTAACACCTTGAAAATACGTCAGTCCAACAGGGCATCTTGCATTCCCGGCAACCAAGCGCCAGTGGCATCATTCATGATCGCAAAATTCCCGGCCAGCCCCCAGTGGCACCAGCCGATCCCGTGGCCCTCAGCGGTTTCGCGAAGGTTGCGTGTCCAGTTTAGTCGTGCCTTGAGATCTGTTTCGCTGCTGACCCCGAATTCCCCCAAGAGCATGGGTTGCCCAAAGCGTGCGGCTTGTTCAAAGTCGCGCGCCACTGCGCTTTGATCTTGCGCGCTGCCCCAGCCGCGTGCGGGCGGCGGGTTGTCCATCCATCCGGCTTGTTGATGCGTGAATTCCCAGGGGCTGTAGTAGTGAAACGACAATGCTGTGCGATCATCGATCCGCGACAGATCTGCCAAGCTTTCTATGCTGGCCCAATTCCCGCCTTCGATGATGATCCAGCGGTCCGGGTTGGAGTGCCGGATCATCGGGTAGGCTGTGCGAAACAGCGCCATTGCCCCATCGCTGTCCAAAGCATCAGTGGGTTCGTTTAGCAGTTCAAAGATCAGCCGGTCGTCGTAGTCCGCATAGTGGTGTGCGAGTTCGCGCCAGATCGCGTGGAACGTTGCGCTATGCTTGGCGGGGTTTTCCATCAATGCCTCAAAGTGGTGCAGGTCAAGGATCACGTTGAGATCGGCATCAAAGGCCCAGCCGATGACTTGATCCACCCGCGCGAGGATGCCGGGGGTCAGCCTGTTGTCCACCCAATGCGCGTTGAACCGCACAGGCAGGCGGATCGTGTCGAACCCCTGTTCGGCGATCCATTTGATTTGGCGTTCTTGAATGACGAAACCCCAGTCGCCTTCGCGCGGCGCCTCAAGCGCCTGGTCGAGGTTGACGCAGCGTTGTACGGGGAAGGCTGTCGCGAGGACAGGCAGCAATAGGAAGATCAGAGTCAGAGTGCGCATTCTGCGACCTTAGGCGCGCAAGGCGCTGTTGTCATCTTGTGCTTGCCACGTGGTGCGATAGGCTACCACGTATGAGCCCTGATCCCCGATTCATTCACCTGCGCCTGCACACGGAATATTCCCTTTTGGAAGGGGCAGTGCCGGTCAAGAAATTGGCAGGGATGGTGAAGGACATGCAGATGCCAGCGGTCGCGGTCACTGATAGCAACAACATGTTCGCGGCATTGGAATTTTCGGAATACGCCGCCAAGGAAGGTGTGCAGCCGATTGTGGGCTGTCAGATTGATGCCACTTTTCTAGAGGCGGAACCGGGTAAGCGCGTGCCTGATCCGGCCCCGCTGGTTTTGTTGGCCCAGTCTGAGGCGGGCTATCGCAACTTAATGAAACTGAATTCCTGTGCCTATTTGGATGCAGAGGGTCAGTTGCCGCAGGTCACGGTTGATGAGCTGGCACAGTTTTCTGACGATTTGATCTGCTTGTCGGGGGGAGCAAGCGGCCCAGTGGGACTGTTGTTGCAGGCCGGGCAGATGCCCAAGGCGCAGGCGTTCATGGATCGTTTGAAAACGATTTATGCAGATCGTTTGTATGTGGAATTGCAGCGTCATCCTCGTGAGGACGGCTCACAGCCCGAGGCGGAGCGTTTGACGGAGCGATTTTTCGTTGAGATGGCCTATGCGATGGATCTGCCATTGGTGGCGACCAATGACGTCTATTTTCCCAAGACGGAGCTTTATGAGGCGCATGATGCCCTGATCTGTATTGCGGATGGCGCCTATGTCGATCAGCAAGAGCCGCGCCGCCGTCTGAGTCCGCAGCATTATTTTAAGTCACCACAGGAAATGGTGGTCTTGTTCGCGGACCTACCTGAGGCGATTGAGAATACGATTGAGATCGCGCAGCGTTGTGCGTTCAAGGCCTATACCCGTGATCCGATCCTGCCGAAATTCGCCGACGATGAGGTTGCAGAATTGCGCCGTCAGGCAGAGGCGGGGTTAAAGTACCGCTTGTCAATTATTCCGCACGCCGCCTCTGTCGAGGAGTATGAAAAGCGGCTTGATTTTGAGCTGAAAATTATCGAGGGCATGGGATTTCCCGGGTATTTCCTGATCGTTGCAGACTTTATCAAATGGGCCAAGGATCACGATATTCCGGTTGGTCCCGGCCGTGGGTCGGGTGCGGGCTCATTGGTGGCCTATGCGCTGTTGATTACCGACCTTGATCCGTTGCGTTATTCCCTGCTGTTTGAGCGGTTCTTGAACCCGGAACGTGTGTCGATGCCTGATTTCGACATCGATTTTTGCATGGATCGCCGGGAAGAGGTTATCCGCTACGTTCAGGAAAAATATGGGCGCGACAAGGTGGGGCAGATCATCACATTTGGCGCGCTATTGTCCAAGGCGGCGGTTCGGGATGTGGGTCGTGTCTTGCAGATGCCGTATGGGCAGGTTGATCGTTTGAGTAAGATGATCCCGGTTGAGGGCGTGAAGCCTGTCAGCATTGAAAAGGCGCTGGCCGATGAACCCCGCTTGCGCGAGGAAGCCAAGGCCGAGGAAGTCGTGGATCGTTTGCTGACCTATGCTCAACAGGTTGAGGGGTTGTTGCGTAATGCCTCCACCCATGCTGCGGGTGTGGTGATCGGGGACCGTCCCTTGGATGAGCTTGTCCCGCTGTACCAAGATCCGCGATCTGATATGCCTGCCACCCAGTTCAATATGAAATGGGTGGAGCAGGCGGGCTTGGTCAAGTTCGACTTTCTGGGTCTGAAAACCCTGACGGTTATTCAAAATGCTGTGGATTTGATCCTGAAGACTGGTCGCCCGCTGCATGTCGCGGCCGACGGCACCCAGCTTTATCAACCTGCGGACGGTGTAGAAAACGATATTGCAGCGATCCCTTTGGATGATGAGGCGTCTTATAAACTTTATGCGTCTGCCAAGACGATTGCGGTGTTTCAGGTGGAATCCAGCGGTATGATGGATGCCCTGAAACGGATGCAGCCTGATTGTATTGAGGATATTATCGCGCTTGTCGCGCTGTATCGTCCAGGCCCGATGGAGAACATTCCCAAGTTCTGTGAGGTTAAGAACGGCGTCAGTGAACGCGCTGAATTGCATCCGTTGGTCGATCATATCCTAGACGAAACTCAAGGCATCATCGTCTATCAGGAACAGGTGATGCAGATCGCCCAAGAGATGGCGGGTTATTCCCTTGGCGGGGCGGATATGTTGCGCCGTGCGATGGGTAAGAAAATTCAAGAAGCGATGGATGCGGAGCGTCCGAAATTCCTCGCGGGGGCTGCCAAGAATGATGTGAACAAAGAAAAGGCGATGGAGGTTTGGAACCTTCTGGATAAATTCGCCAACTATGGATTCAACAAATCCCACGCCGCCGCTTATGCGGTCGTCAGCTATCAAACTGCATGGCTCAAGGCCAATCACCCGGTAGAGTTTATGGCCGGTGTGATGAACTGCGATTTGCATTTGACCGACAAGCTGGGCGTCTATTTCCAAGAGGTCAAAAAGGGTTTGGCCATTGATTACATCCCGCCCTGCGTGAACCGGTCAGAGGCGACGTTTGATGTGGTGGATCAAAAGCTGGTTTATGCGCTGGGCGCGCTCAAGAACGTTGGTGTGGAGGCGATGAAGCTGATCACAAATGCCCGTGGCGAAGATCAGTTTGTGACCTTGTTTGATGTGGCGCGCCGTGTCGATTTGAAACGTGTGGGCAAGCGTCCATTGGAAATGCTGGCCCGTGCCGGTGCCTTTGATGTGCTCGATCGCAATCGACGGCGCGTTTTTATGTCGCTTGATGCGCTTGTGGGGTATTCCACCGCCATTCATGAGCAGCGCGAAAGTTCGCAAGTGTCCTTGTTTGGCGAGGCGGGCGATGACCTGCCTGAACCGCGCCTTGCGGGCGGCGACGATTGGTTGCCTGCGGAGCGACTGGCCGAAGAATTCAAGGCCATTGGGTTTTATCTTTCTGGTCATCCGCTGGACGACTATATGCCCAGCCTGAAACGCAAGCAGGTTTTGACCTTGGATGAGGTCACGGCCAAGGCTGAACGCGGTGCGTGCATTATCAAGATGGCAGGAACCGTCAGTGGCCGTCAGGAACGCAAATCTGCACGCGGCAATCGCTTTGCCTTTGTTCAGCTGTCCGACCCAACCGGGCAATATGAAGTTACGATGTTTTCGGACACGTTGGAAACTGCGCGGGAGCATTTGGAAACAGGGTCGCAAGTCGTCATTCAAGCCGAAGCCACGATGGAGGCGGATCAGCTAAAGCTGTTGGGGCGGTCTGTCACGCCGATTGATACGATGGCAACCGATGCTGTCAGCGCCGGTTTGCGTGTGTTTTTGGATGGGCCGGAGCCGATTAAAACAGTCGCGAGTGTGCTGGAAAATGCCGTGCGCGATAAGGTTAAAGGTGGACGTGGCCCGGTTTATTTCTGTTTGATGCATGATGACCTGCCGGGTGAGGTTGAAATTGATTTGGGTCAGGATTTCCCGGTTAATCCGCAGATCAAGGGGGCTTTGCGATCTTTGGGCGGGGTGATCGAAGTCGAAGAAGTGTAGTGACCCAAGGTCATTTGGACGACGGGCTTTTTACTTGTTATCAGGGCCGTCATGTTTTGGTTTCGTGTTCCTCTTGTTGCGGCGTTTCTTGTGCTGTCGTCAGCCTGTGATCGTTTGCCCATTTTTGGTGAACCACCTGAAGATGTCGAACTGCTGAGCGAGGTCGAACTGGCCGAAGAGGTGGCACCACCGCAAATGTTGGCCAGTGATACACCAAAGACGTCGCCATTTTCAGACCTTTGGACGCGATTGCGCGGCCTTAATCCTGCGCCAGATGTGGGGGACGTTGCGCCGTTGGTTGATCTGCCGTTTGGCGTGCTTGAAAGGACATGCGGGGTAAGCCGTCGAGAGTTGGGTCAAAACGTTGCTGCCGCTTCTGGGTTTGAAGTTTATGACACGCAACCAGGATCGACGCAGATGCGCCCGCATTACATCACTGGATTTGACGACGGTTGCGCCCGTCAGTTTTCGGCGGCTTTGGTCTTGCTTGGCGACGTGGGGACCCATGAAATCGTGCGGTATTCGCGCACCCGTGTCGCGTTGGACTATTCGACGACGGATAACGCGTATGAAGAGATCAAAGCGCGCTTTTGTCGGGTCGGTGAAGGGAAGCCTTGCGGGGACCGGTTGGACGCTTTGGGCAAGGTTGCAACGTTCGTGACAGCGTATCGGTCTTTTGGTGCTGCATCTGAATGGGCCGAGTTCCTGCTTTATGATGGGCAGGTGGCTGCTGTCGATCTGGAAGGTCTATAGAGACCTGCGCAGTCGTTCGTTTGAAACCGATGCTACCAGTGGGGCGGTTTTTGATCTGTCATGGTCACGCTGCCGCCTTGATCCATTTCACGATCCGCTTCGCGGGCCATGAGGATGCCCAACCGCTTTGTGGCGCGGTCCAGATCGGATTGTTGGGCTGCGACGATGTCTGATAATTCCTCAACCACGCGGGTGAGGTGGGCGATCTTTTCTTCGAGGGCGGTTGTGTCTGTCATGCCCCGGCATTTAGACACTTTTGCCTGCCAGTGAAAGGGGCGCCATTGCCCCTGTGACGATGGCGCGGTAAACGGCCTTCAATCGACGCATCCAAGGTAAACAGATGTCAAAGCCCAAGAAGCAACCCCGCCCCAAGGCGCAGCCCCCCAAGGGCTTTCGCGACTACTTTGGTGAGGAGGTGACTGCGCGTGCAGAGATGCTGCGCAAGGTCACTGGGGTATATCATCAATACGGCTTTGACGCGCTGGAAAGTTCGGCTGTCGAAACGGTCGAAGCTTTGGGGAAATTCCTGCCCGATGTGGATCGCCCCAATGAGGGTGTGTTCGCGTGGCAAGAGGACGAAGATTGGCTTGCGCTGCGCTATGACATGACCGCCCCTTTGGCGCGGGTTTATGCGCAGTTTCGCAATGATCTTCCGAACCCTTATCGCCGCTACACGATGGGCCCGGTTTGGCGCAATGAAAAGCCGGGGCCGGGGCGGTTTCGCCAGTTTTATCAGTGTGACGCGGATACGGTTGGCACGGCGAGCATGGCGGCGGATGCAGAGATTTGCGCGATGCTGTCTGATGTGTTTGAGACCCTTGGATTGGGGGGCGATTACGTCGTCAAGATCAACAACCGCAAGGTGTTGAACGGCGCGATGGAAGTGGCCGGTTTAGCAGGTGATGATAAGGTGAATGAGCGCGGGATCGTGCTGCGCGCCATTGATAAGCTGGACCGACTTGGCATTGAGGGTGTGCGTCAATTGCTGGGCGAAGGTCGCAAGGATGACAGCGGAGACTTCACCAAAGGCGCAGGCCTTGCGCCTGAACAGGCTGAGGTCGTGATCGCCTTTATGCAAGCGCGCCGCGATACCGGTGCGGCCACTGTTGCGCGCCTTCGCGAAGTGGTCACCGGATCGGACGTTGGCACGCAAGGCGTGGATGAACTGGAACAGATTGCTGCGCTGCTGGATGCAGGTGGGTATGGCGCAGATCGCGTCATGCTTGACCCTGCCGTCGTGCGCGGCCTCGGCTATTACACCGGCCCTGTTTATGAGGCTGAACTGACGTTTGAAACCGTCGATGAAAAGGGCAGGCCGCGCCAGTTCGGTTCTGTCGCGGGCGGTGGGCGTTATGATGATTTGGTCAAGCGGTTCACCGGTCAGGAAGTCCCAGCAACAGGTGTGTCGATTGGCGTTGATCGCCTGCTGGCGGCACTGCATGCCAAGGGCCGTCTTGGCAATGCGGCGCAAGGCCCGGTGATCGTGACCGTGATGGATCGCGATCGGATGGCGGACTATCAATCTATGGTCGCGGAACTGCGCAATGCGGGCCTGCGCGCAGAGGTTTATTTGGGCAATCCCAAGAACTTTGGCAACCAATTGAAATACGCGGATAAGCGCGCCTCTCCCGTCGCGGTTATTGAGGGTGGCGATGAGAAAGCCAGCGGTGTGATCCAGATCAAAGATTTGATCCTTGGGGCCGAATTGGCGCAAGGGGCAACCTTGGAGGAATACAAAGATCGCCCAAGCCAATACGAGGTGCCACGCGGCGATTTGGTTGCAAAGGTCCGCGAGATTTTGGCGCTGTATTCGCAATGATCCGGGACGTTGATGCAGAAACCCGCCGGCTGTCCGCGCGGTTCGAAAGCCTAGGCGCGATCCCTGTGTCATCAGAGGTTTTGCTGCCGGCAGACACCTTGTTGGATCTATACGGCGAGGACATTCGCGCGCGTGCTTATGTGACCCCAGACCCGATCCGGGGCGAGATGGTTTTGCGCCCGGACTTTACCGTTCCTGTGGTGCAAAAGCATATGGAAACCCGCGCGGACCCGGTGAAATATACCTATGCTGGCAAGGTTTTTCGCAAGCAAGAAAGCGATGCGCAGCGGGCCACGGAATATGTTCAAGTTGGCTTTGAAGTGTTTGATGGGCAGGCCCCGGCGGCGGCGGATGCAGAAGTGTTTGCCGCGATTTGGGATGCGCTGGATGGCGCGCCTGTACGGGCGGCCACGGGCGACATCGGTTTGCTGATTGCAGCCGTGAAAGGCCTGCGGACAAGCGATGCGCGCAAGGCAGCTTTGCTGCGTCATTTGTGGCGGCCCGGGCGTTTTCGCTCATTGCTTGATCGGTTTTGTGGGATCACGAAAGTGCCTGCGACGCGGTCTGCATTGATTGCCTCCAAAGACCCGTTTGCAGATTCCGGTCCAGAGGTTGGCGTGCGGCGGCGTGCAGAGGTAGAGGCCCGGATTGAAAGCCTGCGCGAGGACGCAAAGACAGCGCCGATCAGCGCGGAGGAACGCGCGCATGTGGATGCCATTTTGGGCCTACGTGAAACGATGCCAAATGTGCTGAGCAACCTGCGTGATATTGCCATGGACCTGCCAGGAATTGCCGATGCGGTTGATTTGATGGCCGCACGGATGGAGGCGTTTTCGTCAGCTGGAATTGACGTCGAAAGCCTGCCTTTTGAAGGCAGCTATGGGCGTACAACGCTTGAGTATTATGATGGTTTCGTTTTTGGATTTTACCCGGTTGCAGGCGGCGTTCCTGTGGCCACTGGCGGGCGCTATGATGCGTTGACGCAGCACCTTGGGCATGGCGCAAGCGCCCCAGCGGTGGGCGGTGTGATCCGCCCTGATCTGCTGTTGGTCTTGGGAGGGCGCGGGTGATGTTAAAGCTGGGTGTTCCGTCCAAGGGGCGGCTGATGGACAAGACGTTTGACTGGTTTGGATCACGCGGTATTGGCTTGCGCAAAGCGGGTCATGATCGCGAGTATTCTGGCGCTGTTGATGGCATCGATGGTGTCGAACTTGTGCTGCTGTCGGCCAGTGAAATTCCGCGCGAATTGGCGGCGGGTCGTATTCATCTGGGAGTGACTGGGTCTGACCTGATCCGGGAAACATTGGTGAGCTGGGACAGTCAAGTTGTTGAGCTTGCGAGGCTTGGCTTTGGAGGGGCAGATCTGATCATTGCAGTGCCCAAGTTTTGGGTCGATGTGGATACGCTGGAAGACCTTGATGCGGCGGCTGCGGCGTTTCGTGCGACACATGGATTTCGGTTGCGGATCGCGACCAAGTACCACCGTTTGACGCGGGAGTTTTTGAAGGCCGAGGGCGTGGCGGATTATCAGTTGGTCGATAGTCAGGGCGCGACAGAAGGCGTGGTCAAAAACGAAACCGCTGAGGCGATTTCGGACATCACGTCGACAGGGGAAACCCTGCGTGCGAATGGTTTGAAAATCCTGTCCGACGGGGTGATCCATGCCTCCCAAGCGACGCTGTTTCGAGGGCGCCGCGAAGGCTGGAGCGGGGCGCAGCGGGCGACCTTAAAAGAGCTTCAGCGCAAGCTGGGACTTTGACGGGCGCGCAACGGTTTTGCCCGTTTCGCTGTGGCCTGTGCTGAGCGCTGTTAATTATATAAATTCATTGGAAAATCTGGAGTCACACTGCGTACACAATCGGTACACCGTTAGGTGCGCAAAACGTGGTTAATGATGCGTACGTTAACGGGCGTTAACTTTTCCAATTGGTGTTCGAACGCGCCGATGGGATGCCTCAGACAGCGGAGCGAGGGGATCATTCAAATGTGATTTGGTGGAGGTGGGACGCAGTGTTAAGAACCCGTTTAATACCGAATCCTAGACCGAAAGAGATTTGTGATGAACCGCAGAAGCTTTGTGACTGTTGCCATGGCGATGATGGCGTTTCCATCCGCCGTATTGGCGAAGACCATTAGTCGGTTCAGCCTGTCAAATACGGGACATGCGTTGAAAGGGTATGATACCACAGCGTATTTTCGCGCGGGCGAGGCCACGGATGGTGAGGATGCGATCAGCGTGAACTGGAAGGGGGCTGTTTGGCGGTTCGCAAGCCAAGGGGATGCGGCGTTGTTTCAGGCCGATCCTGAGGCATATGCCCCACAGTTTGGTGGCTATTGCACACGGGCGATGTCGTTGGGCAACGAAGTCCCCGGCGACCCGGACGTGTGGCGCATTCATGAGGGCAAGCTTTACGTGTTTTTCGCAGCGCGGGGTGGCCGGATTTTTGACGACGGGCGCGACGATATGATCGCATTGGCGCAGGTCCATTGGGACACGCTGACATTTGTTGAGTGAGACGCGGTAACTTGCGCGTTTTGCGACGTCGGACTTAGCCGTTTTCTGTCATTTTTGGCCTAATGTCTTTATCGGCTGACTTGTTTACAAGACCTTTGCGCCCCTTCAAAACGGGTATTGCAAAGCCATCTTCTATCCCAAAATCTGGCACCTTACCAAACGCCGATATCGGCCAAGGCTTTGGTCAGGTCCGGTGGCAGCGGCGTTTCGTTTTCGCGACCTTTTGGCAAATCTTCTGGTGCGTCCTCGGGTTTGAGGTATCGCCAGCCTTGGAACGCGCGCTTGGGGGTTGGCATCACCTTGATCAGTCCGGGTTTGGAGACGATCGCGCAGCGGCGGATGCCATCGTCGCCGATGTATTCATCCAGCCGTAGAATGGGCTGACGGCACAGGATCACGCCTTTGATCACCCAAAAGATGGACCCGCCTGCGATCACCTCATCCTCGCGGCGCGGCCACATGCGGGTGATGTGGCGCGGGTTGCCGTCGGTCGTCTGCACGCGCGGCTGATTTTGCCATGCTTGCAAGTCGGCAACCGTTTCGGTGCCGACGGACAGTTTGAGGAGGTTGATGTAGGCGGTCATAAGCCTATGTCCCAAATATCGGGGCAGGCGGCAAGTGGAAAATCGCCTACTCATCCCTTATTTAGTGGTTGATGCATGAACAATCACAACATATGGTAATTGCTATTCGCAGAGTTCCCGAATCTCACCGACATCGCTATGCTGCGGGTTCCGCCCGCGTCCTTAATCGAAAGTCGCCGTCATGACAGTCTTTTCCGCCCCTATTGCTGAGCAAATTTGGGATATGAAGTACCGTTTCAAAGAGGCGGACGGCACGCCCTTGGACGCGACGGTTGAGGATACGTGGCGCCGGATTGCGGGGGCTTTGGCTGCGGTTGAAAAGACGCCCAAGGACTGGGAAGGCAAGTTCTATGATGCGTTGGAAGATTTCAAATATCTTCCCGCTGGTCGCATCACCGCGGGTGCGGGTACGGCGCGGTCTGTGACATTGTTTAACTGTTTCGTCATGGGCACGGTGCCCGATGATATGGGCGGCATTTTTGAGATGTTGAAAGAGGCCGCGCTGACGATGCAGCAGGGGGGCGGTATCGGGTATGATTTTTCGACCATTCGTCCAAAGGGCGCGTCTGTTAAGGGTGTTGCGGCGGATGCCTCTGGCCCGTTGTCGTTCATGGATGTTTGGGATGCAATGTGCCGCACGATCATGTCGGCGGGGTCGCGGCGCGGGGCGATGATGGCGACGATGCGCTGCGATCACCCGGATGTAGAGGATTTCATCACCGCTAAATCCGATGCGGCCCGCTTGCGCATGTTCAACATGTCCGTGCTGATCACCGATCCGTTTATGGCGGCGGTGAAGGCGGACAAGCCGTGGGATTTGGTGTTTGACGGGCAGATTTATCGCACCGTTCAGGCCCGCGATCTGTGGGATCAGATCATGCAATCGACCTATGATTATGCTGAGCCGGGCGTGATTTTCATTGATCGGATCAATGCGGCCAACAACCTGAGTTATTGTGAGACGATTGCCGCCACCAACCCTTGCGGCGAACAGCCATTGCCGCCTTATGGGGCCTGCCTGCTTGGCTCGATCAACATGGCCAAACTGGTGGCGCGCCCGTTTGAAGACGATGCCGCCCTTGATGAGGGACAGATGATCGACCTTGTCGCGACAGCTGTGCGGATGATGGACAATGTTGTTGATGCCTCCCGCTTTCCATTGCCTGCTCAACAGGCAGAGGCGCAGGCCAAGCGCCGCATTGGCCTTGGCGTGACTGGGCTGGCCGATGCGTTGTTGATGGTTGGTTTGCGCTATGGATCCAAGGAGGCGGCGCGTCAGACCGATCAATGGATGCACGCGATTGCCCGCGCCGCCTATCTGGCGTCGGTCGATTTGGCAAAGGAAAAGGGCGCCTTCCCTTTGTTCGACGCGGACAAGTATTTGGC
>CAKZVL010000162.1 GCA_937922155.1 uncultured Paracoccaceae bacterium | reverse complement strand
GATTTGGATCATCAGCAATTCCTTGGCGATACATTGCCTGAAATCGCCGGTGAAAAGGCAGGTATCCTTAAACGCGGTGTCACCTGCGTTGTTGGCCCGCAACAGGATGACGCGCTTGATGTGATCGAACGACAGGCCGCGCGCGTGGGTGCCCCGCTATTGGTGTATGGTCAGCATTGGCATGTCGGCGAAGAAGCGGGGCGGCTGGTCTATCAAGACGACCACGGATTGCTTGACCTGCCCCTGCCTGCCCTGCCCGGCCCGCACCAGATCATGAATGCAGGTGGAGCGATTGCGGCCCTGCGCCATTTGGGGATCGACGAGGCCGGTTACGATGCCGCGATGACGGGCGCCGATTGGCCCGCGCGGATGCAGCGCTTGCAAAGCGGTGCCTTGGTTGAACGGGCTGGCACGGCTGATCTGTGGCTAGATGGCGGGCACAACCCGGCGGCGGGACAAGCGATTGCCGCAACGCTGGCCACACTTGCGCCCCGCCCGACACATCTGATCTGCGGGATGTTGAACACCAAAGAATACGCAGGCTTCCTCGCCCCGCTCGCCAAATGCGCAAACAGCCTGACTGCAGTCTCCATACCGGGCGAGACCAACAGCCTGCCGCCCGAAGACATCGCATCGGCGGCGAATGCGATTGGTTTAAAGGCGCAGACCGACGAGACTGTGCGCGATGCCATTGATGCCTTGGTCGCAGATCATCCCCATGCGCGGATCGTGATCTGTGGATCACTCTACCTTGCCGGGCACGTCATCCGCGAGAATGCGCCAAAGTAGACTGCGCCGACCCCATTGCGCCTGCGTTTGCGTCAAGTTTTTTGGCCCTCGCCCACGAAACAGCGAATCACTCTATTGACTGCGAATCACTAGATCGACTAGGTTCGCCCCAACGGACAGAAACGGCTGGGGGAACAACGGCACAACGTCCAAAGGGTTTGGCAGGGCGAGAAGGCAGGCAAATGGTCTGCCTTTTTGTATTTCTGGGGGTTGCTAAACCGCCCAATCATCCGCCTGCATTTCGCGTAATCGACTGGCCGTTCGTTCAAATTCAAACGTGCCTTCGCCCTCAAGGTAAAGCGATTCAGGTGCTGCTTGTGCAGAGGCAATCAACCTAACCTTGCCTTCGTATAGCGCGTCAATCAGCGTGACAAAGCGTTTGGCCTCATTAAAATTGGCGCGCGACAGTTGCGGGATGTCTTCTAGGATCAGCACACGCACAGCCTCCGCCAGCGCCAGATAATCCGCGGCCCCCAGCGGTTTGCCGCAGAGGTCATAGAATTTCGCCCAAGCCACGCCGTTGTGAAACTTATCCAGCTCCACCTCGCGACCTTTGACACGGAGGATCAGTTTTTCCTGCGCACCACCGGTGAGGTCTTGCCAGATTTGATCAAGTGCTGCGCAGGCGGCGCTATTTGCCGGTGTGAAATAGCTTTGATGATCTGACAAACGCCCTTGCCGGTAATCAGTTTGGCTGGCCATGTCATGCACCACCATGTGATCCTTGATCATGCCAATAAACGGCACGAACAAATCCCGGTTCAGCCCATCCTTATAAAGATCATCGGGCGGGCGGTTGGAGGTTGTGACGACAACGACACCGGCTTCAAACAACATGCCAAACAATCGCCCCACGATCATAGCGTCGGTGATGTCGCTGATCTGCATCTCGTCAAACGCCAATAGGCGAATACGGTCGCTGAGCAATTTTGCCACGGGAGCGATGGCGTCATCAACGCCGGTTTTGCGCACCTCTGTCATTTCGGTGTGGACCCATTGCATAAAGGCGTGAAAGTGTTGCCGCTCAAACGGGGCGTCCAGCTGGCTGACCATCAGGTCCATCAGCATTGATTTTCCAACACCAACGCCGCCCCACATATAAAGCCCTTTGATGGGCTCAGGTGCCTTTCGAAACAGGCCGCGTTTTGGGACAGGTACGTTTAGCGCGGCCCTGATCCGTTCCAGTTCGGGCAGGATCAATTCTTGGGCCGGGTCGGCGCGCAGCACCCCTGCGGCGACTTGATCTGAATAGGCGTTTTGCACAGTCATACCGCCTGATACGCCGCCGACCGTAACTTGAAAAGTGGGCGACGCATGAATTGACATTCCCGTGGCCACGACGCCAACTGCCCCCATGACCAAAGACGCGCGCCTTATCACGCCTGTTTTATTCGCGGGCTGTATGATCATCATGATCAGCTTTGCCGTGCGCGCGTCCTTTGGGGTGTTTCAAATCCCTGTGGCGCAAGACTTTGGCTGGCTGCGCACCGATTTCAGCATGGCGATTGCTATTCAAAACCTCGCTTGGGGGATTGGGCAGCCGATTTTCGGGGCCATCGCGGAAAAGATCGGGGATCGCCGCGCCATCATTATCGGGGCATTGATGTATGGCGCTGGCATGGTGCTGTCGTCGGGGGCGACAACGCCGCTGGGGCATCAGGCCTATGCGATTTTTGTCGGCTTTGGCGTCGCGGGCACGGGGTTTGGCGTGATCCTTGCCATCGTTGGGCGCGCCGCATCGGATGAAAACCGATCCATGGCGCTGGCCATTGCGACGGCTGCGGGATCAATGGGGCAGGTGTTTGGCGCGCCGCTGGCGGAATTTCTGCTGACACTGATGACGTGGCAAATGGTGTTCCTCGTCTTTGCGGGGCTGGTAATGTCATCATTGATGTTCTTGCCGCTAATCAAAAGCCCAGAGGTCGCAACCAAACAAGAGCTGCAGGAAAGCATGGGAACGATCCTGATCCGCGCGTTCAAAGATCCATCCTATTCGTTTCTGTTCCTTGGCTTTTTCTCATGCGGGTATCAGTTGGCGTTTATCACCGCCCACTTCCCCGCCTTCGTGGCAGAGGCTTGCGGCCCCATTGCATCGGGCGGCATCCTGTCAAACCTTGGCATCACAACGACAAGCGCGCTAGGCGCACTAGCGATTTCGCTGATTGGGCTGGCCAACATCGGTGGGACGCTTTTGGCAGGGTGGGCCGGAAAAAGGTATTCGAAGAAATACCTGTTGGCGGGCATATATGCGGCACGTACGGTTGTTGCCGCCGCGTTCATCCTGACACCGATGACACCGGCGACTGTGGTGATCTTTTCGGTGCTTATGGGATCGCTTTGGTTGGCCACGGTGCCGCTGACCTCTGGCCTTGTCGCCCATTTATATGGCTTGCGGTACATGGGCACGCTTTATGGGATCGTGTTCTTTTCCCACCAGCTGGGATCGTTCATGGGGGTCTGGCTCGGCGGACGGATGTTTGACATCTACGGCAGCTATACCGCCGTTTGGTGGGTCGGTATTGGCGTTGGCGCATTCAGCGCGATTATCCACCTGCCGATCCAGGAAAATCGACCCGCCGCGCAGGCCGCTTAACCCGCCAGCATCTTGCGCAGAACCGCGCCAACTTCTGTCGTATGCGTCTGGATCAGATCGTGTCCCGCGCCTTCGATTACTTCTTGATGGGCGGCACGGTTCCACTGGGCCAGTCGGCCAAGCGCCGTAACCGGGATAACCTGATCTTCGCCCCCCCAAATCGCAAAGACCGGAATATCCGTGCGGCCAATAATGCGATGTTCCGGCTTTTGCACATCTGCCAATTGGTGACGACGGCTGGACACAAGCGCAGGGACATAGCCGCGTTGTTCGATTTGCGCGGCTCTGACCGCTTCTAATGGATGCGCGTTGGCAGACCGATCAACATCTTTGCGCAATTGCCCCGGTATCACCAGCTTTGACAACCAATCGCCCAGCACAGGCACTTTGCGGCACAGTTGATCAAAGGTGGTTTCATTGACACGCACGCCAGCGCTGCACAGCAAAATGACCTTTGAGATTTTGTGGGTCGAGATTGACGTATACCCCGTCACAATCGACCCGCCCATTGAAAAGCCAAGCAACGTCACGTCTTCGTCCAACCCTTCGTGAACCAATAGATCGTCCAACTGACGCTGAAAGAATGCCGCGGTTTGTTTGCCGCTGGGCGCATCAGACAGGCCGCGCCCATAAAGATCATAGGTCAACACGCGGTAACCGATTTTCGTCAGTTCCGGGATCAAATCGTCCCAGACCGCACTTGGCGTTCCCAATCCGTGGACTGCGACAATCACAGGTCCGCGCACCGGGCCGTGCCATTTATAGGCGGTCACGCCTTTGGACAGTTTTACAAATGATTGATCACTTTGCGCGCGCATTTGGCGATCAACAGGCCTTTTGCGCTGTTCGATAAAGGTCGGGACATAGGCCAAAATGGCAATGATGCAGAGAATTGCGAGGATCCAAATCATTGTCGGATCACACTGCGCACCCGGTAGGGCGCGTCCATTAAACTTGGGAGTGAGGTCAAAACGGTTCTTTCGCCTGTACGCGCCTTTAGCGTCGTGTTTTTGGAACAGGATAATCCTGCCCGGTTTGCTGTTCTCGCCAGACAGTAAACAGCCCAGCCCCAACGATCAACCCAATGCCCAGCCATGTTGACCTGCTTGGCAATTCGTCGAACACCAGAAGACCCCAAAGGACCGATAAAGGCACGGCAAGGTATTCAAACGGCGCGACAAAACCCGCCTCTGCGGTGCGATAGGCTTGTGAGATAAAATAGCCACCCAAGGCCACGCCGACACCAAGGATCGCAAAATATCCAAAGTCCGACAGCAAGGGCCAGGTCCAGGCTTTGAACAAAAAGACGAGCGAGGGATGCGATTGATCGCTAAACCGACCATCGCCAATCAACAGCCCGATGATGATACACACCGCAATGAATGTGACCTGAATATAAAACACCATCGTCGCCGCGCTTTCGGTACCACCGATTTTGCGGGCGATGATGTGGATAGCGGCATAAGCCACCGCCGCCGCAATCGGCAACAAGGACGCCAGTTGAAACGCCGTCGTGCCGGGGCGCACAATCAGAAAGACCCCGATCAAGCCCACAATAATGGCCGCCCAGCGGCGCGGGCCGACGTGTTCGCCAAGAAAGATCACGGAAAAAAGCGTGATAATCAGCGGGCTGACGAAAAAGATGGCAACAGCATCCGCCAGCGGCATCGCCGCGAGACCAAGAAAGAACGTCATGTTTGCAATCACCACGCACAGGCCGCGCAAAAGATGCATGGGCAGCCGTTTGGTTTTCACGATCCGCCAGCCGTCCGTGAGCGGCGCGATCAGCGCAATGATGATGACCAACCCAAGGGCAGATCGGATCAAGACGACTTGATGCAAGGCGTATCCGCCCGACAGAAATTTGATCATCACGTCATTGATGGAAAAGAAGATAGCGGCGAACGATGCAGCCAATCCGGCCGCCAAGGGCGCGGGCAAGCTTTTGATCCAGCGGATCACTTGGATTTCCTTATCGCGGTTTCAAGTGCGTTTAAAAACCGCGACCTATCCGCTTTGCCAAACGCTTTTCCGCCGCCTTGATGAAACGGGTTGGCGGCGCGCACGTCTGCCATCAGATCGCGCGTGGCAAGGATGTTGCCGATGTTGGCTTGGGTGAACACCTCACCGTTGTGTTTAAGAACCTGCGCGCCGTTTTCGATGCAGCGCGCGGCAAGCGGGATATCCCCGGTGATCACGATATCGCCCGCTCCGGCCCTGTCGGCGATCCAGATGTCCGCGATGTCAGGGCCGTCGGGTACAATCACGGTTTCCACGAACGGATTGGGCGAGGGGCGGATGCCGCCATTTGAGACGACGAACATCTTAACCTTATGGCGCGTGCCAACCTTTTCGACTTCGGCCTTCACGGGGCAGGCATCGGCATCCACGTAAATCATGGCTCAAGCGTACAGCGCTTCGGCGTGAAAGGCGACGTGGTCTTCCATGAAGGTGGCGATAAAGAAATAGCTGTGGTCATAGCCCTTTTGCAGACGCACTTGCCCCTCTTGCCGCCGCGCGGCAATCGCTTGGGCCAAATGTTCTGTTCCCAATAGGTCGCCAAACTGATCGTCTGTGCCGGTATCAATCAGGATCGGGCCGTCGAACCCTTTGTCTTGCATCAGCAGGGTCGCGTCATAAGGGCCCCATTTGGTTTCATCCTCCCCCCAATAGGCGGCGAATTGCTTGCGACCCCAATCGCTTTGCGTGGGGTGGCAGATCGGGGCAAAGGCCGACACAGATTTGAACCGACCGGGCAGCGCCATCGCGAACGTCAACGCGCCATGCCCGCCCATCGAATGCCCTGTGATGGATTGGCGATCCAGATCAATGGGAAAGTTGTCACCAATCAGCGCGGGAAGCTCGTCTGCGATATAGGTCCACATTTTGAAATGATCCGACCAAGGCGCCTTGGTCGCGTCGATATAAAACCCAGCCCCTTGCCCCAGATCATACGCCTCATCATCGGCGACACCGTCGCCGCGCGGCGATGTGTCGGGAAAGATCAGCGCGATCCCTTGTTCAGCCGCCCAAGCTTGCGCACCGGCTTTGACCATCGCATTTTCATGGGTGCATGTCAGGCCAGACAAGAACCAAAGAACGGGAACCGGGCCAAATTCGGCCTCTTGCGGCAAAAACACTGCAAAGGTCATATCGCAGTTGCAGGATGTCGATGCGTGTTTGTAGACGCCTTGCGTCCCGCCGTAGCATTTGTTCTGTGACAGCGTTTCCATGTTCTACCCTCCTTTGCGATTACAAAACGGCTACCTCAGGGTCAAAGCGTTGTCACCCATGCAATAACGCCCGACACGGTTAGCACGCTGAAGGCTGTGGAAATCAGGATGGATGCAGACACCCGCGCCGGTGCGACGCCATAGTGTTGGGCGACCATGTAAACATTGCCCGCAACCGGAAGCGCCGCCGCCGCGATCATCACGCCAGCGGCGTATGGTTCGACCGGAAAAATAAAAAGGGCGGCTATAGCAACGGCAAGGGGATGCAAGATCAGTTTGCAGCTTGAAAGCCAGAGCGCGACGCTCAACCTTTCTGCCGATTTGCTGGCGAGCGAGGCACCAATTGCAAACAGCGCACCGGGCGTGGCCGCCGCCCCAAGAAGGGTTAGGAATTCATTGGCGGCCGTCGGGATTGGGATCGACCATGCGGAAACGATCAAACCCGCGATAACCGACACGATCATCGGGTTGCGCAAAAGGCCCAGCCCGACAGTGCGCAAAATACCAATCGACATGCGCCCATCGCGCGATCCGGTGATCAATATCACGATCAGGCTGCCAAAGACGATCAGATC
>CAKZVL010000161.1 GCA_937922155.1 uncultured Paracoccaceae bacterium | reverse complement strand
GTGATGTTGGTCACGCGGCCCTGATGCACAGACTCAAGTGTGTACTGGCTTTCAACTGCATCCCATGGATCGGCCTGCAATTGCTTCATACCAAGGCTGATACGATGGGTTTCTTTGTTGATCTTGATGACCTGCACCTTGATCGTCTCACCAATGGTCAGGATCTCGGATGGGTGGTTCACACGGCGCCATGCCATGTCTGTGACGTGCAACAAGCCATCAACACCGCCCAGATCAACGAACGCACCGTATTCAGTGATGTTCTTGACCACGCCGTCAACTTCCTGACCTTCGGCCAGACCACCGATAACCTCAGCACGCTGCTCGGCACGGGATTCTTCAAGGATGGCACGACGGGACACAACGATGTTGCCACGGCGACGATCCATTTTCAAAACTTGGAACGGCTGCTTCAGACCCATCAATGGGCCAGCGTCGCGCACGGGGCGCACGTCAACCTGTGAACCGGGAAGAAACGCAACAGCGCCGCCCAGATCAACAGTAAAGCCGCCTTTGACGCGACCAAAGATGGCACCATCAACGCGTTCTTCGTCTGCATATGCTTTTTCAAGGCGATCCCAAGCTTCCTCGCGGCGCGCCATCTCACGAGAGATAACAGCTTCCCCGCGGGAGTTTTCGACCTGACGCAGGAACACTTCAACAGTGTCGCCTTCGGAAATGTCGGGGTCTTCACCGGGATTTGCGAATTCTTTTAGATCAACGCGGCCTTCCATCTTATAGCCGACGTCGATGATGGCTTGACCAGCTTCGATGCTGATGACTTTGCCTTTGACAACCGATCCCTCAGATGGTGTGTCAATTTCGAAGCTTTCATTCAGAAGGGCTTCGAACTCCTCCATAGATACGTTTTGAGCCATGTGGCAGTTGTTTCCTAATCTAGCTTTTATACATGCCTTGCGGTTGTCTCCGCCGGTCTTTGGATGATTTGCCCACCTTATGGCGGGTCAAGGTTCAGTAAATCCAAGGGTCGTAGAACATAAAACAACAGGGTTGGGATTGCCCCAACCCTGCTCGAGTCTCATATCCGTGCCTGTCTCGACACTTAGACAAGCGCGCGTATAGGCGACAAATCCCCAAGGATCAAGGGGGGTGCATTAACCTATTGTATAGACAAACGGCGCCCCTTCCCCCCGATCCCGCGTGACGTTCAGCGTATTCCCGTCGCGCACGAATTGCTGGCAATCTTCCGGGGACGGACCACGCGGCCCCGCCGTTAACTCACGACACCAAAATCCATCACGCACTTCCCACGTGCCCAACGTGCGCACGCCACCAAACTCACCGCTTAGGGTGCCATTGGGATTGATCGTCAGGAAATCATCTTCACCAAAACCCAACCGCTTGCCAAAAAGGGTCGCAAAGTCGGCCTCACTTGATAAGGACCCGTTGACGACGGCTTGCATGGGCGCAGGCCCGGTCTGGCAGGCCGCCAATAAAAGGGCAGCTATCAAAGTTATCTTTTTCATCTTTTAATATCCTCCGTTCTAAATGCGGTGAATGTTCTACCAAACGTTGAAAAAATCAATGCTGCGACACACGGCGCAAACATGCGACGCCGTCGTCTTGCCCCTCCCATTGGACTGGCCCCGTCGCAATGCAGTCCAATTCCGCGCACACATGGGGCATCCAAAATTGGAAACATTCCCCCATTTTGCGGAAGATCCTCCCAAAATTGATGTAAATTCTTCGTTTCTCCCCCCCATGACCCAAGACAAGCCACACTCCGGCCTGAATTCGATCCGACAACTTTAGGGACACACAGACGATAGTTGGAGCTTGTAATGTTAATAGATCATCAAACCGCGACGACCGCCGATCAGGCCGCTCATCAGGACGTAGACCTAAAACACCTTTGGTATGCTGAACGTGGATTATTGGACATGTTCCAAGACGATCCCAAAGATATCATCGCCTTTATCAAAGAATGCTCCACCGCAGATTTGCACCAATTCGACACGGTCCACGGCGTAGAGCAAGAGATCGAAATCTTCCGCGCGATCCTTGCCCACCCCAAATGTGATCGTGCCACAGCGATTAACATCTACTCCGCTTGCGAACCTGCCTATTTTGAACGCCGCTTTGCAAAAGGCATGACAGCCGAAGATTTCCAGGACGAAGAAGAACGCGTTTTCCTTGCGATCCTCGCCGAAGCGCAACAGCGCCTTTTGGTACGCCAAAGCTGGCGGGGTCGCTACGCGATCAAAGCCGCCGACTTCTGGAGCGCGCGCCCCATGTCCAACCCTGTCAACTTTGAACACTTCAAGCTAACACCAACAGCGTTGCGCCCAACCAAGAACGAAGAAGCCGTAAGTTCGATCATCTACGAATACTCGATCATCGGGCTTAGCTTTGATGCCTGGCGCTTGCGCAACTGATATCGCATTGGGGTCAGGGCCAATCGTTTAGATATCCTGACCCTTTTCCAGCAGATCTTCCAACAACTGACGCTGCAAATCCCCGCTGTCGCCGCTGCCAAATTGCGCCGCCCCACCGGTGTAAAGGCTGCCATATGTGCTGGCGATATTCACCGTCTGCGCAAGGCCAGAAATGAACTGATCCCGTTCAAGCTCACGCAACGGGTGGATAAACACCCCCCATAACCGACCATTGGCCAACGCATAACGCGCATCAAGAGCGGTATCGAAATTGGCCTGTAGAACGCGTTCCATTTCCTCATCCGTCATACCCTCTGCCAGTCGGATCGGAACCATTGCGCGCATGCGGTTGGCCACGATATCCGTCACGATCAAAACCGGAACGTCATCCAGCGTCAGCTGAAACCCACTTGGGGAAATTTCCGCCTCTGGATCCAGCGCAAGGACAATCTCGCCCATCCGGGGCAAAGTCATCGGCGCCTCCGCCTCTTGGGCAATCGCCCATCCGGGCAACATCAAAAATGTCATGGCAAGTAATAATCGGTGCATAAGCGGCCTCCTTTGCACCAGCCTAAACCAGTAAAGCATCATCCGCCAAACCACGCTTTGGTGAAGCGATTAACTTTTGACGCTGGCAATCTTGGCAATAGCGGCAGCAACCGCCTCATCAATCGACATATCCGAGGTATCAATCAACGCCGCATCCTCTGCTGCAAGCAATGGCGCCGTCGCGCGGGATCGGTCACGTTCATCGCGGGCCTCAACGTCTGCTAGAACCGTCTCAAACGATGTTTGATCGCCGCGGGCCGTCAACTCAGCATAACGCCGCTCGGCCCGACGCGCAGCACTAGCCGTTACGAACAATTTCACATCTGCATCCGGGCAAATCACCGTCCCAATATCGCGCCCGTCCAGTACGGCACCACCGGCGCGGCGCGCAAAATCTTGCTGAAACGCGGTCAAGGCTGTGCGCACATCGGCCAAAACAGCAACCTTGCTCGCCGCCTGCGCCACCGCCGCAGTGCGCAGATTTTCGTCACTTAGATCCTCAGGCACCAGTGCCAAAGCCGCCGAAAGCGGCTCCGCCCCAGCCAAAACTTTGGCGCCAACAGCCCGATAAAGCAGGCCAGTATCCAAATGCGCAAACCCAAAATGGCGCGCCACAGCCTTTGAAATCGTCCCCTTGCCCGCCGCCGCAGGCCCATCAATCGCTACTGTAAATCGCATGGAATGGCCTCGCCTCACTGCACGTCCCCTTGCCTACCGTTGTGCAAAACGAAAGGCCAGACCATGCGTATTTTGCTTTTTGTCGTTGGGCGGTGCTTGTTGGGTGAGCCGAAATCCAATTTGGGAATTTTGCGCCCGGCTTCCCCCATAAACTTAGCAACACGCGTACATATATGATAAATATACGAAAATTATTGTTCCCAACCGAGAGGTATAATGTGCACCCTTATTGCTGCCCTTCTTCTTTGTGCAACGTCTGCTTTTGCACAGACCTATCCGGTTTATGAAAATCTGACAGTCAACGACTACGCAGATTTGCTAAGCCTTTCAGAAGAGGAGACGCTCGCGCGCCAGCTTACCCAGCTCAAGACCGACACGGGCGTCGAGATGACAGTGCTGACGCTGGTGACGCAAACGGACTACGCGCCACAGATGACGCTGGAGGATTTTGCAACCGGTCTTTTTAATGACTGGGGGGTCGGCAATGCGAACAGAAATGATGGTGTTCTTGTCCTGATCATCCGCGACGAAAGGGTCATGCGTCTTGAATTGGGTGCGGGATACGCACGCGATTGGGATCGGGTTGCAGAACGTGTGGTTGATAACTCCTTCCTGCCGTCCTTTCGCAACAATGAATTTGGTCAAGGGACTTTGAAAGGCGTAGATGCGACCATTCAAGAGATCGTTTTGCCCTTCAAAGACGGGCAAGAACCTGCATCCGACCAAGGCGGCTTTTGGGTGTTTGGCTTGATTGCTGCCATCGTGGTTCTGATTAATGGTCGAACCGCGATTAGTGACGGCTTGGCGCGTTTTCGCAAATGTCCGAATTGCGGTCAGCGTAGCCTTCGACAAACCCGGCAAGTCATCATAAGCGCAAGCCAAAGCACGTCGGGAGTTAGTCGTTTGAGCGTGAATTGTTCGAACTGCGAATATCGCGTTGAGTCCGATATCGTGATCCCACTGATCAGCCAATCCTCCTCGTCGGGTGGTTTTGGCGGCGGTGGATCGGGCGGCGGCGGGGCCTCTGGTCGTTTTTAAAGGGCAGGGCGTTAAGGGGGGAACCCTTAACCGTTCGCCCGCACGATCTGCGCGCCTAAGTCAGCCATCAGAGGTTCAAAAATCGGGAACGACGTCGCAATCGGCGACCCATCATCCACCGACATCGGCTTCTGGCTGGCCATCCCCATCACCATAAAGGACATCGCGATGCGGTGATCCAACTGGCTGGCCACCGTTGCGCCACCGGGCACACCGTCGGCGCCAAGGCCAGTGACCTTCCACCAGTCAGGCCCTTCGTCAACCGTCACACCCGCCGCGCGCAGACCCTTGGCCATCGCATCAATGCGGTCGCTTTCCTTGACACGCAATTCCTTGACGCCCTGCATGTCGGTCACGCCATGTGCGAAACTGGCGACAACGGACAGCACCGGATATTCATCAATCATGCTGGCGGCACGTTCAGGCGGCACCGCAATCCCTTGCATATTGGGTGAGAACTTCGCGCGCAGGTCGGCCACAGGCTCACCCCCTTCTTCGCGCATGTTCTCATACGTCAGGTCCGCGCCCATTTCTTGCAGCGTGGTGAACAGCCCAGCGCGTGTCGGGTTCAACCCGATGTTGGGCACCAACACATCCGACCCCGGCACAATCAACGCCGCACAGACCGGAAACGCGGCGGATGACGGATCACGAGGCACAACAATATCCTGCGGTTTCAGCTCTGGCTGGCCTGTCAGGGTAATGCGTCGCCCCTCTGGCGTCTCCTCAACGCTCAACTCTGCACCAAACCCTTGCAACATACGTTCCGTGTGATCGCGCGTCGCTTCCTTTTCGATCACCACGCTCTGACCCGGCGCGTTCAGTGCGGCCAAAAGCACGGCAGATTTCACCTGCGCGGACGGCACCGGCAGAGTGTATTCAACAGCAACAGGATCAGCCGCGCCCATAATCGTCATCGGCAAACGCCCGCCCTCGCGGCCAAAGCTTTGGGTTCCAAACAGCGCCAGCGGGTCCGTAACGCGCCCCATCGGGCGACCATTCAACGACGCATCGCCGGTAAAGGTCGCCGCAATCGGCGTTGTCGCCATCGCGCCCATAATCAGACGCACCCCAGTGCCGGAATTGCCGCAATCAATGACGTGATCAGGTTCTGAAAACCCACCAACGCCGACACCCTGCACCGACCATTCGCCGCCGCCATGATCCGTAACCGTCGCGCCGAACGCACGCATCGCCTTGGCCGTGTCTAACACGTCTTGGCCTTCGAGCAGCCCCGTGATCCGGGTTTCACCCACAGCCATCGCCCCAAGAATGAGCGAGCGGTGAGAGATCGACTTATCACCGGGAACATCGGCCGTGCCGGAGAGTGGCCCAGACTTGCGGGATATCATCGGAATTGGGGTGCCGTGGCCAGACATGTTCGAAGGTCCTTTATAAAGTCGGCCTTCCCTAGCGCAGTCCTGTCACGGGGTAAATCCAAAGCAATGCGTTGCTACCCGCTTAAGTGCGGCGAAACGTCAAATAATGCGGCGTGCGCCCCTCGCGCAGGGCCTTTTGCTCGTACCGGGTTGCTACCCAATCGCCCCACGGCTCACGCCAATCCTTTGGCTGCTCTGCCAACCACTCAAAACCAAAACGCGGCACCTGTTCCAATGTCTGACGCACATAATCTCCGATGTCAGTCGCCACCCGCAGCTCCGCCCCCGGCGCCATCACCCGCGACAGCGGCTCAAGGTGCTCCGGCGTGACAAAGCGGCGGCGGTGATGGCGCTTCTTGGGCCATGGATCAGGATAGTTCAGAAACACCTTCTGAACCGACCCTTCAGGCAAGACATCAAACAAATCCCGCGCATCGCCCGCATGAACGCGCACGTTTGGCGTTTTGAGCTGGCGTATCTTACCTAGCAACATCGCAACACCGTTGATATAAGGTTCACACCCGATTAATCCGACATCGGGGTTTTGCGCGGCCATATGGACAAGGTGTTCACCACCGCCAAAACCGATTTCGAGCCAGAGCGGGCGCTCCCCGAACAGCGCCTTGAGGTCTAGCGGATTGCGATCCGGATTGGCCTCCCAAGAAACCGCGCCTGGGGACAACGCCTCCAGATCAGAGTCCAAATAATCCTTCTGGCTCGCGCGCAGCGACTTACCCTTAAAGCGGCCATAAAAGTTGCGCCAAGGGGCGCCAGAGGGATGATTGTCTTGCGGCATCTGTGTCGTTCCCAACGGCCAAGGCGGCTCAAAACCCACCTTATCCAGTCTCTAAATCGCACCCTTCAGGGCATCCACAAGATCGGTTTTTTCCCAACTAAACCCACCATCCACCTCTGGCGCGCGGCCAAAATGACCATAGGCCGCCGTGCGTTCATAAATCGGCTTATTCAGGCCAAGATGTTGGCGAATGCCGCGTGGGGTCAGATCAATCACCTGACCAATCGCTTTTTCGATCAACTCCGGATCAACATCGCCCGTCTCATGCGTATTGACATAAATGGAAAGCGGCTTGGCCACGCCAATCGCGTAGCTCAGCTGCAAGGTACAGCGGTCCGCGAAACCAGCAGCAACCACGTTCTTGGCCAAATACCGCGCCACATAAGCGGCGGAGCGATCAACCTTCGTCGGGTCCTTGCCTGAAAACGCACCTCCCCCATGCGGCGCGGCACCCCCATAGGTGTCCACAATGATCTTGCGACCCGTCAGACCCGCATCGCCATCTGGGCCACCGATCACAAAGATGCCCGTCGGGTTCACCCACCATTCGGTTTTCGGCGTGATCAACCCATGCGGCAGAACCTCACGAACATAAGGTTCCACAATGGCGCGAATATCATCGCTCGTCTGGGTTTCGTCGCTGTGCTGCGTTGACAGAACAATCGACGTCACCTCAACAGGTTTCCCATTGGAATAGCGCAGGGAAACTTGGCTTTTGGCATCCGGGCGCAGGGTCGGTTCGGTGCCGTCTTTGCGCACCTCAGCCAACTTTCGCAAAATCGCATGGGCATATTGGATCGGCGCGGGCATCAGCTCTTCGGTTTCGGTGGTGGCATAGCCGAACATGATGCCCTGATCGCCAGCCCCTTCGTCCTTGTCCGCACTTGCATCGACGCCTTGGGCGATATGGGCGGATTGTCCGTGCAACAGGTTGGTAATCTCGCAGGTGGCATGGTGGAACTTGTCCTGCTCATACCCGATGTCTTTGATGCAGCCCCGCGTGATATCTTCGACCCGGCCCATGTAATCGGCAAGCTTATCCTGATCGGCCAGCCCAACCTCACCACCGATAACAACCCGGTTCGTCGTGGCGAATGTTTCGCACGCAACCCGCGCCTCCGGCTCTTGCGACAAGAACGCATCCAAAATCGCGTCCGAAATACGATCGCACACTTTATCTGGATGCCCCTCGGATACGGATTCCGAGGTGAAGATATAGTCTTGTCTGGCCATGAAATGCTCCGTTTGTGCTAAACCATCACGTCAGGAAGCCGTTGTGACAGTCGATGACGTGGGCTTAAGTGCCGTTCTTGAGGGCGTCAATGCTAATTCGCCGTGCATTGACCGCACTGGCAACAGCCAAAAACGCAACAAAAATTAACACCGGCCAATCCCCCCAAAAAGCGTAGAACGTTGCAGGCAAAGGCGGCGGAATACGCGCCTCTAACGCCCCGACCTCATCCAGCCCAAGTGATGCGACAATACGCCCGTGCCCGTCGATCACAGCCGACACACCAGAATTGGCCGCACGCACCATCGGCAGACCCAGCTCAATCGCGCGTAACTGCGCCTGTTCTATATGTTGATAGGGGCCAGCCCCGGTTCCAAACCACGCGTCATTGGTGATCAGAACCAGCAGATCGGGGCGCGCGCCACCGCGCACCTCTTCGGCAAAAATCGCCTCATAGCAGATCAACGGGCGGATCGTTCCGATACCCGCCACCTCCAACGTGGTTGGGCCTTCACCCGGCGTAAATCCCCCCCCTTCCGACGACGCAAGACCGATTAGCCCAAGACGGCTGGCAAGCTCACCACCGGGAATATATTCACCAAACGGGACAAGGTGCTGCTTGTCATAAATCGCCTCTACCGCGCCTGCGCTATCCAGCACGATTAAGGAATTGTGATAGGTCTGTTCCGCCTCGCGCCGCTGCACGCCTGTAATCACCTGCGATCCGCCCGCGTATTCGGCCATGGTTTGAAACGAAACTGCGGCGCGTTCCATCAATTGCGTAATCGCAGACTCTGGCCAAACAACAAGATCAGCCTGCGCTTGCCCCCGGCTCAAGTCCAGCATCTTGTCAAAGTTTCGGGCGCGCAGCTCCGGGTCCCACTTTTCCGCCTGCGGGATATTTGGATGCACAATGCGCACCAGCGGGCGATCTTCCACCACCTCACCAACCGGACCTTTCGCCAACAGGGGCCAAGCCACAACAGCGACAGCAGGCAAGACCCAACCAAGACGCTGATCACGCGCCGCCGCCCCAAGGCTGCCCGCAATCAAAAACGTCAAAAGGGTCAGCCCATGCGGCCCCACAAAGGCAGCAAAATGGGCCAAAGGCGTGCCAATCCAAATGTGTCCCGCCAACGCCCATGGAAACCCGGAAAAGATCAGGCTGCGCAGCGCCTCCACCAGCATTAGCATCGCGATCAGGGCAAGCGTGCCCCGCAAATGCCCGGCCAATAGGCCCGCAAGCGCCCAGAACAGCGCGCAACCACTGGCCATCAGCGCAATCGCAAATGGCGCCATCCAGCCATGCCGCCCGATATCAACCAAAAACGGCTCGATGATCCAGCGCAGCGAAACCGCAAAGTATCCAACGCCGATGAAAAACCAGAACCACGCCACTTGGCGCGGCTTGACCCGATCCGACACCGCCGCAAAACCAGCGGCAAAGACAAGGATGCTCGCGAACCAAAGATCTGTTGGCGCTTGGCCCAGGCCCGCTATCGCCCCAAAGGCCACCAGCAAAACGGCCCGGACCCGACGGTCAAGTTCCCAGACCCACGACATGTCTACCGCTCGATGGCTTCGGCCAAACGAACGCGCAACCGCTTAATGCGCCGTGGATCAGCGTCGAGCACTTCAAATTCCGTCCCATCAGGATGGCGCACAACCTCGCCCCGCACAGGCACATGCCCCGCCAACATCGAAACCAAACCGCCAAGCGTTTCGACTTCTTCCTCGTCGATATCCTCATGGCCGGTCAACGTATGACCAATCGCAGCTTCGAATTCATCAACAGGGGTTTTGGACAGCGCATTGTAAATGCCCGCCCCCTCTTCGACCCAGCTTTGCGCTTCTTCGATGTCGTGCTCATCCTCGATGGCACCCACGACCTGTTCGATCAAATCCTCGATGGTGACCAAACCGTCCGTCCCGCCATATTCATCAATGACCAACGCCATATGGATGCGATCTGACTGCATCTTTTGCAGCAAAATACCCAGCGGCATCGACGGCGGTACAAACAACAGCGGGCGTACAATCGCTTTCAGATCATAATCCGGTGCGCGATCCTTGAACCCGTATGTCAGGGCAAAATCCTTGAGATTGGCAAAACCAAGCGGCGTGTCCAACGTGCCATCATAAACCGGCAAACGCGTAAGGGCGCATTTGCGGAAAACCCCCAACAATTCATCAAGGGAAGATGTGACCGGAACCGCCCAAATGTCCGCCTTGGGGATCATCACGTCCTCAACCCGCATCCGGCGCAGGTTCAACATGCCCGGCGCAGTTGGAACAGGGTCATTCGCCGCCATCGGCCCGGCTTCGGACACGTCATTTTCTGGCTGCGTGGATAGGGCACCGATCAGGCGGCCAAAAAATCCGCGGTCTTCAGTGTCAGTCTCGGTCTGCTGCGCGCGTTGCGCAGCACTCGATGATCCATCAGTAGTATCGGCCATTTTCTCCTGCCTTTTGGGGGCCGTCATGCGGCCTGCTTATATATATGGGTCAGATAGACCCATTTTGCCAAGTATTTGTCGTTCTAAATCTTCCATCAGCGTGGCATCGCCGTCGCGAATATGATCATACCCCAAAAGATGTAGCGTTCCATGAACGATCAAATGAAAGGCATGATCAGCAAAGGCTTTGCCGCTCTGCTCCGCTTCGCGCTTACAGGTGTCATAGGCAAGGGCCAAATCACCCAATTCTTCACCCTCACTGGGATCAGGCAAATCAGGCGCCTGCCCGTCTTGTACTGAACCACGCTCCAACGACGGCCAAGACAAAACATTCGTCGGCTGCGGCTTGTCGCGAAAGTCACCATTCAACACCGCAATCCGGGCATCATCGCAAGCCAGCAACGCCACCTCAAACGCAGCTGGCTCTAACCCCAGATGCGCCAAGGTTGCGTCCGTCGCCTTTTGGGCCAAACCTTCGATATCCACGGCAGCCCAGCGCGGGTCTTCGACGACCACGTCAACAATCACTTGGGATCATCCGCCTCATAGGCTTCGATGATGGCCGCAACCAAGGGATGGCGCACCACGTCTTTGGATGTGAAATAGTTGAAACTGATCTTGGGGATCGACTTCAACAACCGCTCTGCATCCCAAAGCCCGGAATTCACACCGCGCGGCAGATCAATCTGCGTGCGGTCCCCCGTGATCACCATGCGCGACCCTTCACCCAAACGGGTTAGGAACATCTTCATCTGCATGGTGGTCGCGTTCTGCGCCTCATCCAACACGACAAACGCATTGGACAACGTGCGCCCCCGCATAAAGGCCAGCGGCGCGATTTCGATCTTCTTTTCCTCGATCAGCTTCGCACTCTGCTTGCCGGGCAGAAAATCGTTCAGCGCATCATAAAGGGGCTGCATATAAGGATCGACCTTATCCTTCATATCGCCGGGCAAATACCCCAGCTTTTCACCCGCCTCAACAGCAGGGCGCGACAGAATAATGCGATCCACCTGCCCGTTGATGAACATGTTTACACCAACCGCAACCGCCAGATAGGTCTTGCCGGTCCCAGCCGGGCCAATGCCAAAGGCCAGCTCATTTTCGAAAAGACCTCGCACATAGGCCTTCTGCGCTTCGGTCCTTGGTTCGACCACCTTTTTGCGGGTCTTGATTTCAACGCGCGCGCCAGAGGGATCACCCTTAAACAATTCTGTCTGCTCATCGGCGTCACTATGATCATCGTTATCAGATGTGACCATTCGAAATTCCCGATCAATGTCGCCCAGTTCAACGGCCTTCCCAGCCTCAAGGCGCTGGTAAAGGGCTGACAAAACACGCCCCGCTTCTTGGCGCGCGTCTTCTTCACCGACGATGGTCAATTGATTACCCCGGCGCAAAACCTGCACACCAAGGGCGCTTTCGATCATGGTCAGGTGGCGATCATGTTCCCCACAAAGATCAATCAGCAGAAAGTTATCGGGAAATTCCAACTGGGTTTCTGCGGTGGCGGGGGTCAATGCGCTTGTGACCAATCAAATCTCCATGAGTCTATGCTTCGTGCGATGTTCGCAACCTTGGTGGCTGGGTGCAAGGTGAACTATCAAATTGTCATTTATCTGACACGAAAAAGGCCGCGCAATCGCTGCGCGGCCTTTCCAATCGTGTTTCGCTGCCCGCATTTATAGCGGATCAGGAATATCAGTACCTTGACGGAACGGACCCGTTGCTGTGTTGGGCGGCGCAATGCCAGAACACACAGGGCGGCCATCTGGCGTCAAACGCTCTGACAGATAACCTTCAATCCCATCATCAATGATCCAGTGGTCACAGCCATTGGGGTCAACCCAAATCCCGGCCACAAGTGTCGACAGATGCTTGGCATCGCGCCCACCGTCAACAAAACGCTCAGCGCCTGTGCGATTACCACCTTCGATCAGGGCACATGCTGACATAGAAAGGCCAGCAGCAATGAGAACGGACGCTTTTAGAATGTTCATCTCTCCGTCTCCTTATTTGATACAGTAGATTTCAACGCGGCGGTTCTGCTGCAACGCATGGGCTGAATGCCCATGAACGCGCGGCTGGCGTTCACCAAACCCGCGAACATCAACAACGTTTCCACCTGCATCACGTGCGATCTGTGCAACCATATTGGCGCGGCGATCCGAAAGACGCATGTTATATTCATCCGACGCACGGCTGTCGGTGTGACCATAGATCAAGAACCCAAAGGCATCCGCATTCTGGAAGAACGTCATCAGCTCTTGCTTCTTGGATGGCGCGACCCACGGCTCATCTGTGTCAAACAACGTGTCAGTTGCGATAATCCCGCAAATCTCTGAACGGTTACACACAGGGCGGCCTTCACGGTCACGGTGCGGGGTCATGAACCCTTCAAAACCATCATCCATAACCCAGTGCTGACACCCATCGGGGTCAATCCAGATCGTAGGGGTATATTCCTCTGCGACAACTTCAAGCTGGTGCGCTTCCGCCTGTACCTGCCCTGCCACGAGGGCAAATGCGAAACAGGCTGCCACAGCCAACTTTGCCTCTTTTATTTTTTTCATAGCCAACGCCTTGACCCTTCCCTGCTGCGCCGCGACGTGCGGCCAACTTATCCACAACTTACTATTAACGACCTTTTTACTAGAATGGGGGCGTTTGGGAAGGGGGATTAACTAGATATTGTGTACACAACGGCAGCATTGTGCCAAATTGGTCGCGATTATTCACGAAATTTTATCCACAGGGGGGAATTCACCCCTATTTAGGGCAAATTAATGACCGCGCCTTGCAATGAATTTGCGCTCGACGCCACGATTTTGACGGGGACAACCTGCCCCAACAGGGCCGGATCAGCCTCAGCAAAGACCGCATGCAGGTATTCGGACTTGCCAATCAACTGGCCTTTTTCGCGTCCAACCTTTTCAAACAGAACCTTCACATCACGCCCGACCATGCGATCCTGAACGCGACGTTGCTGCTCGGACAAAAGCGCTTGCAAACGGGCCAAACGCTCCGACTTGATGTCCTCTGGAAGTTGCTCCTTTTCCGCCGCCGGGGTGCCGGGGCGGGTGGAATATTTGAACGAATAGGCCTGCCCATATTCAACCGCTTCAATCAGCGACAGCGTATCCTCAAAATCCTGATCAGTCTCACCCGGAAACCCAACGATGAAATCGCCCGACAACAGCAAATCAGGCCGCGCCGCGCGAATACGCTCAATCACGCGCACATAACTTTCCGCCGTATGGGATCGGTTCATCGCCTTCAGGATACGATCCGAACCAGACTGCACCGGCAAATGCAGATAGGGCATTAACTTATCACACGTGCCATGCGCCTCGATCAGGGCATCATCCATGTCATTGGGGTGGCTGGTGGTAAAACGAATGCGTTCCAACCCATCCACCTTATCCAAAGCCCAGATCAGCCCCGCCAAACCACCGTCATGTCCATGATAGGCATTCACGTTCTGACCAAGCAGCGTGATTTCTTTCACGCCCAGTTCAACCAGCTCTCTCGCCTCTGCGATCACCTGATCAGCAGGGCGCGACACTTCAGCCCCCCGTGTATAAGGCACCACACAAAACGCACAAAACTTGTCGCAGCCTTCTTGCACCGTCAAAAACGCCGTCGGGCCCCGCTTGCCCTTGGCCCGCTTCTTGAGGGTTTCAAACTTGTCATCCTCAGGAAAATCCGTGTCGAGCGCGCGCGCACCGGTTTGCACAGCCTGTTCCATGGCTGGCAATCGGTGATAGCTTTGCGGACCAACCACCAAATCAACCATTGGCTGGCGCTTGATGATCTCTTCACCCTCGGCTTGGGCAACACAGCCCGCCACACCAATCTTCAGATCTGGGTTCGCAGCCTTCAACCCCTTCATCCGGCCCAACTCCGAATACACCTTTTCCGCCGCCTTCTCGCGGATATGGCAGGTATTCAGCAGGATCATATCCGCATCGTCCGGCGTTTGGGTCGTTTCATACCCCTGCCCGCCCAGCGCCTCGGCCATGCGTTCACTGTCATAGACGTTCATCTGACAGCCATAAGTCTTGATAAACAGCTTTTTGGGCGCGGACATGGGGCAACACCTGACAGGTTATAATCAAGCCCTGCTTCTATCCAGCCCAACGCAGGCTTGCAATGGGCGCAGTTTTCACGATGTTGAACGAAAACGAAGGGCAAGCACAGCAGATGGTCTACCCAGATCTCAAATCATTCCTCGCCAAAGGACGCGCAGAGCTGGCCAAAGGGCCAACCGCCCTGATCCTGCTTGAGGACACGATCGAGGTGGACAGCACCCTGCGCCACCATCTGGAGCTTGGATTCGCCAAGGTCGTGGCCTTTGGCGCAAGCGACATCCCCCTCGCCGCCGACGTCGCCGATCAGGTGATCCACGTCCATCACGATATGCGCTCAGACAAAGCGCTGGAAACCGTGGTCAACGGCGCAATCCATCTGTGCCCCGAACAATGGCTATTTTATTGCTACAACGCGGAATACCTGTTCTTTCCATTTTGCGAACACCGCAAAGTCGGCGAAATGCTGACCTTCCAAACCGAAGAACGCCGATCTGCGATCCTGACCTATGTGATAGACCTTTACGCAGGCGATTTGGACACAGCGGTGGATGCTGTGTCGCTAGAAAACGCGCATCTGGACACATCAGGCTACTACGCCTTGGCCCGCACAGATCGTGACAACACCTTTCTTGAACGGCAATTGGATTTCTACGGTGGTCTGCGCTGGCGGTTCGAGGAACACGTCCCATGGCTGCGCCGCCGCATTGATCGCATCAGCCTGTTCAAGGCAGCCCCCAAACTGAACCTCCGCGCCGATCACACGTTGAACGAGCCGGAATATAACACCTACGCCTGCCCGTGGCACCATTCGATCACGGCCTCGATCTGTTCATTCCGCACCGCCAAAGCGCTCAAACGCAATCCCGGCAGCGGCTATCAAATCCCCACGTTCAAATGGCACAACTCAGCCGCCTTTGCATGGAACTCCCAACAATTGATGGACCTAGGGTTGATGGAACCGGGCCAGTGGTTTTGAACAACATCCGTTCTGCACAATTGGGTCCCAGACCATGATTGCCTATGTCACCGTCGGCGCCGATGACATCGCCCGCGCCAAACAATTCTACTGCGCCTTTCTACCTGCACTTGGTTATGACCTGAACACAGGGCCAGAAGGGCTCAGCTTCGCGCTCCCAGTCCCGCCCGGCCAAACGCCGGTGCTGCCTGACTTCTACGTCAAACCAACCTTTGATGGGCAACCCGCCTCTGCCGGCAACGGCGCGATGGTCGCCTTCGAAGCCCGCGATCAGGCTCAAGTGCGCGAACTCCACGCAGCAGCCCTCACCACAGGCGGTACCGACGAAGGGCCGCCCGGCTTTCGCGAAAACTACGGCCCAAGGTTCTACGTCGGCTACCTGCGCGACCCACAGGGTAACAAAATCGCGCTCTTTTCCAGCAACCCAAACGACCCCAGCCGCGACTGAGGATTTGACCATGGCTCAATACACGTTCCTCACTTGGAACCTTGCGATGTTGGAAAGCTCTGATTTCGCGCCCAGTGGTTGGCGAACCGATCAGACCGAAGCAGCCATACGCCGTTTTGTGATGGACATTGATCCTGATTTCGTCCTGTTCCAAGAACTGCCCGGATTGATCCCCTACATCGAAACCCACGCAATGGTGCCTGCCAATGCGCGCGGCCAGTCCGGCGACATCGCAACCCTCGCCCGCCACAGCCTGATGCCTGACATCACCGCCAGTCGCGTGAACAACACCGTCATGGCCCATCTCGGATCAACGGGCCTGACCATTGCCAATGTCCACCTCCCCTCTAGCCGCGGCGGGGATCTGAATCGGTTGAACGTACTAAAGGACATTCAATCCGCCACCCCAACGCCGCATCTGGCCGTCATCGGTGACACGAACACCCGCACCAAGGAAGAAGCCCGGATCGCAAAGCTGGGCCTGACAGGGGATCGCCCGCCCCAGCCCACATGGAACGGGCGCATCTGCAAATTTCGCCGCGACAATCGCAACTTCACCGCTTACTTCACCCGCGCCTTTCAAAGCGAAGGCGTGCAAGTGGACGATGTAAACGTCTGGACACAGCCAGTGGAAGAACGCTCTCACACCTTCCACCTCTCAGACCACTTCGCGATGAGCGGGCAAATCAGCATTCCAAGCTGAACAGAAACCCTTGCCAGACAGCCCCCGCACAAGGCATAAAGCGCCGAGGGTCAGCGATGGCGTCGCCAGCACTTTGGTGCATACCTTATTTTCACAATCCTGAACGCCGGGACTTTTCTTTGCCGCTTTCGCGGTTGGGGGAGTTTTGCAATGGCTCCCACAACGCGCAGCGCGGCATGTTGTCAAAGGAACCATCTATGGATCGTCCAAAGTTTTACCGCTTCCATCAGGGGGAAAAGACCCTCCCCTTTCCATCCCAAGAATACGATGACCGCCTGTCGCGCCTACGTGCCGACATGCAAAGCGCGGGCGTGGAGGCTTGCGTTTTCACATCCATGCACAACATCGCCTATTATTCAGGCTTTCTTTATTGCGCTTTTGGTCGCCCATACGGGCTGGTCGTCACCCCGACAGACTCCATCACCATCAGCGCAGGCATTGATGCCGCCCAGCCGTGGCGGCGCAGTCTTGGCGACAACATCACCTATACCGACTGGCAACGCGACAATTATTGGCGCGCCGTTGTGTCTGTCACAGGTCAAGGAAAAACAATCGGCTACGAAGCGGACCACCTAACCCTGACCCAATCCACCTTGATGGATGCGTTTTTGTCCCCCAAATCCACCGTCGATATGGCCCCGATCACGATGCGCCAGCGGATGCACAAATCCCCTTTGGAAATTGCTCTGATCCGCCAATGCGCACAGGTCGCCGATGTGGGTGGCTATGCCATCAAAGACGCCATTAAACCCGGCGTTCGCGAAATCGACGTGGCCATGGCCGGTCGTGACGCGATGGAGCTGGAAATTGCAAAACGGTTCCCGCAGGCAGAATACCGCGACACGTGGGTTTGGTTTCAATCCGGCATCAACACCGACGGCGCACATAACCCAGTGACCGGGCGCGTCTTAGCGGGCGGCGACATCCTCAGCCTCAACACCTTCCCCATGATCAGCGGCTATTACACAGCGCTTGAACGCACGATGTTTGTCCAAACCGTCGACCCCGCGAGCTTAAAGATCTGGCAGGCAAACGTCGCCGCCCATGAATACGGGATGAGCCTGCTAAAGCCGGGGGTCAGCTGCGCGCAGGTAACAAAGGCCATCAACCACTTCTTAGAGGATCGCGATCTGCTTCAATACCGCACCTTTGGGTACGGCCACTCCTTCGGCATTCTCTCGCACTACTATGGCCGCGAAGCAGGGCTCGAACTGCGCGAGGACATCGACACCGTGCTAGAACCGGGCATGGTCATTTCCATGGAACCGATGCTGACGGTGCCCGAAGGCCAACCCGGCGCTGGCGGGTATCGGGAACATGATATTCTGATCATCACCCAAGACGGGAGTGAGAATATCACAGGCTATCCTTACGGGCCTGACTTCAATGTTGTGACCTAAACCTGCGGCCTTTGGGGGAACGTGCATTTCCCCAAAGGCACTACAAACGTTCTTCACGCCACCTTAGCGCGCTCCGCCTTCTGTTTGGCAAACGATGAATAGGGCCAATCCTGACCATCGCGCACAAGGCCTTTGGCAGCCGGCGCATCCCGGATCAGGGCCATATGCACATCAAAATCCTGCTGATCGCGGATCAAATGATCCCAAAATCGCCGTTGCCAAATCCCCGTTTCTGCCCGCTGCGCCTGCGCCGCTGGCACGTGGCGCGAAAAGGTAGATTTGATCAACCGCCAGCGTTTGGAAAAATCCGCATCCCCCTCCGGCAGGGTCCAGATCATATGGGTCGCATTGGGCAAAACAACAGCCGCCTCAATCTCAAACGGCCAACGCTGCCGGGTGACGCGCACAGATTGGCGCAAAATATCAATCTGGCTGATCAGCGTATCAGCTGTACGATCCTGCAAATAGACGGAAAAGAAATAGGTCCCTCCGGGGACCGACAGGCGACGATACTTGGACATGGGCCCAGACTGTCATCACCATGGTTAAGCCCAAGTTAAAGGAAAGCGGCGTAGGGCGGATTTCAATCCACCGCCCGGTTCAGCTCTTGGTACGCCGCAGGCGGATCACAAC
This sequence comes from uncultured Paracoccaceae bacterium, assembly GCA_937922155.1. Lineage (GTDB taxonomy): Bacteria > Pseudomonadota > Alphaproteobacteria > Rhodobacterales > Rhodobacteraceae > Cognatiyoonia. The sequence continues at coordinate 4,101 of CAKZVL010000161.1, read as the reverse complement.
ATCCACGGATGCAATCTCAGCACCTTCAGGCGCCTTGGGCACGCGCGCAATCTCAAGCTCACTCGCGGGGGCATCCGTCAGCGCGGCGGTATCTTCCCAATAAAAATGCGGATGATCATCAATGCGCGTATCGAAATAGCTTTTGGCGCCATCAACGGTGATCTCGCGCATCAAACCCGCATCGCAAAAGGCACGCAGCGTGTTGTAAACCGTGGCAAGGGACACCTTTTCGTCCGTCCCGGATGCTGCATCAAACAGGCTTTCGGCGGTGACATGACGGTTTTGACCATCGCCCACCAACAACCGGGCAAGCGTCAATCGCTGACGCGTCGGGCGCAAAGCCGCCTTGGCCAGCCAATCGGTGCCGCGCTGCGTTTCGGTGTCTAACATCCAATAACCCTCGTTGTACCCTCTACATATGGGGTTTTGACCGTGCTAATCAATGACATTCCACCCAAACGCCCTGTGTCTGGGCCACTTTGTCGCCACCTTGCCCTTGGAAAGGCGGTGATGATATGGGTCGCGCAAATCTGTAATTCAAAAAAGTGAGCGCGCGCCATGTCCGATTTCCCCACCAGCTTTGACAAAGACGACCTGCTCAAATGTGCCCGCGGTGAACTTTTCGGTCCCGGTAACGCGCAATTGCCCGCCCCACCGATGCTAATGATGGACCGGATCACCGACATCTCTGGCGATGGCGGCGCACATGGCAAGGGCCACGTGCTCGCCGAATTCGACATCACCCCTGACCTTTGGTTCTTTGATTGTCACTTCCCCGGCAATCCGATCATGCCGGGCTGCCTTGGCCTTGATGGTCTTTGGCAATTGACCGGATTTAACCTCGGCTGGCGCGGCTGGCAGGGGCGCGGCTATGCGCTTGGCGTGGGCGAGGTAAAGCTCACAGGCATGGTGCGCCCGGATCGCAAAAAGCTGACCTATAAAATCGACTTCACCAAGGCGCTGCAAACCCGCCGCCTGACAATGGGCGTCGCGGACGGCATCGTAGAGGCGGATGGCGAAGTGATCTATCAGGTCAAAGATATGAAAGTCGCGCTGAGCGAAAGTTAAACGATGCTTTTGATCATCGCCTTTCGAATTCTTCTCTTTGTGGCGTTCCTGACGCTGTGCATTTACGTGCCCGGCGTCATGGCCACCAATCGGGATCGAAATCCTTTCGGTTGGATCATCGCATCCTTCTTTGTCACGCCCATCGTGACCATTGGGCTGTTGTTCTATCTGGGTCCAAAACGGCCCTAACCGCTAGCCTGCGATATGGCCCTGATGCTGCTGCCCATCATCCCCAATCACATCCCATCGCGCCTTAGAGCCGACAAAAATGTGATGCTTCACCTGCACCCCGTCTAGGTCATGGGGCAGCAATCCAGCCGGGATAAACATCCGGGTCGGGTCATTCTCACCGGGCACGGCAGACCCGCACATGGTGCAAAAATTCGCCTCCCAATCAGCGTCTGGTTTCTGCCAAACTTTGACAGCCTCAGTCCCGCTAACCCATTCAAAATCGTCTTTCGCCACGACCACCACCGCGACACCCGCAGCCCCGGTAAAGCGACGGCAAATGCTGCAATGGCAAACGTAGATATCCGACACATCGGCCCTGATCCCAAACCGAACCGCGCCGCAGTTGCACTCGCCTTCAAGCATACCATCATCCCGCTGTTGGACCCTACCCCGCCAAAGGTAATCAAATTCTAAACGCCTCGTAAGGGGTCCCCGCATTTACCTAAAATTCACACCTCATTTACAGCTCGTTAACACTTAGCACCGCACGCTACGTTAACGCGACAAGTCGACCCGAAACGGTGTACCGGTTGTGTACGCGCTGTGTACAGGCTGTGATCGTCGTTTTCCCAACAAACACTGGCATTAACCCCGATTCGCACCAAACACTGGAAAACGCTGCCAAGACCCGTTGCGCCGCCCGCCACTTTCTAACTGGTTGCAGCACACCACCCCCCTGCCGTAAACACGGGCACAACAATAGGTTGGGAGCCGCTATGCGCCGTGTCGTCGTCACAGGTTTGGGGATCGTATCCCCCATCGGAAATAACGCTGAAGAAGTCTTGGCATCGCTCAAGGCTGGAACATCCGGGATCGAAGCGTCCCCCGAAATGGCCGAACACGGTTTCCGCAGCCAGGTCGCGGGCACACTGAAACTCAACGTCGCCGATCACGTGGACAAGCGCACCTTGCGTTTTATGGGCCCCGGTGCCGCCTATTCATACATCGCGATGAGCCAAGCCATCGCAGATGCAGGTCTAAGCGAGGATCAGGTTGTAAACCCGATGACAGGCGTCATCGCAGGCTCAGGCGGGCCATCAACATCTGCCATGCTCGCCGCGCACCAGGTTGTCCTAAACTCCGGCGCGACAAAACGGATCGGCCCCTTTGCCGTACCTAAAACCATGTCCTCTACGGTCAGCGCAAACCTCGCAACAGCGTTTAAAATCAAGGGCATGAACTTTTCCATTACCTCGGCCTGCTCCACCTCTTTGCACTGCATCGGCATGGCCGCACAGCAGATCGCGCTGGGCACGCAAGACACAATGTTCGCAGGCGGCGGCGAAGAACTGGACTGGACCTTGTCCTGTCTATTTGACGCAATGGGCGCGATGTCGTCCAAGTATAACGACACCCCAACCAAAGCCTCCCGCGCTTTTGACGCCGACCGCGACGGGTTCGTGATCGCAGGCGGCGGCGCGATGGTCGTGCTCGAAAGCCTTGACAGCGCGCAGGCGCGTGGCGCGAAAATTTACGCCGAAGTCACAGGGTTCTCTGCAACATCCGACGGCGCCGACATGGTCGCACCCTCCGGCGAAGGCGGCGAACGCGCGATGCGCGGCGCGCTGAAAACGTTGCCCGAGGGACGCAAAATCAGCTACATCAACGCCCACGGCACATCGACCCCGGTCGGCGACGTCGGCGAAATCGAAGCCGTGCGTCGCGTCTTTGGCGAAGGATCGACACCGCCCGTCAGCTCGACCAAATCCATGACAGGCCACAGCCAAGGCGCCACCGGCGCGTCAGAGGCCGTTTATTGCCTCCTCATGCTGGAACACGATTTCATCGCCCCTTCTATCAACGTTGAAACCCTCGATCCGGCCCTAAAACCTGAGGAAATTGCGACAAGCGTCGTTGAAAACGCCGGTCTTGATACGGTCATGACCAATTCGTTCGGGTTCGGCGGCACCAACGGGTCCATGCTGCTTAGCAAGTTTAAGGAATAACGCCATGACCATTTCCATGACTGGAAAGCGCGGCCTGATTATGGGCGTCGCCAACGAACGTTCCATCGCGTGGGGCATCGCCAAAGCGATGGCAGAGGCGGGCGCAGAACTTGCGTTTTCTTATCAAGGCGAAGCCTTTGGAAAACGCCTCACACCCTTGGCCGAAAGCGTTGGCAGCGACTTTATGGTCGATGTGGACGTGACCGATGATAACAGCATGGATGCCTGCTTTGCAGCCCTCAAGGATAAGTGGGGCAGCATTGACTTCGTGGTCCACGCCATCGCCTTTTCCGATAAGGCTGAACTGACGGGAAAAATCCGCGATACGTCGCGCGACAACTTCAAAAATTCCATGGCGATCTCTTGTTATTCCTTCATCGACGTCGCTCGCCGCGCAGCCGAGATTATGCCAAACGGTGGCACCCTTTTGACGCTGACGTACCAAGGGTCCAACCGCGTCACGCCGTTCTACAACGTCATGGGCGTCGCCAAAGCCGCCCTGGAAAGTGCCACGCGCTATCTAGCCAATGATCTTGGCCCCGACGGCATCCGCGTCAACGCCATCAGCCCCGGCCCGATGAAAACGCTTGCGGGGGCGGCGATTGGCGGCGCGCGTAAGACGTACAAACACACAGGCGAAAACGCGCCCCTGCGCGACAATGCCACGCTAGAGGCTGTGGGCGGTACGGCCGTTTATCTGGCCTCTGACGCTGGCGCATGCACGACAGGAGAGATCATTCGCGTTGATGGCGGGTTCCACGTTCTGGGCATGCCGCAGCCAGAGAATATCTAGACCGGGGTATTTACCGGATATTTATTTTTTGGTATATACTGGAGCTGTCGGAATTGTTTCAGT
>CAKZVL010000160.1 GCA_937922155.1 uncultured Paracoccaceae bacterium | reverse complement strand
CAAAGCGATTATCTGGTCATCGTGGCAGCAGACGACAATGGCCCGGTGAACGCGATCGCCTTTCATGCCCGTGCGGACCAAACCACAAACATCGCCCGCAACACATGGCACGGCGTCCTCGCCCCGATCAGCGGATCAGGGCTGTTTGCTGTTATGGACAGGATCGGGGATGGGGCGAACTTGGAAGAGGTCCGATTGACGGACCCCTTCACCGTGACGCTTTAGATTAGAATTCCACTACCGCGCGGATCGATTTGCCCTCGTGCATCAGATCGAAACCGTGATTGATCTCATCCAGCGTCAGCTTGTGGGTGATCATCGGATCAATCTCGATCTTACCATCCATGTACCAATCCACAATCTTTGGCACATCCGTACGGCCAGAGGCACCACCAAACGCCGTCCCGCGCCAGCTGCGCCCGGTGACCAATTGGAACGGACGGGTCGAAATTTCAGCGCCCGCAGGGGCGACACCGATGATGATGCTTTCGCCCCATCCTTTGTGCGCGGCCTCAAGGGCTGTGCGCATGACGTCCACGTTGCCTGTCGCATCAAACGTATAGTCCGCACCGCCACCCGTCAGCTCAACCAGATGAGCGACCAAATCACCCTTTACCTTGGACGGGTTCACGAAATCGGTCATGCCAAAATGGGTGCCCATTTCGACCTTGCCATCGTTCAGGTCCACACCAACAATCTGATCCGCACCGGCAAGGCGCAAGCCTTGGATCACGTTCAACCCAATGCCACCAAGACCAAAGACAATCGCGCGACTTCCGATCTCAACCTTGGCCGTATTGATCACCGCGCCGATGCCTGTCGTAACGCCACAGCCGATGTAACAAATCTTGTCGAACGGGGCGTCTTTGCGGACTTTGGCGAGTGCGATTTCGGGGACGACGGTGTGGTTGGCAAAGGTCGAACAGCCCATGTAGTGGTGGATCGGGGTGCCATCGAGCATAGAAAACCGGGTCGACCCGTCAGGCAAAAGGCCCGCACCTTGGGTACTGCGAATTTTTTGGCAGAGGTTGGTTTTGGGGTTCAAACAATACTCGCACTCGCGACATTCGGGCGTGTAAAGCGGGATAACGTGATCGCCAACTTCAAGGCTGGTCACCCCTTCGCCGACCTCAATCACAACGCCCGCCCCCTCATGGCCCAAGATCGCCGGAAAGATCCCCTCAGGATCATCGCCAGAGCGGGTGAATTCATCCGTGTGGCACAAACCCGTCGCTTTCACCTCAACCAAAACCTCGCCCGCTTTGGGGCCTTCTAGGTTAACTTCCATAATTTCCAATGGCTTACCGGCTGCAATGGCCACGGCTGCTTTGGTGCGCATACTATCCCCCGCCTATCGTTGATCTGGAGTGAGACACCCCCACTCCGCCCGTGCGAAGTGTCACCGCCGCAGCATCCAAGGTCAACATCTTTGGAACGGATCGGGCCAATAAAGCGGCGATTAACGCACAAAGCCCGGCGCCAGTCGGCGCTATTCATTTGCAAAAATCGGGGTGTCTGGCGGAGACGAAGGGATTCGAACCCTCGAACGAGTTACCCCGTTACTCCCTTAGCAGGGGAGCGCCTTCGACCACTCGGCCACGTCTCCGCTGACCCGTTTATCCGCAGTGGCTAAGCAGGACAAGGGGCAAACGGTGCGACGCCGAAAAACCCGCGAAACTGCGGAAGTTTGGGGCGCACAGCGCGTACACAGGCTGTACACAATGGGTACACAGCCTGTGCAGCAATTTTCCCATTTCATCAGATTCCAGAGCAAATAGAGCGCCCAGCAGCAGATTTGCGCCGCCGGGCGTTAAAGTTGGTTAAGAAGAGCTAAACGGGGCAAAACGCCAACGCGAGATAAAGCAGTGCGGAGAGGATCATCTTCCACTTTGCGCACAGCCCCAAGCTGGCCGCAAAGAGCCTTGGCGCGGATCGAGGAATTTAATGAAGGCCAAATAGGTTTACCACACCAAAGGGCAGCCCCTGACCCTGGGTGGGGGTGAAGCCCCCTCCCGTGGGGAGGGTCGGGGGCGGCCCGGCGTTGCCGGGCGGTGGTTGTACCCAGTCGATCAACCCTGTGGCTGGGCGTTGCTGCGCAAAGCCCCTTGCCACTGTGCGAAAAAAGTCTTCGCCTTTTTTCTCACGTATTAAACAAAAAATGCATCACATCGCCATCTTTGACGACATAGGCCTTGCCTTCTGCCCGCATTTTTCCTGCTTCTTTCGCGGGCCCCTCACCGCCCAGCGTGACGAAGTCGTCATAGGCAATCGTTTCCGCCCGGATGAACCCTTTTTCAAAGTCGCCGTGGATCACGCCGGCGGCTTGGGGGGCGGAGGTGCCTTCTTTGATGGTCCAGGCGCGCGCCTCTTTCGGGCCGACAGTGAAGTAGGTTTGCAGGTGCAAAAGTTCGTAGCCCGCGCGGATCAGCCGGTCGAGCCCGGCTTCTTCGAGCCCCATTTCGCCCAGGAACATTTCGGCTTCATCAGCCTCAAGCTGGCTGATTTCCTCTTCGATCCGGGCGGAGATCACCACATGGCTGTTGCCCTGTGCCGTAGCCATTTCGGCGACACGGGCGGATTGGGAATTGCCTGCGCCTGCGCTGTCTTCTTCGACGTTGCAGACATAAAGCACGGGCTTTGTGGTCAGCAATTGCAGCAGTTTCCACGCTTTTGCGTCGTCTGCGTCGACGTCCACAGTGCGGG
>CAKZVL010000159.1 GCA_937922155.1 uncultured Paracoccaceae bacterium | reverse complement strand
AGAGGCCAGTGGCGCGTGGCATCGCCGGATTTTCAATTCTGCGGCGGGGCTTGGCCTTTTGTCTGGCGTCCTATTCGCCTTTGCCGGGGTGGGGTATCGCGGTGCGTCGTTGAGCCTTGGGCTGGAGGATAGTTTTTTCAGCGCGATTGTTGCGCTGGCCTATGTCACTGCCTTTCAAACGGCGATCATGTCGGTTTGGCTGGTGCTGCGCGAACCGGGCGAGATTGGCCGCGTGATCCGCAGTTGGCGGATTTCCGGCCTTGTCGGGGTGACGTCGATGGTGGGGTCGGCCTGTTGGTTTTGGGCCTTTACCTTGCAATCTGTGGCCTTGGTCGCCGCTGTGGGTCAGGTGGAAATGATCTTATCTTTGTTGGCCACGACGTTGTTTTTCAAAGAGAAAGTCAGCGGTCGTGAGGCGATTGGCGGTGGGTTGTTGTTTGTCAGCATTTTGATGCTGATCCTTGTGAGTTAATCCAACGGCGATGCACCGCCGAGCCTGCTGATAAGGTGGCGTTCGTCGTCGTTTTGGAAGAACGGCGCTGTCGCAATCGTTTTTCCGCGCGCGATGTAGTCGATCAATTCGGCCAAGACGACTTTGGTAATAAACGGGAGATCAAAGCGGCGCGCCTCTGCCAGTGGGATCCATTGGAGGTGGGAAAGCTCATCCTCTGCATTTGAGAAATCGTCGGGGTCCGTGGTGAGATCAGCCGCATCGGCGAGAATGAAGCGCGCATCAAAGCGGCGCGGGCGGCCCATTGGGGTGACGGCGCGAAAGAAAAATTCGCAAGCGGCACCATTGGGCAGGTGTCCGGTGGCGGCGAAACCGCGCCATCCTTTGGGGGCATTGTCCCATTGGCCCGGTGTGCCGAGGATTTGACCGGTTTCTTCCCAAAGTTCGCGGATGGCCGCAGCGAGGATCGCGTTTGGGGAGAGTGTGCTGTGTTCGTGCAGGGCTGTGGCGACGGGGCGCTTGATATTTGGAACGGTGATGTCGTGATCGACGGGGTCAATCGCGCCGCCGGGAAAGACGAATTTTCCGGGCATGAAGGCCGCACTTGCGCCGCGTTGCCCCATTAGGACCGCGTCTTCGCGCAGAATTATGGTGGTGGCGGCGTCGCGCAGGGCACTTTTGTCAACTTGCTTTGCCAAATCCATGCATCCTTTTGGCCCATTGGATCGCGACGACAAGACCTTTCATCCGTGGCAGGAGGAAGAGGGACAGGGCGACGCAGATCGTGGTGAAGCCAACGGCCATGATCCATGCCTCGGGGCGGTAATGGACGAAAACGATGTGGATGATGGGGATCATGAGGTGCCCGACAAGCAGGATCGTCAGATACGCAGGACCATCATCGGCGCGGTGGTGATGTAAATCCTGGCCGCATTCACCGCATGTGTCGGTGACTTTTAGATAGGCGCTGAACAGTTTTCCTGTGCCGCATTTTGGGCAGCGCAGGCGCAATCCGTTTTTGATGGCAGGTTTTGTTGGGCGGTCTTGGGGCGTCATCAGTGTTCTTTCCTTGGTCTGATTTACATGAGCCTTTCTGGTGAAAATGAAAAGAGGACAAAAAATCACACAAAGTGCGACGGAAAATCTGGGGTGCCCCGTTTTAAGAACATCCACGGCCAAGAGATTGGCCAAAGTTTGAAGAGGAAGAACGAATGAAAACGACACTTTTGATGGCATCTATCGTTGGAGGTTTCACAATGATTGCGACGGATGCGTCTGCGCAGGGGCGCCCTGATTTTGCAGCATTGGATGCGGATGGAAACGGGAGCCTCACCCTTGAAGAAATGCAAGCGGCGGGCGATGTGCGCTTTGCCGGGTTGGATACGGATGGGAATGGTGTGTTGAGCGAGGCTGAATTGCTGGCCACTGCGAACGAGCGCGCCGCGGAGCGTGTGGCGCGGATGTTGGAACGGCTTGATACCAACGAAGATGGTGGCGTTAGCCAAGCGGAGATGGACGTTGTCCGTCGCGGTGGTGGCGAAATCAGCGAACGCGCGTTTGAGCGTATTGATGCGGATGAAGACGGCGCTGTGAGCGCAGAAGAATTCGCGGATGCAGGTGAACGTCGCGGCCGTGGTGATCGCGGTGGCAAGGGCCGCCGCGGGCGCTAAGAACGACTGGTGCGGGCCGTCAAAGGCCCGTACCACGTTCCACATGGATGCGAATGTACCAATCAGTATCATATGACAGATCCAGAGGCCCAAACAGATGCCGCCCTTTTGGTGGCCTATGCCAATGGCGACAGGGCAGCCGCGCAGGATTTGACCGCGCGGCTGGTTCCGCGTGTGTTCGGGCAGTCGTTTCGCATGTTGCAGGATCAGGCCGAGGCAGAGGATATTGCGCAAGAGGCGATGATCCGGCTTTGGAAGATCGCCCCCGATTGGGAGCCGGACCGCGCGAAGGTGTCGACGTGGTTGTACCGGGTGGTGGCCAATCTGTGCACCGACAAGTTGCGCGGTCGCAAACGGCACACACCACTGGATCAGGCCCCCGATCCGCAAGATCCGGCGTTGTCGGCGGTGGATCAGTTGCAAGCGGGGGCGCGTACGCGGGCCTTGAGCGAGGCCCTTGCACAACTGCCAGAACGGCAGGCGCAAGCGGTGTCGTTGCGCCATTTGGAAGGGTGCAGCAATCCGGAAATTGCAGAGATTATGGATTTAAGCGTGGAAGCGGTCGAAAGTTTGGTATCACGGGGCAAGCGGGCTTTGACAGCTGCGCTTGCGCACCGCAAGGCAGAGTTGGGATTTGAAGAATGAGCGATCCAAAGATGACTGACCTCGACGATCTGTTTGCGGCCGGTCGGGCTGAGACGCCTGCACCAAGTGAGGCGTTGATGGCGCGTATTCGGGCGGACGGGCAGGCATTGCAACCGGAGGCGCAGGGGTTGGCTGTGGCCGCGCGTGCGCCTGAGAAGGTATCGTTTTGGGACATGCTAGGCGGCTGGCCTGCGTTGAGCGGGGTTGCGGCGGCGGGTGTTGCCGGTGTCTGGCTGGGTATCGCGCCCCCTGCGGGGATCGAAGATATTGCGTCAGATATGTTTGGCAACACGGCGTCGGTTTCGTTTGTTGCGGAATATGATGATTTTCTTGGAGAGCTGAGCGATGGCTGATGACGTAACACCAAAGCCCACGCGCATTTTTCGTATTGTGCTTGTCGCGTCGCTTGCGCTCAACCTTGCGTTTTTGGGCGTGATTGGCGGGGCGTTTGCCCGGTCCAAAGCTGGCGGCGGCGCACCGAGTGGGATCGAGCTTGGCGTGGGTCCGCTTGGCCGTGCGTTAAGCGAGGAAGATCGCCGTGAGGTGGCGCGTGCCCTGCGGGAGCGCACGGATTTCAGACGTGGGGACCGCGCCGCGCCGCGCCGGACTATGCAGGAGATACAAGAGCTTTTGCGCCAAGATGAGTTGGACACCGCTGCCTTGGCCGCGATTTTGGAGCGTTCTAGCCGACGTTCAACCCAGTTGCAGGCGGCGGCGCAGGACGCGTTGGTGGAGCATTTGAGCGGTATGTCTGTGCAGGATCGCATAGCCTTTGCTGATCGGTTGGAACAGACATCGAGACGGCGCGACGGCCAAAGGCCCTAGGGCCTGTTGACAATCACCACGTTTCACCAGCGCGTGTCCCATTTTGCCTCTGGCAAGCTGATTTGAGCGCAGCGATACCGCTATCGTTAGCGAAAATCAGAGCAGACAGGGGCAAAATGGGCCGCGCCCCTTTCGGGGTTTCGTCAAAATTGCCCAGTCCGTCGTCAAATTCGCTTGCATTAACCCGTTAGTGCGGCGCTCATTTTCCTAGCACTGAGCAATTTTGGACAGAAACTGGTGAAACGTGGGGAATGTCAACAGGCCCTAGGCTGCGGCGTGGGAGACGGAGACCATGTTCCGTCCACCCGCCTTGGCCACGTAAAGTGCGGCGTCCGCTTGGCCGATCAAAAGGGATGCATCAAATCCATTGGTTTCAACCGCCCGATCAACGGCGACGCCTATGGAAATCGTGACTTTTAACGGTTGATCGTTGCCCGGAATGCGGAAGGGTCGGTCATTGACCAGTTGTCGCAAGCGATCTGCTGCCATTTCGGCGAGGTCGGTGGAGGTGTCGGGCATGACAATCATAAATTCCTCACCACCGATCCGCGCCAAAAGGTCGATCGAGCGCAGGTTCTGGCGCAATCGGTCTGACAGCGCCTTGAGCACGTCGTCGCCGGCGGCGTGGCCATATGTGTCGTTGATCGCCTTAAAGAAATCAATGTCGATGACCATCAATGCAAATTCGTGGCCTGTTGTGCGCGCTTGTTCTGCGATTTTGACAAGGTGCATGTCCGCGTAGCGGCGATTGTGCAAGCCTGTGAGCGGGTCGGTGACGGCGGCATGGAGCCCGTCGAGCACGGAGTTGTTCATTTTGTCGCGCTGGGCTTTGCGCAACATGAGTGTTTTTATCCGTATCTTGAGTTCGCCAGCAGAGGCGTTGGTGAACACCACATCCTCTGCCCCGAGGTCCAGACACATCGCGGCGGCTTCTTCTTGGCCTTGGGCGAGGATGATCAGCTGTGCGGCAAGCCGGGTTTCGGGCCGGGTTTTCAGGTCGGCAATCATTTGGAACAAATGCTGAGGATCAAGGTCGCTGCTGGAGGCATCGGCCACGATCAATTCGGTTTGATTGGGCAGCTGTTTTGAGTTTTGCGACAACAGGGCGGCAAAACGGGCGACGTTTTGACCGATGGCTTCGTCCACGGTTGATTGCAGTTTGGAGCGCATGTCGTTGCCAAAGACCAGCAAGGCGGCGTTGATAGGGCGCAGCATTGGTGCGCCTTCTTCCTCAAACCCGAGGGCGCGACAGGCGTCTGCGCGCAATTGCCATTCCAGCCCGATGTTACGTTGACGCAGAATGCTGCGTACCCGCGCCATCATCAGTGTGTCGCTGATGGGGCGGGGCAGGACGTCATTTGCGCCGCAATCCATGGCGGCAAAACGGGCGCGCGCGGTGTCGGCGACGCCCATACAGATGATGCCGATGGATTCGGTTTTGATGTTTTGGCGCAATCCCTTGCAAAAGGCATAACGGTCTTCGACGGGGTCGGACATATTGATCAGGATCAGGTCAGGGCATTGTGCGTCGATGAGGGCCAATGCTTCGCTATGGGTTTCGCAACCTTGGACGTCATATTGGGCTGCGGCCATTTTGACCTTAAGCACAATTCGGTTTGTTGCCACACTATCCAAAATGAGAATGCGTCCTGCCATTCCTTTTCACCTCTTCTGCGGTTAGAATTTCGTAAATGACGACTCCTGTTGCGATGATATTCTGTGGAACTAGTTAATAATTCCTTTCCCTTTGAAGCAGGTCCGTGATGTCCCCTGAAGAATCTCAAACCATCGCCCTTAAGGCGCTTGCTTGGATCGTGACCAACGATGATTTGCGGGATGTTTTCCTAGGCTCGACCGGAAGTGCGGCGAGCGATTTGATAAATAACGCGGATGATCCTGCCCTATTGGCCAGCGTTTTGGATTTTCTGACGATGGATGATGCGTGGGTTATGGCGTTTTGTGATGCCAATGCGCTGAGCTATGAGCTGCCGTTGCGGGCGCGGATGGCGCTGCCGGGGGCGGAGCAAATTCACTGGACGTGAGCGGTGCCGGATATTTCATGATCAAAGGTTTGATTTTTGACAAAGACGGGACGTTGTTTGATTTCAACGCGACCTGGGGTGTTTGGACGAAGGCCATGTTGGCGGATGTCACGGCGGGCGATCCTGCGGTGATGGGGCCGTTGGCGCAACGTCTTGGCTATGATTTGCAAGCAGAGCAGTTTTTGCCCGGAAGCCTTGTGATTGCATCGAGCGCGGGTGAGCTTGCCGATGTGATCCTTGAGTTTGTGTCTGAAGATCGCGAGGTCTTGTTGCAGCGGATGAATGCAGCGGCGGCTGATGCGCCGCAGGTTGAGGCGGCGCCGTTGGTGGCGTTGCTTGAGCAGCTAAAGGCTGCGGGTTTTGCCCTTGGCATTGCGACCAATGATGCAGAGGCACCGGCCCGTGCGCACTTGCAAAGGGCAGGGGTTGAGGGTTTTTTTGAGTTCATTGCGGGATACGACAGCGGATATGGAGGCAAGCCTGCGGCGGGGCAGCTTTTGGCGTTTTGTGAGCAAACCGGCCTTGCGCCTGCGGAGTGCGTAATGATCGGCGACAGTTTGCATGATTTGCACGCGGGTCGTGAGGCAGGGATGCGCTGTGTTGGCGTGCTGAGCGGGCCTGCGCCGCGCGAAGAACTTGCGCCCTTTGCGGATGTGGTTCTGGCGTCGATTGGAGATCTGCCCGGTTGGCTCGCCTCCCTTAGCTAAAGCGACGGTATTTGTCGCAAACGTACCATCCAATTGTTTTTGAACCCGCCAAGCTAGGGGCAAGACGGAGGGTTGGATATGGCACGACAGTCACGAAAACGGGGCGGTGGGCGCGCAGCAAATGCGGCAAAGCGTGGTGGCGCGGGGATTGATCAGATGCCTTGGCGCATTCCCGTCAATGTGGATCGACCCACAGAGCCGCTGGACGCGGAGGGTGTTGAAGCGATCCACAATGCGGCGATGACGATCCTTGAGGATATCGGGATCGAGTTTCTGAATGAAGAAGCGATGGAGATTTTCAAAGAGGCCGGGTGCACCGTCAACGGCACCAATGTGCGCATGGGGCGCGATTGGGTGATGGAGATGCTGGCGCGTGCGCCTGCGACGTTTTCCATCACGCCGCGCAATCCGGACAAGACGCTGCAAATGGGGGGCAAGCATATCCTGTTTGGCAATGTGTCGTCGCCGCCGAATTATTTCGATCTTGAGATCGGCAAAAAGGTGTCGGGCACGCGGGCGCAAAGCCAGAATTTGTTGCGCCTGACGCAGCATTTCAACTGCATCCATTTTGCCGGTGGCTATCCGGTGGAGGCGGTAGATGTGCACGCCTCTGTCCGTCATTTGGATATTCTTTATGACAAGTTAACGCTGACGGATAAGGTGCCCCATGCCTATTCGCTGGGCAAAGAACGCGTCGAAGACGTGATGGAGATGGTGCGGATTGCGGGCGGGTGGAGCGATGCGGAATTCGATGCCTCGCCCAAGATTTACACCAACATCAATTCCACATCGCCGCTGAAACATGACCAGCCGATGATTGATGGTTGTTTGCGGTTTGCCCGTCGCCAACAGGCGATTGTTGTCACGCCGTTTACATTGGCGGGGGCGATGGCGCCTGTGACGATGGCGGGGGCGGTGACCCTGTCGATTGCGGAGGCGCTGTGCGCGATTGCGTTGTTCCAATATGTGGGGCCGGGGTGTCCTTGTGCGATTGGGACGTTCACGAGCAACGTGGATATGAAAACGGGCGCGCCCGCCTTTGGCACACCGGAATATATGCGCGCGACCCAGATGACAGGGCAGATGGCGCGGTTTTATGGGTTGCCGATGCGCGCGTCGGGGTCGTGTGCGGCGAATGTGCCGGATGGACAGGCGATGTGGGAAACTTCCAACGCGCTTTGGTCTGCGGTGCAAAGCGGGACCAACATGGTCTACCACGCCGCAGGGTGGCTGGAAGGTGGTCTGATTGCCTGCCCGGAAAAGTTCGTGATGGATTGCGAAGTGATCCAGATGATCCAGCGGTATATGGAGCCGGAATTGACGGCGACGGATCCTGCGTCATTGGCGCTGGATGCAATTGCGGAGGTTGGCCCTAATGGCCATTACTTTGGCATCCAGCATACGCAAGACCGCTATGAAAAGGCGTTCTATTCGCCCTTTGTCAGCGATTGGCAGAACTTTGAAGCATGGGAGCTGGCAGGGGCCACTTGGACTGCAGAGCGGGCGCACCATGTCTATAAGGACATTCTGAACACTTTTGAGGAGCCGCCGATGGATGTGGCGATACGTGAAGAGCTGGCTGCCTTTGTGGAGCGGCGTAAGTCTGAGGGTGGCGCGCCGACTGATTTTTGATGGGGCGTCGCTGAGGGAAGGTATGATTAGTTAAGGTTGGGGGGGAACTTTTCCGAAAAAGTTTCGCAGAGTTTTGGAAAACTCTGGATGCTTCTGACGTTATCGCCATTGTGCTTTGGGTGCGCGTGGTCGTCGTCTGACACGCTTGACTGTGGACGCCATATCGCGTGACATGTGAGGTTCACAGTTTGGGCGGCATTATGAATTTACGTATTGAAACCGGTAACTTCGACGCCTTCTTCAACGCACCTTTTACGGCTTATGGGGCTGATACCCTTTATGTGTCGCCGTTGAAGGCGGATTTGAAACGGTTTCTGGATTTGGACGAAAACCCGCTGTTTGCGGATGGGACCAGCGATCTTGCTTATTTCACAGCGCATCGTGGGGGCCGAGTTGTGGGTCGGATTACGGCCCATGAACACGGCGCGTCCAATGCGTTGCATGATCAGCGGCTTGGGTATTTCGGGTATTTTGATTGTGCCGATGATGCAGAGGTTGCCACAGCGCTGTTGGAGC
Source organism: uncultured Paracoccaceae bacterium (assembly GCA_937922155.1). GTDB lineage: Bacteria > Pseudomonadota > Alphaproteobacteria > Rhodobacterales > Rhodobacteraceae > Cognatiyoonia. The sequence goes on along the minus strand of CAKZVL010000159.1, from coordinate 7,549 downwards.
GGGCGCAAGATTGGTGCCGCGCCCGTGGGCTGAGCCGGATTATGGGTAATTTTAACCTGACCGCGATGCAGCAGATTGGAGTGATGACGGATCATTTTGACAAGGCACCGTACCTTGATCTGGTGTATTCGCCTGCGCATATTGCGCGGCTGCTTGGGGAGAATGGCTTTACGGCTGAATTTCCGATGACCACCCATGATCTGGAGCTGCAAGGCGCGCCGCCGCCGGCGATTGGGCCCAAGCAACAGGCGATTTTGGATGATCCTGATTTCACCTTTGCACCGATCACGCGATCCACGATCCCAAGGCGGATGGAAGAGGCGCGGCTGATCCTGAATGCGTCGTTCGCCAAGAATCCGATGTTTGTGCCGGTATCAAAGGAAGAGTTTCATTTTCAGGCCAAAGATATGAAGTGGGTGATGGACCCGCGCATTTCTGCAGTCTTGCATCACAAGGGCGCGCCTGCGGCCTGCATCATTTGCGTGCCCGATTTGAACCCGCTGTTGAAGCGGATCAAGTCGCGGATCGGGCTGACAGCGCCGTTTCATTTCCTCAAGCATCGTTTCACCAACAAGCGGGCTGTGCTGATATTTATTGGCGTTATGCCGCATTTGCAGGGAAAGGGTGTGAACCCTGTTGTCCTGCGCCGGGTCATTATGGCGATGCAGGATGCGGGGTATGACACCCTTGGCAATACGTGGATCGCGGATGAGAATGGAGCGTCGCTAGCGCAGAAGGAAAAAGCAGGCGCGCGCAAGTTGCACCGCCTGCATTTGTTTTCAAAGGACTTATAGGTTTCAGTGCTTTAGCTGTCGATCTTACACTGGGATAGGTCCGCGCTAAGCTGGCGCATCATGTCTTGGTAGGTATCGGTTGTGAGCGTGTTGATCCGCACGACCTTGTTTTCCAAGCCTTCTGAAAGGGTGCGTCCCATCGCATCTGATATGGTTTGGTCGAGGACGATGCAAACCTCTGGCGTGCCCGCCATCCGGTCGCGAATGTCGCGTAGGGTGGCCGGGCCGGGTTGTTCGCCGTCGTAGCTGGACAGCAGGTCAAAGGCGGTGAGGCCCAATTCCTTTTCCAAGTATTGATAGCCGTCATGCGCCCAAAGGATGGGAGGCATGTCCGACAATGTTGCGCGCATTTCGTTTGTCAGCTCTGATATTGAATTTTCGAATACACGTTGATTATCAGCGTATTGCGCGGCGTTGTTTGCGTCGATTTCAGATAGCTTTTGCGTGATTGTGTTGGCCCATGCCACGGCAACGGCGGGGGAATACCAGCCGTGTGGGTCGGTGCCTTCGTGGTCGTGGCCTGCGTGATCGTCATGATCATCATGATCATCGTGGCCGTGATGGTCTTCGATCAGGGTGCGCACATCCAGTTTTAGCCAGCCGGAGGTTTCCATCAGTTCAACGGACGCAGTGTCGGCGACCAAGTTTGCCACGGGACCTTCTAGCCACGGCGTTAGACCTTCGCCGACCCAGAATAGGGCGTCAGCCTCTGTCAGGGCTTGCGCGTCTGAGGGGCGCAAGGCGAAGTCATGGGGGTCTGCGCCTGGGGGCAACAGGGTATCTAAGGTGCCGATATCGCCCATGATTTGTGAGGCGATGCTGGCCACGGGGGCAATGTCGGTGACGATTTTGGGATCGGCTTGGGCGGTGGAGGCCGCGACGATCAGCATTGTCGGGAGGGTGGTGCGCATGAATGTTCTCTTGCTCTGGTTGGACGGCTGGGCTATACTTGGTATGTTATAACATAACAAGGGCAAAAAATGCCTCAGGACACAACAGGCTTTTCAGATCACAACCATCGCGATTGTGTGAGCACCGGACTGAGCGCCGCAGATGCGAAATGTGCGACTCAAGGGTTGAACATGACACCGGTGCGGCGGCGCGTTTTGGAGATTTTACTGGAAGCGCATGAGGCTTTGGGCGCCTATGACGTTCTCGCCCGTTTGAGCGAGGAAGGGCTGGGGTCAAAACCGCCTGTGGCCTATCGTGCGCTTGGGTTTTTGGTGGATCATGGGTTTGCCCATCGCATTGAAAAGCTTAATGCATTTGTCGCTTGCGCCTTGCCCGGGGCGGATCACACGCCTGCGTTTTTGATTTGTCGTGGGTGCAAAACCGTTGCGGAGGCAGAGGACGTGAGTGTGGGTTTGCGTCGTTCTGCCCAAGCGAGCGGGTTTGTCGTTGAACACACCATTATCGAAGCAGAGGGCCTGTGCCCCGAATGTCAGGACGCTGCATGACGCTATTGACTGTGACCGACATCGGCGTGCGATTTGGCAATCATCAGGTTCTGGATCATGTCAATTTGATCCTTACGCGCGGCGAGATCGTGACGATCGTTGGCCCGAATGGTTCGGGGAAGTCCACGTTGCTGCGGGTTTTGGTCGGGGCGATTGAGCCTGACAGTGGCCGGGTTGAGCGCGCAGAGGGCTTGCGCATTGGATATGTGCCGCAGAAGCTGCATGTGGATCAGACCATGCCGATCACGGTGCGCCGATTTTTGGATTTGCCAAAGCGGGTGGGCAAGGAGGCAGCAGACACGGCGTTGCAAGCCGCAGGGGTGGCCCATGTTGCGGCGACGCAGATGTCGGATTTATCAGGTGGGCAGTTTCAACGGGTGCTGTTGGCCCGCGCCATCCTGAGCGAGCCTGATGTGTTGATGCTGGATGAGGCAACGCAGGGGTTGGATCAGCCGGGGTCTGCGCAGTTTTATCAGCAGATTGATGCTGTGCGCAAAACGATGGGTTGCGCGGTCCTGATGGTGAGCCATGAATTGCACGTCGTGATGAGCGCGTCCGATCGGGTGATTTGTCTGAATGGCCATGTGTGTTGTGAAGGCACACCTGAGGTTGTTTCGGCGGCGCCGGCCTATCGTGAATTATTTGGGTCTGGGACGGGAGGCGCATTGGCGCTATACCGTCATGACCATGATCATCGTCACGACCATAGTCACGACCACGTATTTGAAGAGTAAGTCTATAAGGTGCCATAACGATGTTAGATGATTTTCTGATCCGGGCGGGCCTTGCGGCCCTTGGTGTCGCGCTGGCGGCCGGAGCTTTGGGTTGTTTTGTCGTTTGGCGCAGGTTGGCTTATTTTGGTGAAGCGACGGCCCATGCGGCCGTCTTGGGCGTGGCACTTTCGTTGATGTTTTCGACCTCGATCTTTGTTGGGGTCATTGTCGTGGCGTTGGCGATGGGATTGTTATTCTTTTCCTTGCAAGGGACGGGGGCGGGTGCGGATGCGCTGCTGGGCGTGTTGGCCCATGGCGCGCTTGCCCTTGGACTGGTGGCTGTGTCGTTGATCCCGGGCGTGCGCGTGGATCTTGACGTTTATCTGTTTGGCGACGTTTTAACCGTTGGGCGGGTGGATTTGGCGGTGATCTGGGGCGGTGCTGTCCTTGTCCTTGCGATTTTGTACTTGCGCTGGGGCGCGCTGTTGACATCGACGTTAAGCCCGGATTTGGCCAATGCCTCGGGCTTGGCCCCGCGGCGTGAAGGTTTGATTTTGACCCTTCTGTTGGCGGCTGTAGTGGCTGTTGCGATCAAGGTTGTTGGGGCGTTGCTGATCACGGCTATGCTGATCATTCCGGCCACAACCGCGCGGCGTTTCGCGGTTACGCCTGAGAGTATGGCGTTGTGGTCGATGAGCCTTGGCGCCTTGGCCGCGGTGGGGGGGGTGCAGCTGGCGGTGATGGCAAACACGCCTGTGGGGCCAACGATTGTCGCCTTGTCGGCGGGGATGTTTGCGGTCGCAACGCTGACGTCAGGATTGACGCGGATTGGGAGCTAACGTCGCGGTTTGGTCAAAGCTGGGACACCATGATGCCAAAGTATCGGAGTAATCTATTCGTTGAGATTTACTGACCGGAGTTTGATCTGATGAAACGCACGCTATTGAACGCCATTTTTTCTGCAGGTCTTGCTTTCGTGGCTGCCCCTGCGTTGGCATCTTGTACGACACCTTCGCATGTGAACGCGCTTGCCAGCGAAGTTGCACAAGGTTTGAACGCCAATCGTGCTGCCAATGGATTGGGGCAGGTCGCGTTTGATCGCCGCCTAGGGCAGGCTGCGATGGCGCATGCTTGTGATATGTCAGTGAATGCGTTTTTCGGCCATAATGGCAGCAATGGCAGTAACGTCGCAGAGCGAGTGAATGCCACAGGGTTCAAGCAATGTTTGGTCGCGGAAAATATCGCCTGGGGCTATCCAAATTCATCGCAGATCGTGAACGGTTGGATGAATTCGGCTGGTCATCGCGCAAACATGCTGCACCCGCGGGCCGAGCAATTTGGCATTGCGATCACCGATGGGGCAAAGGGGCCGAATTGGGTTCTGGTGTTGGCGCGTGGATGTTAGCCTGACCGCTGGCTCAGACGTCTAGCCAGAGTGTGACAGGACCGTCGTTGATCAGGCTGACCTTCATATCCGCTCCGAACTGACCGGTGGCGATGGAGATCCCCAGCTGGGTCATTTCTTGTTGAAATTGTTCGTAAAGCGCGCGCCCGTCGTCGGGGGCTGCGGCTTGCGAAAAGCCGGGCCTGTTGCCGCGTGACGTGTCGGCGGCAAGGGTGAATTGGCTGACGATCAAGGCGCTGCTGCTGGTGTCGAGGATTGATTTGTTCATCTTGCCTGCATCATCGGGAAAGATGCGCAGTTTGCTTATTTTATTGGCCAAGAGGGCGGGCTTTGTCTGGTCATCGCCTTGCATCGCGCAGACGAGGATCAAGAGGCCGTGATCAATTTGCCCGATTGTCGTCCCGTCGACGCGCACTGCGGCTTCGCTGACGCGTTGGAGCAGTGCCCTCAAAGTTCGTGCGCCCAGGGTGGGTTTGCGCCTGCGCGGCTGACGGTGATAGAGGCCGCTTGTGCGCCGAGAGAGGCGGCTTTGTGCAGGTCATCGACGCTTGCGCGCTTTAGCCCTTCTTTGGACAGGTGGCCGGAGCGATCAAGGCCGGCCAAAAAACCTGCGCTGAATGTGTCACCGGCGCCGACCGTATCCACAACCTCTGCCGGGACGGCGTCAACATGGGTCACGCCGTCGCGGGTCAGGAGAGTCACGCCTTCGGAGCCGCGGGTGAGGAGCACGACTTGCGTTTGTGTGTCCTCAAGCAGGCTAGTGGCGTCGTGGGTGCCGTTGATCCAGTGCAAATCTTCGTCAGAGGTTTTTACCACGTCTGCTGCGGACATCATGGCAGTCAGGCGGGCGCGATAGCTTTTTTCATCGCTGATAAAGCTGGGCCGGATGTTGGGGTCGATCATCGTCATGCGATGGGGTGCTTCGCGCAGCATGAGTGTTTCATAGGCGGTGCCGCAGGGTTCGACGGGCAAAGAAATGCCGCCGAAGAACAGCGCGTCGGCCTCAACCTTGGGCAAATCTGCCTCGGTCAGCATGCGCCCGGCGGTGTTTTCGTCATTAAAAGCGTAGGTTGCGTGACCGTCGACCAGTTTGACAAACGCCAGTGTTGAGGGGCGGTCGCTGATGGCGATGGGGGACGCGTCGACCTTACTGGCCGCAAGTTCATCGCGCAGGATGTCGCCGAACATGTCGGTGGAGATCCCTGAAAAGAACCGGACGTCCGCGCCCAAGCGCCCAAGGGCGATCGCGGTGTTAAAGACTGAGCCGCCCGCATGGGGTGCAAACGCATTTTCGCCTGTCACAGATTGCCGGGGCAACATGTCAATCAGGGCTTCACCGCAACACAGGATCAAAGCTTATTACTCCACCGTTTTCTTGGCTGATAGCGATAACATATCCCGCAATCAGCGCAAGGATGAGACCGAGGATAACTGCAAAAGCGATCTTCCACGCCGAATAGGGGCGTTCCCCTTGGACCCGCCCGGTGCGTCCGTTGACGACAAAGCGGAATGTTCTGCCGCGGTATTTGTAAGCGGCGAGCCAGACGGGCAGCAAAACGTGTTTGAACGTCATGTCGCTGAAGTTGGTTTGGACGTTGTTGATGCGTTGATCATCGCCGCCGATGTCGCGTTTGACGTCGCGTGCGATCATGCGATCCATATAGGCGCGCGCTTCGTCAAAGCCGTCGTCCAGTTCGATTTGATACCCTTCGGCGCGGAAGCCTGCTAGATATTCGGGCTTATACGGTTCCAGATAGGACAGATCCCATGGTTCTAACCCGTCTGTGTATTTTTTCGGTAAGGAGCGTGAGGCGAGGACGAGGATGTCGTCAAAGAAGCGTGCAACGCGGCCTTGGACGTTGCGCCATCGGGTTTTCTGGACGCGGATGCGTTCGGTTTTGCCGTTGCGGCGCACGGTTCTGGTTTCGTAGTAATGCGTGCCGCGCGCGCCGGTATAACGGCTTTTGGTTTCGGCATCGAACGTCCAGTAGGGGACATAGACGCCGTTCATCGCGCGTCCCTTACGGGCATAGTCGGTTAGCCCACTTGGGGCGAACCAGAGGCTGCCAAGCCAGTTGATCAGCTCAGCTCGTGCGGTGCTTTCGTCCAAGGCAAAGGGCAGGACGCCGCGTGGTTTGATGTGCCTGTGCGTGCCTGTATCGGCGACCACTGGGGTTGCGCAAAACGGGCATTCGGCAGCGTGGATATTGGCGTCAAATTCAAAACTGGCAGAGCAGTTGGGGCATGTTGTGACGCGGGTGACTTCGATTTCTTCGTCGGCGAGCTGGTTGTTGAGCGCCGCCTTGAGGTCGAGTTCTTGCAAACGGGGCGCCCCGCCGCCTTCGATCTGTTCTGTGTTGCCACAGTGATCGCAGACAAGCTGGTGCGTGCCGGGGTCAAACCGAAGGTCTGACCCGCAGGTGTCGCAGGGGAAGCGATGATCAATCTGAGTCATGCGTTATTCCAAAGAGGCTGTCTGGTTTAACAGCCTTGTTTCGCATTTAGGCTTTGGGTGGTGGTGGCGGCATGATTGTGAACAATTGCGCCAGTTCCATTACGTCTTCGGCTTTCATCCAGCCATCTTGACCCGGTGTCCAGACCATGGTTTCGCGGGTCACTTTGCCTGCGTCGGCCTGTTGTCCGATCGCCGCTTTGGAAAAGGGTCCAGTGACTTTGCCGCCCTCAGCGATGTGCCAGACGTGTTCAACGGGTGGCGGCGGTGGCGGTGCCGCGTGGGCTGTGCGCCCCCATGGTCCGGCCTGCATTTGGTTGGCCATTGCCATGCCCATTCCCATGCCAAGCCCTGCGCCCATGCCGCCATCGCCACCGGGGTTGGAGGCGGCGGTGGTCATCGCCTCCGCCGCGGAGTAGCGGGTGAATTGATCCAGATCGCCGACAAGACCCATTGAGGTACGCTTATCCAGCGCCTTTTCCACGGCTTGGGGGAGGCTGATGTTTTCAATGTAGAGTTCGGGAATCGAAAGCCCGTATTCTTTCATCGTGTTTTCGATGGCGCGGGCGATCAATTTGCCCAGATCGGCGGTATTGGCGGCCATGTCTAGAACGGGGATGCCTGATTGCGCGATCACGCGGGAAAATTCTTGCACGATGATGTTGCGGATTTGATAGCTGATTTCATCCATAGTGAATTCGCCGTCGGTGCCGACGATTTCGCGCAAG